>JBFHQD010000053.1:0-15785 GCA_041592395.1 Bacteroidales bacterium | reverse complement strand
CTACCCTATATGAGCTGGGCGAACAGGAAACCTTCACCCAATTTAATCAACATTTTATTATTGTAGGTTTAAACTGGACAATTTAAATTTCAGATAACCAATTTGTTATTATTTTGAAAGGAGATTCTGTATCATCGATAAGAGGATATAGAAAAATACAATAATGGGCAATGCCGTAATTTGCAAGACGATTAACAGACCGGCAGCGATTCCAAGAAAAACAAAGCGGTAAATATTGTCTTTCCATTTTAGATTGGTAAATTTAAGTCCAAACAAAGGAAGCTCAGTCACCATTAAAAAACTGATGGGTAAAACCAAGGCGAAAAGCACCCAAAAATTGTTTAGACCATCTTGTAAAAAGGGAATTTTAACAGCGTAAGTAGCGCTTAAAATAAAAGGCAGCGAAGCAAAAAACAAAGCATTTGCCGGACTGGGCAAGCCAATAAAGCTGCTTGTTTGCCTAGTGTCGATATTAAATTTTGCCAAACGAAAAGCCGCAAAAACGGGAATTACAAAGGCAATAAAAGGAGCCGCAAAATGATTAAACACGATCCATTGAGGCAAATTAGAACTCTGTAACATCAGTTGATAAACAATAAAACCGGGTGCAACGCCAAATGTTACCATATCGGCTAAAGAATCCATTTCTTTACCCATTTTCGATTTTACTTCCAGCAATCGAGCGGCCATTCCGTCAAAAAAATCGAAAAAAGCACCTAAAGCAATAAAAAAACCAGCCCATAACAAAGCCTTTTCAAAACTGGCTACTATGGCTAATAAACCACTGAGAAGATTGAAAGCGGTAATACAATTTGGAATTTGTTTTTTTAGCATAGGAAATGTATTCTTTTGCAAAAGTAAAAAATTGATAGCAGTATTAGGCTTCTTGTGCTAAGAATAATAAACAAATTTTAAATATCAGAAGTAAATCGTTTTTCACAATGCAATCAATCAAAACAAATATACTAATTTTGCGGCATGACAAATAATGAAGATAAACTAAAGAAAATCATAAGTCATGCCAAAGAGTATGGCTTTGTTTTTCAGAGCAGTGAAATATACGACGGATTAAGTGCCGTTTACGATTATGCCCAAAATGGCGTTGAGCTTAAGAAGAATATTCGGGATGCATGGTGGAAAGCTATGGTTCAGATGAATGAGAATATTGTGGGTATTGATTCTGCCATTTTTATGCATCCAACAATTTGGAAAGCTTCGGGCCATGTGGATGCTTTTAACGATCCATTGATTGATAATAAAGACTCCAAAAAACGTTATCGTGCCGATGTTTTGGTTGAAGACTATTTGGCTAAAATCGAAGCCAAGATTTTTAAAGAAGTAGAAAAGGCAAAAAAACGTTTTGGAGATGCTTTTAACGAAGAAGAATTCTTAAGCACCAATGCTAGAGTGTTGGCGAATAAAGAAAAAATGGAGACCATCTCAAAACGGCTTTATGGTTCTTTAGAAAAAAACGATTTAGAAGATGTAAAATTATTGATTGAGGAGTTGGAAATTGCTTGTCCGATTTCAGGTTCAAAAAACTGGACAGAAGTAAAGCAATTCAATCTGATGTTTGCCACGCAAATGGGTTCAACAGCTGAAGGCGCTAATGAGATTTATCTGCGTCCGGAAACGGCCCAGGGTATTTTTGTCAATTACCTCAATGTGCAAAAAACAGGTCGGATGAAAATCCCTTTTGGTATTGCACAAACAGGAAAAGCATTTAGAAATGAGATAGTTGCTCGTCAGTTTATATTCCGTATGCGTGAATTTGAACAGATGGAAATGCAATTTTTTGTTCGTCCGGGCGAAGAAATGAAATGGTACGAACATTGGAAAAGCGAGCGTATGAAATGGCATCTTTCTTTGGGTATGAAACAAGAAGATTATCGTTTTCACGATCATGAAAAGCTAGCCCATTATGCCAATGCTGCTGCCGATATCGAATTTAATTTCCCTATGGGATTTAAAGAATTGGAAGGCATTCATTCGCGCACCGATTTCGATTTAAAAGCACACGAAAAGTTCACAGGTAAAAAACTGCGCTATTTCGATCCGGAAATGAATGAGAGTTATGTTCCTTATGTTGTAGAAACATCTATAGGTTTGGATCGCATGTTTTTGGCCGTAATGAGTTCGGCTTATAACGAAGAAGTTTTGGAAGATGGTTCGGAACGCGTTGTTTTAAATCTACCTCCCGCTTTAGCTCCATTTAAAGCCGCTATTTTACCTTTGATTAAGAAAGACGGATTGCCCGAAAAGGCGCGCGAAATAATGGCTGAATTGCAAGAAGACTTTATGTGTCATTACGAAGAAAAAGATGCAATTGGAAAGCGTTATCGCCGTCATGATGCGATCGGAACCCCTTATTGTATTACGGTTGATCACGATAGCTTAACAGACAATAAGGTAACGATACGCGAAAGAGATACCATGAAACAAGAGCGTGTTGCTATTGCTGATTTGCGTCAGATTATTTTTAATAAAATTAGAAATAAAGCTTAAGCGTCGATTTAGTAAAAAATAAACGGGAGTCAAAACAAATTGGCTCCCGTTTTTTATTAATCAAAGTTTGTGAAATTATTTTGGGGAAATTATTTTTCAACCGGATTTGATGCATCCATCGCCCAAGTGTTCATTGCGCCATCATACACTCTAACATCGGGGTATTTAAGCAGAGAGTTCAGTACGAAAAAGGGCAATCCTGCGCGTACAGAAGTTGCACAATAAAGTACAATCGTTTTATCAGGATTGATATTTGCACTTTTTAAAAGGCTTGCAATTTCAACATTCGACCGAAGAACGCTTTCGGCGCCATTCATTGTGCTCCACTCCAGATTTATGGCTCCGGGGATATGTCCTGTGCTTTTGCCATCGGCTCCTGTATATTCTTTTGGAGCACGAACATCAACAAATGTAACAGCAGCGTTTTTCAAATTGGCTTTTATCCATTGCGTATCAACAAATACATCGTTATTGGGTTTGGCAACAAAAGTCGCAGCAGTAATTTTTGTGGGTGCAGGAGTTAAAGGAATACGTGCTGCACGCCAAGCTTTCATGTCTTTTTGAAGAATTTTTACATCGGCAACGCCCATATATTTTAATATCCAATACAGGCGTCCGGCTGCTTTATTATCACCATCATCGTAAATAATGATTTCATTTGTGTTGGCTATTCCGTTTTCGCCTAAAATAGCCGCTACTTCACTCGCCGATTTTAAAACACCCTCGGGTTTTCCTTCTTTGTATAAATTATGAAGATCGATATGAATGGCATTGCGCAAATGCGAAACTTTATAATTTTTATCTGATTGAACAGAGATGACTTTAACATTGTCGTCTTTGCTGGCGTTTGTATAATTATTTGCGTCGAATAATCCTTGAGCAAATAGCGTAGGGATTACAAAGAGGAAGGCTAATATTAGCGCATAAACTTGTTTAATATTTTTCATTTTTTTCAATTTTTAATAGGTTAATCTGATGATTAGCACCATGGTTTTTATTAAAATTTAACTTGCAATTGAACCACAAAAAAATCGTTTCCAATTTCATGGTAATCAGCCAATACGGTATCTGAGCTTTCTTCTACTCTGTAAACATAGTTGGCTTGTAATCGTGTCCACTCATTAAAGAAATAATTGAATCCGAAAGTGATATCTTGTTGTTTGTTATAGGCGATATCGGCATCAGGATCGTAAGATTCGTATTTAATAACGGGTTGGATTCTCCAGGGCGTCATATACAGAGCTTGAACAAAAAAGCCGTTTTTTACAAAATCGCCGATAACTAAAGTTGGTGTTTCGCCACAGCCACCGCCAACAAGAGATGAGCCTTGGTCGTTGCCATTGATGTATTCGGCCTGAACTAAAAAGTTTGCTTTTTCTACCGAGATATCAAAACCATAACGTGTACGTTGGTCATCTTCCATAGTTGGATCAGATGGTTTAAGCGTGCCATAACGATAACTACCTCCTACACTTAACCCGGCAATGGGAGAGAAAATTAAACGAGCCGTATAATCTTTCCCTTTATTATTGTCCATTACATTCATTCCTGTTCCATTGGTAATAGCAAATTTCCAGGCAAAAACATTGGGATTCGTAAAACCAAATATTTCCTTTTCACCTGTTCCACCAAATACCATAACGCCTATATCGCGGAAAGGACTTGCAAGCTCACTAACCACTCTGGAACGATTGATTGTGTGTAAACTCTGACAAGGTGTATTGAGCTCGAGTCCGAATGGAGATTTGAATTGTCCCATACTTACGTTTATCCACGGAGCCAATCGTTTATAGGTAATAAATGCATCGAGTAAATAAGGGCCCCCTTTCGATGGGCTAAACTCAAGCATAACATAATACGAAAAATCATATGGAATATTTCCGACCACACCTAAACGTGCACGGTTAAAATAAAAGCCGTTATCTGATTTTAGACCGTTAAGAGGGCTCAGACCTTCGTCGAGAAATTGATATTCGTATTGCCCTTGAATATAGCCAACAACCTGAACACCATCATCGGTTGATGCTTCCATACAACCTTGAGCAAAAAGCCAGCTTGGTGCAGCAAGAAGAGCGAGTAAAATTATTGAAAGTATCTTTTTCATTTTTTTTGTTTTTTAGATTATCTACATTTATTAATCGTTGAATTACTTACTAGTAACTAAAGGAAAGTCCTTAGATTCGCTGGAAACCCACTGATGCGAGGCGGCCAATGCGTCGTAAATCATTCCATTTGTACCAAATTTTAAACTTGTCGCATTGTATCCGAGAATATTCAAATAGGCGGTTACCATAGAAGAAGTTTGTCCGGTCCAGCAATAAGTTACGATTGTTTTATCCGGATTAAGGTTGTTTATTTCTCCTCCTTCAATGGTTAAAGGATTTATGCGATAAGCTCCGGAAATATGGCCATAGGTTTCTACATCGGCGGCAGCCCAATAATTATTTACAAAATAACCACTTGGAGCTGTTAATACATCGGCAGCAGTGATACCTTTAAAGCCATTGGTAAGCATATAGGTTATTCTTTCTGCTAAGATTCCTTCTCCGGTAGTTGCTGATGACGAGATTGCGGGGTCAGCAAAAGTGGCCGTGGCAGCTAGTGCTCCCGGAGCGGCTGTCCAATTTGAACTGCTTGTTCCAGCATTACCTGTACTGTTGTTCCAATAACTCATTAAACTTGAGTTCCAGGAGCTCATCCCCCATTTTAGAACTTTAGCATCCGCATATCCACTTAAACGAAGCGCAACAACGGCATGAGCAGCAGTTTGTCCGGTATAGCAGGCCACCACAATAGGTTTATTTGCTGCGCCTGCGGCAGTAGTAACAACGTTCAATAAAGTTGAATTAACGGCGCCATTGATATGACCTGCAGCATAATGCTCGGCAGAGCGAATATCAATGACATAATAATCGTTACTTGCATCTGTATCGGTGAGTTTGGTATAAACATCGGTTGAAGTTGTAATCCAAGTGGTTAAAACATCAGTTAAATCCATATCGTTGGCCACAAGGTAATCTTTTAGAATACTTTGTGCAGGAGCACCACTTACAACTACTGGATAATCGCGGGTTTCGGTATCGGCCCATTTATGACTTTCGAGGGCAGAATAAATTAAACTGTTGGCGCCAAATTTTAAGCTATACGCATCATAACCTAAAACAGTGAGGTAAGCCGTAATCATGGAAGAAGTTTGACCTGTCCAACAATAAGTAACGATAGGTTTCGAGGCATCTAAATTTGCATATTCACCTCCGGCCAAGCTTAAAGGTAAAATCCGATAGGCACCTGTAATATGTCCATAATGTTGAACATCTGTATCGCCCCAATAATTATTAATAAAATAATTGCTAGGTGTTGCAGTAACAGTGGCAGCGGCAATGCCTTTAAATCCACCGGCAAGCATGGCGGCAACGCGTTCGCTAAGAATTCCGGCTCCGTCGGTAGCTGTTGTAGTATAAGCAGGATCGGTATGTGTATTATTTCCTGCAATATTGCCGGGTGCTGCAGTCCAATTTGTAGCGCCGGCATCACCGGTTCCACCATCCCAAGATCCCTTGTAATTCGAATTCCATCCGGCCATTCCCCATTTGAGGACTTTGGCTGTTGGATATCCGCTTAAACGAAGAGCCACGGCAGCATGACTGGCTGTTTGTCCGGTATAGCAAACCAAAAGAATAGGTTTTCCTCCGGATGAGCTTGCTTGGTTTAATAAAGTGCCTAATGTGGCATTTACGGCGCCCGGAATATGACCTCCATCGTAGTCGGTTGCCGAACGCAAATCAATAATATAATAATCATTCGTATTGTCGCCATCGATCATTAGCGTATTTACAGCATCGGCAGTTGTAATCCAATCGGTTAAAATGGAAGGAATATCCATGTTATTCGCGATGAGGTAAGTTTTCAAAGTCTTAAAACTTAAACTTGGATCAACATCCGGAGCCGGTGGCGGATCTTTTTTACAAGCATGAAGCATTAAGAAAGGGACAATTAGCAATCCCAATAAAATTTTCGTAATCTTTTTCATAGTATTATTTTTTAAAATATACATTTGGTTTGTTTTATTTCAATTAGCAACCTCCAACTTCTGCTCCTGTATCGTGGACTTGTTCTAAGTTTTTAAGTTGTTCGTTGGGGTATTTTAATTCCCACGCCTTGAATCCTCCTTTTAAATATTTTACATTTTCGAAACCGAATTTTTGTAAGATGTCGGCAGCTAAAAGGCCGCGACTGCCCTTTTTACAGTAAAGCACTATCTCGTCTGTTTTAAGTGGAGGATAGAGGAATTGATTTTCCCAGAAAGGATCGTTAAGGATATTAAATTCTAATAATCCGCGTGGAATATTTACAGCACCAGGAATATATCCCGGATTAAATTCGTTGAGCTCGCGAACATCGATAAGCACAATTATATCTCCGTTATCTAGTTTTTGATGTAAATCTTCTACCGTAATTTCTGTTACGTTTGGAGCTACGCTAGCTACAAGCTGGTCTACATTTTCGTAATGTTTATTAGATGAACCACAAGCTGATAATAGAAGCCCTAGAAAGGCGTATAAAGCATAATGGATTATATTTTTTGTTTTCATAAGACAAATATTTTTACGTTTATATTATTTTTATTTCTTTCCTCCTTTTTCAGCAAGAAGTTGTTCGAGTCGAATTTTATTCTCGAGCAATTCTTTTTCTGCTAATAATCGGGCAGTTGTATCCAGGATAAAGCCTTCTACACCTACAATTTCATTGTTGTGTACTACGGGAGTCATCGTTACGGTATGATGTCCGATCGATCCGTCTTGACAAATACGGGTAACTTCACCGTGGGGGATTGTTTTGCCTTTAAGCACTTTGTTAAAGGTCACTTCGAGTTCTTCAAACTCTTCTTCGGAGCGGCTCAAGGAATAATGTTTTCCGGCCACTTCTTCGGGAGAATTAAACTTATAGAGGTTTGCCCAAGCTTTATTTACTTCTTCGTAAATGCCTTGTTTATTAATACGGAAATAACCTGCTCCGCTATTGGCAACCACATCTCTGAATTTTTCTTCTTTTTTCACACCTAATTTTTCTTCTGTTTCTGCTAAAGCGTCGTCTAAAAGAGCGCTCTGCTTATCTTCTGCTTTCAACCTTGCTTTTGTAATTTTTAAAGCGACTTCCATTTCGTTGGCTACCATTGCTCTTGCTCCTTTTTCGTCGACTTCTTCCCAACCGGTTAGCATAGCCATAATGGCCGATAAAGGTTTGTGTCCGGTGGTGGTTAAATAAACGTGAGCAATTATGAAAACGATGAGGAAATAAGCTCCTGCTGTATGCAAGAGTGCTACAAACTCTAATCCGTTTAATTGGTAGCCTTGATTTGGGTAATTGAGGTACATATACGCGATTCCACTTAAAACCATTACGGGGATAACGAGAATTTTTAATCCCAAATAAATTAAACGTTGAAGCGGATTAAATTTATTGTAAACCAGTTTATTAGTAGGATGTTCTGCTCCTCTAAAAATACCGGTTATATAGTACTCTATTTGTTCTTTTACTAGTTTTAGTGATGGCTTATATTGACGCCATTCGCCTGTTGTAAAGTGCCAAAATATGGCAAAAACAATAAGGATTAGAAATGCCCAAGCGGCAAAATCGTGTATCCAAACAGCAGTACTATAACCAAACAATTGGTAAGTGGAGTGGATTTCTAATCCGGTGATGGCTAAAGTGAAGATTAAAAGGACTTGCATCCAGTGCCAAAACCGCTCGAATATTTGATAAATATATATTTTCATCTTTTTTAAATTTTATCGATTAATAATTTGTTTATCAGCTTTATTCGTGCAAACAATTTTTGCGTAAAATAATGCGCAATCCACCGTGAATAACTACGCCTATAAAAGCGAGCGTAATTAAGATCACTCCAATATTGTCTATCCAAGCATTGTAATCTCTTCCGGGCATATAGAAATCGGTTAAAGAAGCTAGTCTTCCCTCTTCGCCACGTGCGTGACAATCTTTACAAGTAAGGGATTCATTGGCCGGACTCACCTGGTGATTGAGTGGCCAATACATTTCTGTTTCAACAAAATCGTATTCTCCACTGTATGGAAGTCCCACATAATCCATACCGGCTCTGATGGAGGCATCCCAGTCAAAATCTTGCCAAAATGCGCCTTCGCCTTTATTTTTAGAATAAGTTTTTAATTGAAGGAGTTTCATGTTAACCGGATCGTAGGGTTGTTTTCCACGATGCACTTTTACAGGCCAAATTTTGGAGCAACCGTTTGTTTTACAATTGGCTCCTTTATCCGAATAGGCTCCATCTAAAGTGTTCATTTGAACAGGAATTTCTTTGATGGTATCTGTAATTAAAAAGTGATCGGCCAATCCGTTAAACCAAAAATAATCCGGTTTAACATTATTATCCCATACAAATGTACCTTTGATAGACAGGTAGTTATGATTGCCGTCTGCATCGGCCTCGTGAATTTGTTCTCCGTTTTCATCCAAACGTCCGGCTGTTGACCAGTCCCACCACATTTTTGTAGCATTGGCTTTTGCATAAACCGGAATATGACAAGTTTGACAAGCAATGCGAATGCCATGTTTGTTTAATAATGCATCTTGATGAGGTTCTTCGGTATGACATTGCGCACAAGTTATTCTGTTTTTATTTTCAGAAGATAAAGCATATAGTTTACCTGTAATGTTATGATTTTCTGTAATATGACATTCGATGCAACTCATATCTTCGCCATCCGTTCCCATATGAACATCCACTTTACGCGAGCAATCGTTCATGGCCTCTTCTAAATCGCCATGCTTTACATTGTTTCCGCCACCGCCCCAAAAGTGACAAACACCACAATTTGCTCTTGATGGTGAACCTACACTTTGGGCAACAACATTAAGATTAATGCCTTTTACAGGATATCCGGCTTGTCCGGATTCTTTTTTATAAATGCCCGATTGATCGTGACAGACTAAGCAGTCGATATTTTCTTTAGCCGTAAAATCGAATGTTTCGTCTTTCCATCCATAACCAATATGGCAACGCGTGCACGTTTCTCGGTTGGAGGAAGTTCCAATACAAAAATTGTTGAGAATATTTTTCTTACCAACGGTTACTTCTCCACGACCGTTTAATTTTTCGGTGCGCGTCCAAGTCCAATGGTTATTCGCCATAATTTCTGTATGCCTCTCGGTGTGGCAGCTTAAACAGGCCAAAGTTACATCCTGAGGCCGATTGAATTCTTGTTGTAAAATAGCAAATTTGCTGTGATCAACTATTTGCTGGTCGATTCGATCTGCTTTTTTTACATAATTCACTAATTTTATCGTATGCCCATCAGCTGCTTGTCCATCTTCGTTTGGGGCGGCAAACAAAAAGCTTAGAGGAAACAGCATAATAAGTACGATTGAAGTCTTTTTTTTCATAATCAGAATTTTAGTCGATGGTATTATGAATAATTCGTTAATTGATTCACAACAAAAATAGGGTGGAATACCAAGCATAATTTTAATAGGCCGTGGTAATTGAACAGACCAAAAAAGGGAATAAATCATTTAAAAACTGACATATATCAATGATAGGATTGATATTTTCACATGACCCCCTGTTTTAATTTAACATGATTGTTTTTTTTGCGATTTCGAAGCCTGTCTAAGTCTCTTATTTAGAATGCTTTGTATAATGGTTAATTCTATTAACGTAACGTCCAGAAAATGAGCTGTTCATGTAGTTATGAGCGCTTTTCTTATTTAGAATGAAAATTGCGCTTTTGAGTTGTAAAAAAATGGAAATAGTTGTAAATTAGAGCATTAAAACTAAAAAACCTAAATTATGAACACAGAACCACAACACGGTTATTTTTGCTTTTTCACAAAGCTGGAACTAAGTCATTTTAAAAATGATCGGACAAATGATTTTATGATTTTGCAATCTTCTGCCGAACCCGGATATTATTCTAAAGCCAATTTTCCGGTGAATAAAAAGAAGCAACACGATCATCATTTATACATGGTCGTAAAAAAAGCGGCACCTTGTTTTCAGGATATGGTTTTACGCAAAAGCGGCGAAATTATTCGTCGGAATAATTTGGCTATGCATGCATGTCCCGGACAGCTTACTCTATTTAATTCCAATTACCAATGTATTCGGATTCATTTAGCGGATATGGATACCATAAATCCTTTAATTGAAGGCCTTGCAAATGAAGGGATTGAATTTTTAAAGCAGAAAAATGTTAAGCCCTTTGACAGTTTTATACAGCATAAGAAATACATTAAGTTTAAAAAAATAGACGAAGGTGTATTTCAGGACATCGAAGTACCCCATCGGCATTTTATACAGATTCCTTATCCGGTCGATTATAAGCGGTTTGAAAAATTGGTAGAAGAAATCAAATACAGTTGTAAATACAATCATTTTGATGCTTCATTGGCGTATTTAAATCAAGGAGATACTACTTTCGATTTTGTTTCGGTTTATTCCGATCATTGTGATAGCGGTAAATTAAAAGAATTTAAACTACATATCGACCGCTTGCTAAACTGATTGAATAAAAAAAGGGTTGAATTTCAACCCTTTTTTTATTCAAATTGTGTTACTTAATATCCAATTAATTCTCTTTGTTTTTGAGCAAATTTTCTAGTCGTATTTTATTTTCCATCAATTCACGTTCGGCTAACCTGCGCGCTGTAGTATCGAGTATAAAACCTTCAACACCGGTAATTTTTCCATGCTTTACAACGGGCGTCATGGTAACGGTATGGAATCCGCAAGAACCGTCTTTGCAGTTTCTTTTTACTTCGCCATGCGGAATTGTTTCTCCGTTTAGCACACGATTAAAGGTTTTTTCCAACTCATCAAAATCTTCTTTTGATCGACTCAGCGAAAAATGTTTTCCAATAATTTCGTTTGGAGAATCGTATTTATACAAGCGCGCCCATGCTTCGTTTACTTCTTCGTAAAATCCTTTTTTATTGATTCTAAAATACCCGGCGCCGGAGTTGGTAATAACACTTCGGAACTTTTCTTCTTTCAATACACCCATTTTTTTCTCCGTTTCTTCGAGTGCATGATCTAAAAATTCGCTTTTCTCACCACCTGTTTTTAAGTGTGCTTTGGTTATTTTTAAAGCCACTTCCATTTCGTTAACTACCATGGCACGGGCGCTTTTTTCGTCCACTTCTTCCCAGCCTGTTAGCATGGCTTTGATTGCCGATAAAGGTTTATGTCCGGTTGTAGTTAAATAAACATGGGCAATAACAAAAGTGACTAATGCAAAAGCGCCAAGGGTATGCACAAGCGCAATAATGTTTAAACCTTCTAATTGAAAGGTGGTGTTGGGATAGTTTAAAAACATATAGGCAAATCCCGATAATACCATTACAGGAATAACCAATATATTGAGGCCTAAATAAATAACGCGTTGTAAGGGGTTAAATTTATTATAAATCAGTTTGTGAGTGGGGTGCTCTGCGCCTTTAAATATGCCAAAAATATAGTATTCGGCTTGTTCTTTTATAAGCTTTAAAGAAGGTTTATATTGTCTCCATTCGCCGGTAGTAAAATGCCAGAATATAGAAAAAACAATCAGTACAAGAAAAGCGTAGGCGGCTATATCGTGGTATTTCACGGCATTCTGATAGCCAAATAAAGAATAAGAGCTGTGAATTTCAAAACCCGTAAGTGCTAAAAAACCAATCAATACAGCTTGTGTCCAGTGCCAAAATCGTTCGAAAACTTGATAAATATATATTTTCATTCTTTGCTAGATTTAGAATTAATGCTCACTATTTTTTTTAAAGAAGATGCGTAAACCGCCATGAATAAGTACACCAATAAAGGTGGATACAATTAAGAATATACCAATATAATCGGCCCAAGGGTAGTTATCGCGACCGGGTAAATAAAAACCGCCCAATTGACTCAAGCGACTTTCTTTTCCACGCACATGGCAATCGGTGCAACTTAAAGCTTGATCGGCTGGGGCCACTTGATGATTCAAGGGCCAATACATTTCGGTTTCAACAAAATCATAATGACCGCTATAAGGATGCTGGATGTATTCATCTCCTTTTTCCAATGCAATTTCCCAGTCAAAATCAGCCCAAAAAGCGCCGCTTCCCTTAGGCCCTACTAATTTGGGTTGAAGCAAAGTATTGTATTCCGTGTCGTAAGGTTGTTTGCCGCGCATAATTTTTACCGGCCAAATCTTAGAAGGCGCCAAAGACCGCATATTCAATCCTTTATCGCCATAAGAACCATCCAATGTATTGAGTTGTACAGGCAAAGTGTCGATAAGGTCGCTAATCAATTGGTGACCGGCTAATCCATTAAACCAACGGTATTCGGGTTCAATATTCTGTCCCCAGGCAAAATTGCCTTTTTTCGAAAAATAGATAACCTGACCAAGACTGTCTTTTATTTCAATAGGTTTTCCATTCTCATCTAATTTTCCTGCTGTCGACCAATCCCACCAGGTTTTTGTTGCATTCGCTTTTGCATACCTTGGAATATGACAAGTTTGGCAAGCAACACGATCGGTATGTCGGTTTAAAATGTTTTTTTGGTGAGGAGCACTCGTATGGCATTGTTCGCAAGTTACGCGATCGCTGTTTTCGCTCGATAGTGCATAAAGTTTTCCGGTGATATTATGATTTTCGGTGATATGGCAGTCGGTACAACTCATTTCTTCACCTTCTTTTGCCATATGAACATCCAAATTCCTATCGGCATTCAGCATTGCTTTATCCAAATCGCCATGTTTTACATTATTGCCTCCGCCTCCCGCAAAGTGGCAATAGCCGCAATTTTTGCTCGATGAATAGCCTACATTTTGAGCAACAAAATTCAGATCTGTATTGGGCGTTGGCATACCGCCATTTCCTTTATCATAAGTGCCTGTTTTATCGTGGCAAACCAAACAATCTATATTTTCTTTGGCCTGAAAATTAAATGCAGTATCTGTCCAACCATAGCCCGCATGGCATTTCGTACACATGGCTTCGTTGCTTCCTACACCTATACAAAAATTGTTGAGAATATTTTTTTTGCCAATTTCAACAGCCCCATGATTTAAGATCACTTCTTTTCTTTGCCAAGTAAAATGGTTATTCACCATTACTTCGCTATGTCTTTCGGTATGGCAACTCAAGCAAGCTAAAGTAACATCTTGAGGCCGTTTAAAATTTTGCTGAAGAATGGTAAATTTACTATGATCGACACTTGCACTTATTTTTCGATCGGCTTTGTAAATATAGTTTTCTAGGTTTAGTTTTTTTGGTTGTACGGGAGATAGATCGTCGGAACTACCAAGAGCAACCCATGCAAAAACAAAGAAAAACAAGAGGATAGAAACGCTTTTTTTCATAAGGAAACGTTATTTATTTTAACTAAATATGAGAACTCAAAGGTAGATGAAGAGCCCGGAGAACGCTAAATTCTTGGTTGATAATGACACAAATATGCAATAGATATGGAATGCATATGAATATGATAAATATCATTATTTCGATGTTTGTTTCGTTCTTTTTAATACCTTATGGGGATAGTTGGTGGGTAGAATAGCTATAGAATCGGCTATCAGATTTGTTGGCTAAAGCGCTATTCTTTTTTTGAGTGAAAACTCAAAATCAGGAGGAAAGCGAAGATGCGAGGGATGCTTTTATTTTAAATGCTTATTTCGATAAGCGATTTTTTATCCAGAATTTTTAGTCTTCCAGAGTCTAGTCTAATCAGTTTTGATTCTTGAAATTCCGTCCAAATTTTTTGGGCTTTTTTTGGTTTAACATCGGTTAGTTTGGCTAGTTCTTCGATGCTAAATATAAAATCGAAAGTATCTGAAGCATATACACGTTGCGCTAAACAGAGTAAAACATCGGCCATTTTACTTTTATCCTCTTTTAACTTCAGACTAAAAATACGATCGATACTTAGGCTATAATGTGCGATATTTAAATTGAGCAGTTGAAACAAAAAGGAAGCATTCTGCTTGGCAATAGACCGAAAGGTATGGAGATCAAACATACAAACAGATACATTACTAAGCGCAGAAAGTGTACAATGGTAAATATTAGAATCCGCTAGTCCTTGGATTCCTACAAGACTATGTATGGGGTGCATGCAAATGGTTTGCTGCGTATTTTTATATTCGAAATAGGATTTTGTAAGTCCTTGTTTTATAAATACGATTTGTGTAGCTAGCGAACCTTGCTTGGTTATAATTTCGTCTTTTTTAAAAAAGACTTCGCTTCTATTTGCATCTAAAAGCTGCTTTTCGGTTTCAGAAAAAGTGGCTTCTTCAAAGAGGTTTAAAAAGTTTTCTAAACATTCTTTGGTTACATAAGGTTTTGCCATTAAGGATTTAATTTATATATAAATGCCCTGAAATGTATAACTTAGGCATAAATTGGTTTGCGGTTTTTAGGATTTTAAAAGCAATGGAGGAGCTTTTTTTAGAGCTCCTCCAAAGCAAAAAGTCAGCGTTTTGTACTAATCATCTTATTATGAGTTTCATAAATTTTCGGTACTTTTCTAAGCTTGTCTTTTGTTATTTCGTAAGCGGGCTAATGGTTTGCCATTCTTCAATAGCACCATCATAGAGTTTAACTTTTTCTAAACCCAAGGCGTTTTTAAAGGCGAAGTATGTTACCGCGCCGCGAATTGATGTTTGACAGTAAAGTATAATTTCTTTATTATTTGTAATACCTGCAGCTTCCGCTATCGCTTTTAGCTCTTCTTTCGATTTAAAACCGCCATTTTCGGTGAGCAGTTCCTTATACTCAAGATTGATGGCTGATTCAATATGACCTTCGCTATAACCATCCGTTCCATCGTATTCTTCTTTTGCTCGGGCATCAACAATAATCGCATTGCTGTTGTTTATTGCTTTTTTAACATCCTCGGCGGTAGCTAAAACTTCTTTATTTACGGCGGCTACAAATGTTGTAGGATTTCCGTTAGTCGGAGTGGCAGTTAAAGGAACTCTATATTTTCTCCACATATCCATATCCTTATGCAGAACTTTTACATCCGATGCTCCTAAATACTTGAGTAGCCAGTAAACACGACTAGAATATTTCTGTGATCCATCATCATAAACAACAATAGTATTGTTATTGCTAACGCCTGATTTTCCGAGTAATTCGGCCAATTCGTTGGCATCTTTCATAATCCCTCTAATTTCCCCGGATTTTTCAGTTTCTTTATAAGAAACCAAAAGAGATCCTTTAATATGTGAGTTTCGATAATCGTCTGCTTTTCCGGTATGAAGGGTAACCATATTTTG
>JBFHQD010000052.1:0-16012 GCA_041592395.1 Bacteroidales bacterium | reverse complement strand
TGTTGAAAAACAAGTGGCGATTATCTTTTGTGGAACACAAGGTTTATTGAGCAATGTTCCTGTGAACAAAGTAAAAGAATTCCAGGACGAATACCTTCATTATCTGGAAAGCAATCATCAAGACACTTTTGATGCTATTGCCCAAGGAAAATATACCGATGAGATTATAAAAGTTTTAGGTGATGCAGCTAAGCATGTTACTGCACGCTATAAAAATGATTAAAAAATTAAATTTGCCAGCGCATGCCTAGTTTAAAAGATGTAAGAACACGTATCGATTCGGTTAACTCGACCAAACAGATTACCAGTGCCATGAAAATGGTAGCTGCTTCTAAGTTGAGGAAAAGCCAGAATGCGATTAACAATATGCGCCCTTATGCTGCAAAATTAAATGAGATACTACAAAATCTCACGGCCAGCCTCGACAAGGAAAGTATGGGTGTTTATGGTCAGGATCGAGAAGTAAAGCAGGTTTTAATTGTGCCTATCACATCCAACAGAGGTTTATGCGGTGCTTTTAATAGCAATATTATCAAAGCGGCACAACAGCTAATCAATAAAGATTTTGCGGATCAAAATGCTGCAGGGAATGTGCATGTTTTGACGGTTGGCAAAAAGGCCACCGATCATTTTTCGAAAAAAGGACATAAACATATTGGTCAGCACGACGATTTATTTAACGAGTTAAATTTTGCGCATGTTTTTCCGATTGCTGAAGAGCTTATGTTGCACTATGCCAGTAAAAAGTACGATCGTATTGTGTTGGTTTACAATCATTTTAAAAATGCAGCTACCCAAGTAGTTACCAGCGAACAATTTTTACCTGTCAGCTCAGCTATAGAAGAATCTTCAACGGATTTGAATTCGGATTATCTATTCGAACCCGGTAAACAAGAGATTGTAGAAGAACTTGTTCCAACGATTTTAAAGGTGCAATTTTACAAGGCATTGCTCGATTCCTTTGCTGCTGAACATGGTGCTCGTATGCTCGCTATGTCTCAAGCCACCGATAATGCAACAGAATTGATAAAAGCCTTAAAGTTGCAGTATAACAAAGCACGACAAGCGGCCATTACCAACGAAATTCTTGAAATCGTGGGTGGCGCTGAAGCCTTGAAAAACGGATAAATTCAATCAAATACCAATAGGAAATTCTATGTGAATTATTGGATCTTGATTTAAAAATAAAAGCGATGAACACACAAGTAGAAACCAGTTTAAACAAACAGATTAATGCCGAGGAACATGCCTCACGTCTCTATTTTGCAATGGGTGCTTGGTGCGATAGAAATGGATTTGCCGGAAGTGCTAAGTATTTATATGCGCACGCCGAAGAAGAGCGTATGCATATGATTAAACTCGTAAATTATATTAACGAAAGAGGAGGCACTGTTGTTATTGACGCTTTGCCTAAGCCACAAAACGACTGGGCGAGTATTTTGGATGTTTTTAAAGATGTGCTTGCCCACGAGCAATTGATTACGGAGATGATAAATGCAATGTTTGAAGTTTGTATGCAAGAAAAAGATTATTTGACATCCAATTTCTTGCAATGGTATATTCAAGAACAAGTAGAAGAAGAATCGGGAGCACGTACGATTTTAGATAAATTGACCTTGGCCGGAAATACGCAAGGCGGTCTGTTTCATTTCGATAAGGAAATGGCGACAATGGCAGCCGCTTCTATTGCCAATCCAAGTGTTTAATAAAGGCGATACAGAAAGAAAAACAAAAAAAATAATTCGCTGAATTATACTTTGCTTTTTCAAAAAAAATGTATCTTTGCCTCGCATTTCGCAATTGACCCATGGTGTAACTGGCAACACGTTTGATTTTGGTTCAAAAGAGTCCAGGTTCGAGCCCTGGTGGGTCAACCAAAACAAGGAAGATTACAAGGATTTAAGCCGTTTAAATTGAAAGATTTATACGGCTTTTTTCTTTTTAATAATCCCTGTGCATTTATAAGCATTTTGAGGGGCAAAATCAGATCCGGCGGTACGAAGCCTCCCTTTTAGCTTAGAGAAAAGTATTTTAACTTTTGTACTAGTTGGATTTACACTTCTCTTCTGGAAAATAATTTCTTACCGTTTATTATTCATAAAGTGTTAAAAAGGGCTTAAAATGCTCTTATTATGGTTATACAAGAACTAAAAAAGGTATATTACGTTTAGTAATGCATAGAAATTAGTTTAGGGTATACATTTTTAGCTTTGCCCCAATGTTAATCCACTAAGCCAATGACTAGTTTACAATCACTTTCAAATAAACAGGAGCGATGAAAATATTTTTAATTGGTGCAACAGGTAAAACAGGACGAGAACTCGTAAAACAAGGACTTGAAGGTGGACACAGTATTACGGCATTGGTTCGAAATCCGAATAAATTCAAATTATCTGACCCAAAGCTTAAAATAATTAAAGGCAATGTTCTGAAACCTGATAGTTTCGAAAAGCTTGTTCAAGGACAAGACGTCGTTATATCAGCGCTCGGTCATAAAAGGTTTTTTATTCCAACTAAGATATTGTCAAAAGGAACGAAGAATATAATAGAGGCCATGAATAAGCATCATGTTAAACGCTTCCTTTGCATCACATCTCTCGGGGTGAACGACAGTCGATTTAAACTTGGATTGTATTATACACTTTTCACCGTACCCGTAATCCTTTTGTTTTACTTTTTAGATAAATCTAGACAAGAAAAAGTTATAATGAAAAGTGAGTTGGATTGGACAATAATTCGACCTGGACAGCTCACCAATGGAAGAAAACGGACAAACTATAAACATGGGCACAATGTTGGCAGTTATATTTTAACTAAAATGATCTCTAGAGCAAGTGTTGCTCATTTTATCTTAAATCAGCTCGAAGATCAAACGTCTATTCGAAAGGCCATAGGCATTACAAATTGAAGATACTAGCGATTGATTATCTTTATAATAAGTCCTGAAAGGACGAAATAGAATAGCCCGGTACGAATCCGTCGACAGACGGAGAAGTGCCGGGTAAAACAGACAAGAATAAATGCCGCCGGAAGTCAATGTTAAGAACGGGGACGAAATCAAACCCGGCGGAACGAAGCCTAACTTTTTAGCTTAAGGAGAAATATCTATAAGTCTAAAATAAGCGACTCATTTTGAGCATTCTAATTAAAATTATTTTAACTTTGGTAGTCTACAATTAGCGCAATACTTTCTATTTATTAGGTGTAAAGCGTTAAAATACGATGTAAAACGTTTTAATAGAAGTATACAAAAACTTAAAATTAGGTCTGGTATAATTGAAAATAAGCAATGGTATTTGTTGAAGTTAGCAACAAGGCGTGCGGCTTCCAGGTATTCTCTCAATAACGTATAAATCTGAACCATGAAAAATCTTTTGAAGAAAAATAATCATTCATACATCTATTTATTACTGGGTTTTGTATTCCTTTTCTTTTCCAACGGACGATGGACCTTACCAATTGCGACATTTTTAGCTCCAATATTTATAATACGTTTTCTTCGATTTCATAAACCATTTAAGGGATTTGTATTTCTGATCTTTGCAGGATTTATTTGCAATGTCTTTATCTGGGAAGGACTAATTCCGACATCAGGCTATATTTATTACATGATGTCTTTTATGATGAGCTTATTTACAGCTCTGGTATTTCTTATAGACCGGATTTATTCACAACGGTTGAAAGAAATTGTTTCAACGCTTGTTCTTCCCTCTGCTTTTGTCTTTATGGACTATATTGCTATTTCAACGAATCCGGGAGCAACCTTTGGAGCTTTGGCAACCACGCAATCCTATCTACCCCTATTGCAGCTTCTTTCCATTACCGGTATTTGGGGAATAACTTTTATCATTCTTTGGACAGCATCTACTATCAATTGGCTTTGGGATAATGCTTTTAATATACAATCATTACGTAAAGCTTTGTGGATGTATGCCGTACCGTTAATTATTATCATTTTGTACGGACAGATCCGCTTGTCGCAAAATTTTACGGGTAATACTGTAAAAATAGCGTCTATCAATATTTCGAAGACGGGAATTCAGCATATTTCCAATGATAAACCGGACGCGATTAATGAACAGATTAATAGCGACTTTTTGAAAAACTGTGAAATTGCTGCAGGATCTGAAGCAAAAATTGTTTTTGGAAATGAAATAATGCTCAATATGGATTCAAACAAAGAAGATTCATATATTGAGAAAGCAAAGGCTGTAGCGGTTAGGAACAATATCTATATGGGGCTTCCTTTGTTGATATATCCGGTGGAAGATCCAATGGCAAGACCGATGAATAAGATTACTTGGATTTCGCCCCAAGGAGAAATTTTGTTTAGCTATTATAAAGCAAAACCCACGCCCGGTGAAGGTTCATATGGCGATGGTGTGATAAAATATTTTGATTCGCCATACGGGCGGATCAGTTCTGTAATATGCTTTGATATGGATTTTTCAAAATTGATTCAACAGGTCAATACAATGAACATAGATATTATGCTTGTCCCCGGAAACGATTGGAAAGCCATTACACCTTATCATACTTTTGCAGCTTCTTTCAGGGCTATCGAGCAAGGATTCAATATTGTTAGGTCTGCTTCGCGTGGATTATCGGCTTCTTTTAATTATAATGGTCAAATTTTATCAGCTCAAAATTATTTTACTTCAACTGATGCCCTCTTTTACTCCGAAGTGCCCATGAAGGGTAAACGCACTATTTATGCTGTCATTGGAGATTCGTTTGCGTGGTTATGTATCGTTTTCTTTATACTAATTAGTATTGCTTTTTTTAAACGGAAATCCGAGAAATAGCTTGAAAAGAAACTGCTCATTTGCCGCTAAAAAGATAGCGCATTAAGCGGATAGCTCCACAATAATTGCACAACTACTGATTGTCTTTATAATAAGTCCTGATAGGACGAAATAGGAGTGCCCCGGAAAACAGACATGATGCCACCGGAAGTCAATGTTAGGAACGGGGACGAAATCAAACCCGGCGGAACGAAGCCTAACTTTTTAGCTTAAGGAGAAATATTTATAAAACTAAAATAAGCGACTCATTTTGAGTATTCTAATTAAAATTATTTTAACTGTGGTAGTCTATTATTAACGCAATACTTCCTGAAAATAATTTCTTATTGCTATTTTATGAGGTGTAAAGCGTTAAAAAACGATTTAAAACGTATTCATTAAGGATTGACAAAAACTAAAAGAGTTAAATTTCGTTTTGTATAACATTGAAGTTTAGGTTAGATATATTGAATAGTTATGCCGCATACAATGAGACCACTACAAATGGATAGATTTACAGAAAATATTGATAGCCAAATAGAGTTTAATCAAGGTAAAAATATTTTTCTTGACAATTTGGATATCTTTCAATTCGCTAAAGAAACGGTTAAAGCCACTTCAGATATTGACAGGTTGACTCCAGATTCAAAACAATCGTTAATTGATTATGCAACAGATAAAGCAATCGAAGAGTTTTGTAGAGTAAATCAATACTATTCGTTTGATTTGAAAGCTAAAAATAACTTGAGAAAAATTTACTCTGATTTATTTGAAAATTTTCAGACTAAAACAAATTCGATTGAAGATATTTCAAAAAATCATTATGAAAAACTAAAAAGTTGGTTGAAAGAAAATAATCCTTTTGCTGAAAAGATTTATAAAAACGGTGACGAAAAAGTAAGTCAGGTTGCTTGTTCTGAATATTCCCCAGAATTGCAAATTGATATTTTACAGATTGATGTTAAGCATTTAATGCAACCAGTTTTGGATATAGGCTGTGGAGTCAACGGATATTTAGTTAATTATCTTAAAAATCAAGGAATTGAAGTTCTGGGAATTGACAGATTTAAGTTTACAACCTCGAATTTGATAACAGCAGATTGGTTGGAATACGATTATGGGAAAGAAAAATGGGGGACAATAGTCAGCAACTTAGGTTTCTCCAATCATTTCAATCACCATAATTTAAGAGAAGACGGGAATTATATTGAATATGGAAAAAATTATATGAATATTTTGAATTCATTGAAAGTTGGTGGGTGTTTTCATTATGCGCCAGACTTGCCATTTATTGAGAAATATCTTGATAATAAACAATTTGACCTTAGAAAATACGAGATTAACGAATACGATTTTAAAACGACGAAAATAAAAAAGATGAAATAAAGTACGACGGCATAACAATATGTATAAGTAATAGCGGTTTCTGTGGGTATTTGAGCTTTTGTAGCTTTAATCAGCCCCGCCAAATCTGCCGATTTGACTATTTAGCTAAGGTGCAGCTTTGGCTACTTAATAACTTGATACGAAACCGCTTTGAAGTCCGCAACTACTCATGCATTTACCGTTGGGTGTAATTTAAAAATCAAGATAAATTTGAAATCTTTACCAATAATTGGTATTTTTGTATAAATCTATTTTATATGAAAAATACCTCAATATCACTCGGAGATTATTTTGAACATTTTGTGAGTTCACAAGTTTCGCTTGGAAGATACAAAAATGTAAGTGAAGTAATTCGTGCTGGACTTCGACTTTTAGAAAATGAAGAAAGTAAAGCAATTGCTTTAAGAAATGCTATCCAAGAAGGGATGAACAGCCCAATAGTTGAAAACTTTGACTTCGATGAAAATCTGAAAAAATTAAAATCTGAAAAACGAAATAATGGTTAAAATTTCTTTCAGACAAAAAGCAAACGAAGACCTGAATATTATCTGGAATTACACTTATGAAAACTGGTCTGAATATCAGGCAGATAAATATTACGCAACAATTAAATTTGATTGTTTTGAAATCGGAAAGCACCCTAAACTTGGAAAAAGTTATAATGGAATAAGTAGAAATTTACTCGGTTTCAAATCTGGAAAACATATTATATTTTATCATTCGATTTCCGAAAAAGAAATTGAAATTGTTAGAATATTACACGAAAGAATGGATTTAAAAAACAGATTGACTGATTAAAAAAACCACACTCAAAAACGGCTCATATGCAATGCGGGCTTCGGTTGGGAATTTGGCAAAACTGCGCTTTCATAAGTCCGCCAAATCGCTGATTTGGTAAAATAGTAATTAATGAATAAATCAGATTTGGCTCGGGCGGAAATATAAGGAAAAAAGCTTCGAAAACCCGCACTGCACAGAGCCAGAACGTTGTTTATAGTTCTGAAAACTTTGAAATATAAAGAATACAATATTAACAATCCGAGATCAAATGTAGAAACGTTGATCATTTTAGGAAATCCATCAAAAAAAGAGGGCACTCCTAGTGTTATTTTAAAATCTAGACTTGATATAGCAATAAGGTATTCCCTAAACGGCACTGTTAACAACATAATTACAACAGGTAAAGCGAACTATAATGAATTTGAAGAGGCAGAAGTTCAAAAACAGTACTTAATAAACAACAATATCCCGGAAAACATCATTATTAAAGAAAGTGAATCATCAAGCACTCCAGACAATGCTTTATTTGCGTTTAGATTAGTAAAAACGCTTGGCATTGATAATATTGCGATAGTGACTTCCCATTTTCATAAGAAACGAAGTCAATTCATCTTTAGTCATTATTTTAAAGATTTTAAGATAGTTACACCTATGCCAACACTTATTTATAAAATAAAAAATCTTCCTTATTATATTTGGGAAATATATTGTTTATATAGAATTAAACAAGGAGATGAGAGATTGAAACGAAGATAAAACGGAACAACACGCCGTCATAAAACAATAGGTTTTTAGTGATTTACGATAGGAAAGCACAATAAATTAGCGCTGGAGCAGTATCAAAAGGATTTTATATAAAAATAAGAGCAAAAATCACCAGCCGTTAATATTGTGAAAAGGGACAGAAGTCAGGTCTGGTATAGTTGCCTTCAGACATAATAACACGAAAAATTGCAGAGATTAACAAAATAAACACCGTAAAAAATGCAAGGAATGTTTGAAATGCGGCGAATAATTAGTATTATTGTCGCAAAATATGCGGAGAATGAAGGTTTATATACACGAACAAGACAATTGGCCTTATTTTAATTGGGATAAGAGTAAGGTAATGTTAAAACTTGGTGAAACAAGAAATTTGCAGGGGAAATTACTTGGGAAAATGGAAACCCTCGGTTTTGATTTGCAAAATGAAGCCGTATTAAATACCTTAACTCTAGATGTAATTAAGTCATCTGAAATTGAAGGTGAAATATTGGAGCTTGAACAAGTGCGTTCTTCCATTGCAAGAAGATTAGGCCTTGATATTGCTGGCTCTATTTATTCAGAAAGAAATGTGGATGGGGTTGTTGAAATGATGTTGGATGCGACTCAACGATATTTTACTCCGCTTACCTCGAGCAGATTATTTGATTGGCACGCCGCGTTATTTCCAACCGGAAGGAGCAATATGAATAAAATTACGGTGGCCGGTTGGAGAAAGAAAGGGCCTATGCAAGTCATTTCAGGCCCAATGGGAAAAGAGAAAGTGCATTATGAAGCCCCTCAATCTGAACGCATACCACAAGAAATGGATGCCTTTTTAAATTGGTTTGAGCATGAGGTTGAATTAGATTTGGTTGTAAAAGCGGCAATTGCACATCTTTGGTTTGTAACAATTCATCCCTTTGATGATGGAAATGGAAGAATTTCGAGGACAATAAGCGATATGCTGTTGGCGCGCTCCGATAAAAGTGTGCAACGGTTTTACAGTATGTCAGCACAAATTCGTATAGAACGAAAAGCGTATTATTCTATATTAGAGAAAACGCAAAAAGGTAATTTAGACATTACTGAATGGATTTTATGGTTTTTAAACTGTTTGACAAATGCAATAGATGCTACTGAAGAAATCTTATCGCATGTATTTTCAAAAGCAGAATTTTGGAAACGGCATTCGACAACAATATTGAATGAAAGACAACAGAAAATTATCAATAAACTGTTGGATGGTTTTTCCGGAAAGTTAACTTCATCAAAATGGGGGAAAATAAACAAATGTTCGCAGGACACGGCACTGAGGGATATTCAAGATTTAATAAAGAAAGGGATTTTGCAAAAAGAAGCAAGTGGTGGACGAAGTACAAATTATGAATTGGTAAAAATCATGGGCGCCAATAATGCTCATAATGAATAGTTTATAATATGCAAGCTATATGTTTGCAATGGTTTGGAACTTATAAACCGGCCTTCGACAAAAATATTCTAAATAGTAGAATCCAAGAAAACAATTAAGTCGTAATTTGCGTGCATTAGAATTTTAGGCGAGGTAAAGTGATTGGTTTTATACAAGCTGTAAAAAGGTTCCAAATTAATAAGTTGAGGTAGAAATGAAAGCAGTTTTAACTATTGGGCTTCTGTTTTTGAGCAATTCATTTATGATCATTGCTTGGTATGGACATTTAAAGTTTTCCGAACTAAATGGGTTCAGCAAATTAGGCCTTGTTTCAATAATACTCCTAAGTTGGGGAATTGCCCTCTTTGAATATATGTTTCAAGTTCCTGCAAATAGAATAGGTTTCAAAGAAAATGGCGGTCCTTTCACTTTGATTCAATTAAAGGTCATTCAAGAAGTTATTACTTTGGTCGTTTTTGCTGCATTTACATTAATCGTATTTAAAACAGAAACGTTCAGATTAAACCATATCATTTCGTTTATCTTCTTGATTTTGGCGGTTTATTTTATGTTCAAAAAATAGGGAATCAAACAAAATAGCGGATTTTCTGCACGATGATACAGATAGAAGACCAATGGCGGAAATAAAAAATAAACACGGTGAAAATTGATGCAGTACTCTGGGACTACGATGGAACTTTGGTAAATTCAGTTCCAAAAAATATGGACATTACGAAACAGATACTATCTGTTGTGGCCCCAAGATTAACAGGACTCAATTTACCGAAATCGCTTAAATCAGCGCAGGATTATCATATTGCAAATCATCAAGCGAAGAATTGGCAAGACTTGTATGTCAATTTTTACGGAATGACGGAAAATGAAATGCGGATAGCCGGTACCTTATGGACAGAATATCAATTAAAAAACAACACGCCGGTTAAATTATTTGAGGAAATTAAAGAAACGGTTAATCAAATAAATTTACCGCAAGGCATATGCTCTCAAAATTCATCCGAAAATATTCTTCAAGTCTTAAATAAATACGAAATAGCCCATAAATTTAATTCAATTATAGGATACGATGATATACCGAGTAATAAGCAAAAACCATCGCCCTACAGTGGAATAAAATGCCTCAATCAACTATTTAAAAGGCTAAACAATAAGACGATCATTTATATTGGCGACCACGAAGGCGATGTGGAGTTTGCAAGAAATATAGAAAAAGAATTATTGAATGATAATAAAGTGATTTCTATTCTTGTAAAATATAGCGGAGCAAATCCAAGCTCATGGAAATACAAGCCTGATTTTGAGTTGGAATCGCCAAATGATTTATTAGAAGTCATAAATGGACACTGCTAAAAAAGAGGTGACTAAACCCCAACCATTACCTGTATTTATTTTTATTGACCGGAACTTAGTCTGTTTCCCCGATTCCTTTTGCTACTCGTTGATAGATTGTTTATATTTGTGAAAATGGATTTTTAGCGTCAGTATAAAGTGAGGAGGAAAATGAGAGTAAGAAATTATTTTGGACGAAAAGGGCTTCTGTTTATTTTGTTTATTCCACTTGGATTGTTTGGGCAAGAGTTGACTGAATTAACCACGTTGAACAGTACAATAAATGAAACTTCGGGATTAATATATTTAAATGAAAAACTGATTACGCACAACGATTCAGGCGGTGAAGCTGCTCTATATGAAATAGATACTTTGACGGGCGATATAAACAGAAAGGTGGTCATTAGCAACGCGCAAAATACGGATTGGGAAGATATTTGTTTTGATGATACCTACATTTATATCGCTGATTTTGGAAACAATACAGGCTCCAGAACCGATTTGAAAATTTACCGCTTGGCTATTGCTGATTATATGTCGACTCCGAATGATACGGTTACTTCGGAAACGATAAATTTTACTTATGCTGATCAAATCGATTTTACACCAACTACGAACGCCAGTAATTTTGATGCCGAAGCGTTGATCGCATTCGGGGATAAGCTTTATATTTTTACTAAGAACTGGAAAGATTACCAGTCGAATGTTTATGCACTTTCGAAAACGCCGGGAAGCTATCAAATAGAAAAGATCGACAACCTGACTACGCAAGGTTTAATTACGGGAGCCAGCTATAATGCATCGACAAGTACTTTGCTATTAACGGGCTATTTGTTTTCTGCATTTGTTATCGAAATCCATTCTTTTACAGACGATCAGTTTTCCGGTGGTATACTAGATAAGTATTCCATTCAGCCGGAGGGGTCTTTTCAGATCGAAAGTATAACGCCCTTAAATGATAAGGCGTATTATTTAAGTTCGGAAGAAAATTCATCGGGAGCCTCCAAGCTATACCGATTAAACAGTAAAAATTATTTGTCAGTGTCCGATCCGAATACGCTTTCCGCTGAACTTCTCTATCCCAATCCGGCTACAAATCAATTGAGGATTCGTAGTTCAAAGATAAGTCGTGTCGAATTTTTTGATTACAGAGGATCACTAGTAAAAACAACGGATAAAAACGAGATAGATATAAGCGAACTGGAATCGGGTGTTTATATTCTAAAAGTTTGGGATGATGGGATCGTCAAGTATTCCAGATTTATTAAACAATAAAATCCGATTAAGCAATTGTCAAAGGTTCCCCAACAACCACATCTTTATATTCCGTAGGAAAAGCGGTTTTAAAAGCGTCCAAACTGGCATCGCAACTGTCGTGTGCTGAAACGGCCACCCATTTTGGATTTCGCGCTTTTAAAAAGGCGATATTCTCGGCCACATCGGCCATAGTATACGGATTCCAAGGCTCTCGGCACGTCCCTAAGAATTTTTGCATTTTTAATCCGGCCATTTTTATGCGCGAATCCGTTACGGGATAATGCAATCCGCCAATAATTCCATAAATTGCTTCGTCGAAAAGCGCTTCGGTGCGCTCAATAATGCGTTGTAAACCTTGGTGTCCGCATCCAACAATTACCACTATTCCTTTCCCTTCAACATTTATCGCTAGAGCTTGTTCGTCTATACGTCCCATAAAAAAATCGAAATTCGAAATAGAGCCTATGCTGCATACGCCATGGTTTAAAACAAAAGGCGCTGGATTACATTGTGTCATTTTCGATTTATAGTTCATAGGAATGGGTGTATATATCCTTTTATCGCTTAAATCGATGCTTTCATCACCCAAACCAAAGGTTTTCTTTTTTTGATTATTCATGCCGCCCACATGATCCAGGTGATTATGAGAAATATAAACAGTATCAAAATCAGTTGTTTTTACCTTTAATTTATCCATATTATGGAGCAGTGGCGAAGGATTTTTTTTCGAACGATTAAATCCCACATCAAACAAAATGCTTGTTTGATCGGTTTTTATCAGATAAGAAACGCCCGGTTCACCAATAAAATCGTCCGATTTGGTTTTCCAATCGATAAGCGGAACGATTTCGAGCTTTTTGGTGCTGCCATAGTCTTTAAGTGGATTGATGTTGGCCGAATGCCATTCGCTATCTTTTGTTTTTTGTCCCCAATTAAAGCGATTCAATAAATACAAAAAGGCAAACGCAAGAAGGATTAGAATAAAGAGAAGTGTGCTCATGGTTTAGGTTTTATTTGGTAAAATCAAATATACAAATAATCTAGATATTGTATTCGGTAGGTCTGCAGGGCAAACGCATACTAATTTAAAAGCCACTTCCAAAGGAATGCCTTTGGCAGAATTCACGAATTTATTTTTTAAAAACAGAAAATTAAGATAGCGCTAGCAATAAAGCCCTTTGGATTTTCAAAAATTCGTGTAATTTTTCAATACGACTTTAATAAAGAGCTTTAATTCGTGAATTTGTGGCAAAATATTTACACAAATAAAAGTGTATGTTTGCTCTGGGCAGGTCTGGCTTGTTTTTTAAATAGCATAAACCGGTTTTATAGAAGTTGGTTTCGTATTTTTCACTATTTTTGCTGTCCGTTTTCGGGCGATTTATTTCGTTGTTAATGTTTTGTTAACTATCATAATTAGCTTGTTAGCCAAAGAACTCAAACTATTTTTGTCAAAATCCATCTATGAATTTATACTTATGAATATTCGAAAATTTACGGTCGGACTCCTAATTTTAATCCTTATGGGAGTTGTTTCTTATGTGTCAATGGTTTTTTTAACCTCCTTAAAAAAGAAACCAAACCCACCTCAAACGGTAAAAAATATCCCGCTTGTTAAAACAGAAAAAATAGTGTATGCCGATTTACCGCTCAGTATTGTAAATAAGGGGAGATTAAGCAGCTTTCATGTTGTTGATCTTGTTTCTGAAGTTCAGGGAAAAATTTTGCCCGGCGAAGTGCTTTTAAAATCGGGTCAATCGTTTAAAAAGGGTCAATTGCTTTATCATATTTACGACGAAGAAGCAAACTTGGCTTTAATTGCTTTAAAAAGCCGTTTTCTAACTTCTGTTGCCAATGTGTTGCCCGATATCAAATACGATTTTGAATCGAATTATGCCGCTTGGATGGCCTTTTTCCATAGTATCGATATCGAAAAAAAGCTGCCTGAATTGCCTGATACGAAAACCGATCAGGAAAAAATATATTTGGCCGGAAAAAATATTTTTAACGATTATTATACCATCCAAAGTAGCGAAATCAGATTGGCAAAATACAAGGTTTATGCGCCTTTTAACGGGTCTTTTTCGCAAGTTTATTATCAGGAAGGATCAATTGCCAATATGGGAACTCGTGTTGCCACTATTATTCGAACCGATTTATTGGAACTCGAAGTTTCTTTTGAAGTGGATCAAATAAAATGGTTGAAAGTAGGGATGCCTGTCGAGCTTCAGTTGGAAAACAACCGTGTAGCTCAAGGAAAAGTAAATCGGATTGGCGATTTTGTAGATGCAAAAACACAGTCTGTTTTGGTTTATGTTGATGTTCCCAATGTAAAAGAGCAAGGCTTGTTTGAAGGCATGTATTTGAACGCTCGTTTTTATGGTTTTTCTTTAAAGCAAGTAATGAAAGTGCCCCGCAGTTCGGTGTCTAATTTTGATGAAGTGTTTTTGGTGGAAAACGATAAATTGAGAAAAACGCGAGCCAATGTTGTTTTGGTCGATCAAGATTATCTTTATTTTACAGGGCCTGCCGAAGGAAGCACGATTGCCATAGAATTACCTTTAAACCCTACGGATCAAATGCAGGTGAATCCTCAAATGATAAACCAATAATACGATTTTAAATTTAGCTTATGAAAAAGATTATTACTGCATTTGTCAAATATCCTTTTTATGCCAATTTAATCGTTGCCGTAATTTTGCTGGCGGGTACTTTTAGCATGCTGAGCATGAAAAAGTCTTTCTTTCCCGAAAGAAAAACGACGACTATAATGGTAAACGTGGCTTATCCCGGAGCGTCTCCCAAAGAAATGGAAGAAGGAATTACGATGCGTGTGGAAGAAGCCTTGCGTGGATTGATTGGAATTAAAGAAATCACCTCCACTTCTTCTGAGAATTTTGCGAGTATACAAGTAGAAACGACCGGAAAATACGATATCGACTTAACATTAGCCGAAGTTAAAAATGCGGTGGATGGAATCAGTTCCTTCCCTGTTGACGCGGAAAAACCCATTGTTTTTAAACGCCGATCGAGCACGCAAGCAGCCTTTATTGGTTTAAGTGGCGATGTAGATATGATTACGCTAAAGAAGCTGGCCGATGATATCGAAATGGATTTTTACAATTCGGGAGTCATTTCCCAATTAAGTGTAAGCGGTTATCCCGATTTGGAAATTTCGGTAGAAATATCAGAGGTAAATTTATTGCGCTACAATTTAAGTTTTGCCGAAATAATCAATGCCATTCGCAATAATAACCAAGATTATTCGGCCGGTTTATTACGGAATGATAAAGAAGAAATCCTTATTCGTTCAAGATCCAGAACGGTCGATCCGGATAAAATTGCCGATATCATTGTACGGGCGCAACCCGATGGAAGTCAGATTCGCATCCGCGATGTAGCCACCGTTAAATTGCAGTTTGCTGAAACACCGCAACAAACAGAAATGAATGGCCAATTGGCTATATCGTTCAATGTAAGCAAATTAGCCGAAGAAGATTTGGAGGAAATTACCGATTATTTAAGGACTTATGTAAAAGAATTTAATGCCACCCACGACAATGCAGAATTAAATATCACCTTCGATTTTTTAAGTCTGCTATTAAGTCGATTAAATTTATTGTATTCCAATGGATTTTTGGGCTTGATATTGGTATTAATCACTCTAAGTTTGTTTTTAAATGTGCGTCTTTCGCTTTGGGTAGCTTGGGGAATTCCATCGGCTTTTTTGGGCATGTTTATTATTGCGAGCATGTCGGGAATCACCATCAATATGATTTCTTTGTTTGGGATGATTTTGGTGATTGGTATTTTGGTGGATGATGGAATTGTGATTGCCGAAAATATTTTCCAGCATTTCGAAATGGGCAAATCGCCCATGCGAGCGGCTGTCGACGGAACGATGGAAGTTGTTCCTGCCATTGCGACTTCAGTAGCTACTACAATGGTCGCTTTTTTGCCTTTGCTCTTATTAACAGGGCCAATGGAAATGATGTACGAAATGGCCTTTGTGGTTGTGGTTAGTCTGGGTCTTTCCTTAGTTGAAGCCTTTTTTGTTTTGCCTGCCCACTTATCCAATCCTAAAATTCTAAAAAGATCAAATGGAAACGATATTTCTTATATAAGAAAGAAACTAGATATTGGAGTTTCCTTTTTGCGCGACAATCTTTATGGCCGCGTTTTAAAATTTATGATCAATTGGAAATGGTTGGCCTTAGGTTTACCCATTTCTGCTTTTATGGTCACGGTTGGTTTGTTTCAGGGAGGTTTAATCAATTATACCTTTTTTCCTGCTATGGAATTCGAT
>JBFHQD010000051.1:0-16089 GCA_041592395.1 Bacteroidales bacterium | reverse complement strand
GCTTGACTTTGTGCTTCGGTATAATCGCTCAATGCAATGGTTTCGGCATCTAAACGTGCTTTAGCTCTTAACACTTCCTTTTCGGAAGCGCGTAAATTATTTTCGGCTATTAGTATGCTTTCCTTACTGTATAAGGCTTGTAGATAAGTTTCTAGCAGGTTTAAAACAATATTGTTTTTTTCTACTTCTTCTTGAAAAATACTTTGTTCTATTAATAATTCATTTTGTTTAACCTGATTGTTCATCTGGTTTCCTTGGAACAAAGTCATCGAACTATTAATTCCCACATTACTGCTGTGGATTTGGTCTGATACATAATCACTTGTAACCGGATCGATAGAATTCCCGTTAGAAAAACTTTGAGATGCGCTGCCAAATAAGTTAGGCAGTCTAGCGGATTTTGCTTTTTCGTAACTTACTTCTGCAAGATTGGTATTTAATGCCGCCTCTTTTACACTAATATTATTTTCGAGGGCGTAATTAATACAATCTTCTAAAGACCATATTTTTGGGATCGTACTATTTGAAACATTTTGTGCAAAAGAAAATTCAGCAAATAATAAGCCTGCAATGATGAGATATAACTTCATGTTTTTAGCTATTTTTAATTTAACAGTTCAAAAGTGAAACTATATGCGATCTTAAAAAAAAGGAATAGACGTTTAGGGTAATTGTCTAGATAAAAGGCCTCGTTTTATCGATGGGTTTTTTGTAATTCTATCGACTTGGATTTATGCCGAAGTCTTTCGGGCTTAGCAAAAACAACGTTTTATATTAGTTTCGTCTTTGGTTTTGTGGGCGCAAAAAACCAAATCACAAAACAATGGGAATGTCTAACTTTTTCTCTGTAAGCTTATATCAAAAGTTAGTGTCAGGGGTTTCTTGTTTCTTTCTTATGGGGATCCAAATTTCTTCTTCTGATGAGGGATCGTTGTTTTTGTATTTGTCGCCCAGCACTTCAAAATGGGGTCTATTGTCCAAAACGAACGCCGAACTTGGCAACCAGGTTCCAAAAATGTATTGAAAAATGGAGTGGTCCGTATTCAAACCCTTGTAGTCAAAAACGGCATACAGTCCGCTTGGCAAAACAAAAGTTTCCATTCCGCTCGGAATATTGTTAAAGTTTGCAACTTCCACGGATGCCCATTTTTCAAATTCAGTATTAGGGTTAAAATCAAAATCTTTCTCGTATTGCTGTAGCGAAATCAAAGAAGAGTTAAGCTTGTTTTTTATTTCGCTCCGTTTTGGCATAAATTCCATCCACAATTCTCCTGTTTTATTCGTTGAGAATGACATTTTTAGTCGTTTACCGACCAATTTCTTTTCATTGATATTTTCTATGCGTGGGTTCATTTAATTTATCGTAAGCGTTGTTTTGCTAGTCCTTTTTTACATTGATCCCTTTTAATGCTGAAAAAATGCGCATAAAAAAAAGACCAACGATTGCTCGTCAGTCTTTTTATTTTCCCGTACCCGGAGCCGGGGTCGAACCGGCACGAGTGTTACCTCATTGGTGTTTGAGACCAACGCGTCTACCAATTCCGCCATCCGGGCTCATTATCAGTCGCCGTCTGTCGGGAGCTCATCAGACTTTTGTCTGATTCGGTTCCGCCATCCGGACTCATTATCAATCGCCTTCTGTCGGGGGCTCTCCCGAAAATTCGGGATCAGTTCCGCCATCAAGCTACTTTTATTTGCCGTTTGCTTAAAACGTCCTCCAATAAATCAGATTTCGTCCCTAGCAAACAGGCTAAATTTGCGCTGCAAAGATAGTTTTTTTTTAGAAATTCCAAACAATATTTTATTTGGCATTACCAAAAAAACAAAGTACTTTTGCCGCCAGTAAAAACAGACACCAAAACCTCTAATCATCATGGACGGCAACGTATCAATTTTCAGCGGTAGAGCAACAAAATATTTAGCCGAAAAAATTGCCAAAGCATATGGCAAACCACTAGGAGAGAGCTCTATATCGCTTTTTGCCGACGGTGAATTTCAACCCTCTTTTGATCATTCAATTCGAGGCAATACTGTTTTTATTGTACAGTCTACTTTTGCTCCATCCGACAATCTTTTTGAGATGTTATTGATGATAGATGCAGCAAAAAGAGCTTCTGCTAAAAAAGTGGTTGCTGTAATTCCTTATTTTGGTTTTGCTCGTCAAGACAGAAAAGATCGGCCACGTGTTTCTATCGGCGCTAAATTAACGACCAACTTGTTGGTTGCTGCCGGTGTAGATCGCATTGTTACCATGGATTTACATTCCGATCAGATTCAAGGTTTTGTTGATTTGCCTGTAGATCACCTTTATGCTTCGTCCATCTTTGTTCCGTATTTACAAAGTCTGAATTTGGGAGATATTACCATGGCCTCGCCTGATACAGGAGGTGCAAAACGTGCTGCCGCGTATGCTAAATTTTTAAATACCGACTTGGTTATTTGCTTTAAGCAAAGAAAAAAGGCAGGTGAGGTAGAGAAAATGCAAGTCATCGGAGATGTTGTTGGTAAAGATATTGTATTGGTTGATGATATCATTGATACAGGAGGAACGATTACAAAAGCAGCAGAAATGATGTTGGAACAGGGCGCCAAAAGTGTGCGTGTAGTATGTACTCATGCCGTTTTCTCAGGTAATGCAATAGAGCGCCTCGAAAATTCGGCGATTAGCGAAGTCATTACTACCGATACTTTACCGCACGAATCCAAAGGAAAAATAACCGTTCTGTCAACAGCCAATTTATTTGCTGATGTGATAGACCGAATTCATAATTTCGAATCCATTAGTGATCATTTTAAGTTCACTACTATTTTATAAATAAAAATTAATTAATAATGAAAAGAGTATCTATGAGCGGTTCTCCTAGAGAGAACGTAGGGAAAAAAGATGCAAAAGCACAACGCCTTGCCGGCAATGTAGTTTGCGTATTGTACGGTGGCGAAGAGCAAATTTCTTTTACGCTTCCGGAAAAAAAGTTTGACAAAATTATTTTTACACCTGAAGTGTATTTAATTGATCTTGAGATTAGCGGAAAAAATTACGTAGCTCTTCTTCAAGATGTTCAGTATCATCCTGTAACGGATAAAGTTTTACACGCTGACTTTTTGCAAGTTCTTGAATCAAAACCAATTTCTGTAAGTATGCCTGTTATTTTAACCGGAACTTCTATTGGTGTGGTGAATGGTGGAAAACTTACGCTTAAAATGCGCAAGCTTAAACTGAAAGGATTATTTACAGATATTCCTGAAAACATCGTTCTCGATATTACCAAACTTAAAATTGGTATGGGTATTCAGGTTAAAGATGTAAAACTAGATAAACTAGAAATTCTTGACAATCCAAATAATTTAATTGTTAGTGTTAAAACTGCCCGTGGAATTCTTTCTGAGGAAGAAGAAGCTGAAGAGGCTGAAGCCGAAGCCGAAGCCGAATCAACTGAAGAGGGCGAATCGAAAGAATAGTTTTATTTTCATAATAAATAAAGGTGTAAGATATTCTTACGCCTTTTTTTATTTCCACAAAAAAATTAAATTTACCTAAAATAATACGAATGAAGTATTTAATAGTTGGTTTGGGAAATATTGGTGTCGAATATGCACATACGCGACATAATATTGGCTTTGATGTAGTGGATTCCTTTGCCAATGAAAAAGAAGAAAAATTCGAAGTCGATCGCTTGGCAGCTGTGGCCTATGTAAAATTTAAAGGACGTACTTTTGTTCTGATAAAACCCAGTACTTATATGAATTTGAGTGGTAAAGCAGTGAAATACTGGATGCAAGCAGAAAAAATCCCGCTCGAAAACGTATTGGTTGTTACGGATGATATTGCCTTAGATCCGGGTGCATTAAGAATGAGAATGAAGGGAAGTCACGGGGGGCACAACGGATTAGAAAATATTATCGAAAGTTTGGGAACCTCAAATTTTGCTCGTTTACGTTTTGGAATAGGTAACGATTATTCGCGCGGAAGGCAAGCCGATTTTGTGCTTAGCTCCTGGAAAAAGGAAGAAGAAAAAATGTTGGGCGAGCGTATCGATCAAGCAGTAGAAATGATTAAAAGTTTTGGTACTGCCGGAGTTACGGCTACCATGAATCTGTACAATAATAAATAGTGTTTATCCGTTCAGCTCAAAATGCTGAATCACTTTATATATCGGTCCTTCCGAGGTTAAAATGCTTTCGTACAAAACAAATTCATTCACTTTGGCTTCCTCAATAAAATCCTTTTCAAGTTTATCCATCACGTTTTTGAAATGATCTTTGTGTTTGATGTCTTTTATTCGACCTAAAGTAAAATGAGGGACAAAGTTTTGTCTGTCAGATGGAAATCCTATTTTCTCAAGATCTTGTACCAAGCATTTCTGCAGCTTATTAAGTTGTGTATTTTCGCTAATGCCGGCCCAGACTACCCGTGCATGATAATGACTACCGAAAATTCCAATGCGGTTTAATTGCATTGGAAAAGCCTCTATTTTTAAAGCGCATTGATATAGCGTTTTAATAATTTCGGGAATTTGCTTAGACGCCGTTTTTCCGATAAACTTTAAAGTGAGATGAAAATTTTCTTCCTTTACCCAATTGATTCTTTCTTCTTGTAAGTTAGACATTAGAAAAGCTCTTTTACTGAGCAAAAGAGCTTTAGGGCAAATAGGAATAGCAATAAACAAGCGTTTGCTCATGCTTATTCCGGAATCACAAATTCTTGATTTGGATAAATCAAATCGGGATTTTTTATTAATGCTTTATTCGCGTTGTATATTTTAATCCAACCTTGACTCGTACCGTATTCTCTACGCGAAATATTATACAGCCATTCTCCTTCTTTTACAATAATCTTTTTAACAACGGGTTGTGCAACAGGCTTTTGTACGGGTTGTGGCTCTACTTTAACAGCGGGTTTTGGCGTTTCTTTCTTAACCTCGGCCGTTTTAGCTGCTTTTTCTTTTGTTGCTTTTTTATCCTTACATGCCGTAATAAACAACAAGGAGAATAGGGAAATAAGCATTAATGTAAGCGTAAATTTTTTCATCAGTATTCTTATTTAATTTTTATAAAAGATCTTCATCCCAATGTATAAATATAGTCATAATACGTAATATACAAAGATAAGTTGCATAAAAAAGGTCAGCAGGGGAAATCACGCCCCCACCGACCTTCAAATATTTTTATCCGGTTGGTTTATTTTGCGGTTGATAATTGAATAAAACTTGTTGTATTTGTTGCTGTCATTGGCGAAATCGTTGTTTTAATCACGAGGTCGTTATAATCTTTATCACAAGTTTTTACTTTTGTATGGATATCTTCAAATGTGCTTAGCAAGGTTTCGCAACTTTCACTGTACATGGTTAAAGCTTGCTGGGTTTTGTCTTTATTGAAATTTTTATTCGTATACAAGGTAGATAAGCCTTCGGTTACTTTTGTGCCATTCCAACCATCCGATATTACAAAATAGCCTATTACTGTTCCGGCGCTAAAAGTTCCAAGATGAACCCGATCTCCTTCATTAAGCGTTCCTCCTGATCCGGTTGCTGACGCATTAGCAAAGATAATCTTCATATTGGCTTTGATATCGTCTTCTTTATCAGGGATGTCATTTACATTATAAATATAATAGCCAAACGAATTACGATAGCTTGCCCCTTCGCTTACAAATGTTACGGAAACATCTGCATTTTTGGTCAGTACTATTTCGCGATTTGTATTTGTAAAATACTCAGGATGAACTTTCGTTAAATCTTTGCCTTCGGGAAGTGCAAGATTAAAATCGTTTAACAAGTTATCGCAAAGCAGGTCTTGACCTTCGTTATTTTTCGGTTTCCCATTTTCGTCATAAGGATTAACCGAAGGATAAAAACTGTTGGCTACTTTACGCAAAATTTTTAAACCGCCACCCCCTTTGGCCACAAATATCCAATCACCATCGGTTTGAACCATATTTGCCGAAGCTCCTGTTTCCTCTAAATCCCAATGCTGAACCGGAATTACTTCACCGCCTTTATAGGGTAAACTTCCAATAAATAAACCATCATCGCTGTTGGCCATATAAACAAAATCATCATCAACGGCTAAACCGTGTGTATTCCCGGTTGTTAGCATAGCCGATGGAGACGTATAAACCGTTGATCCGTCTTCGATATCAACAGCTTTCATGCCGCCACTGTTCATGGCAATAAAAGCAACTTTTTTATCGTGACCGAAAGATACTGTGGCTTTTCCTAAATAAGGCTCGTCAACATATTGATGAACAATAGAGCCCAATGCGAATTCGTTTTTTAATTTATGGTCCTTATCATCTTTGTAAACATATAAGCGTGCATCATCGCCACCTACAAGCGAAACTTGATAGCCATCAGATATTGCTATGGCTTTTGCATCAGAATATTCTTGCGTGGGTTTAAATTCCATTGTTTTTCTATCGATTTGGTAGGTGCCGCCAAAACTATTTCCGGAAGTGGCATAGATAAAGTATTTAGTTAGTCCTACGCCATTTGCTGATGCAGATAAGTTATTGTTAGATAGTGCATTTGATAATTCGATGTCTGCTATCTCTGAAGTAAAAGCATTCTCGTTATTAACAAGTTTACGTAAAATAGCCCCTTTTTTAATGCTTGATCCGGCCAACCATATTTCGCGATAAGCATCATTTCCATCTTCATCTACAGCCAATGTGTTAATATCTACACCATCGAATTCAACAGAGCTGATTAAAGCGGGATTTCCAAAATCGGAGATATCTATCATATCCACAGCACCGGCATAAACGTCGCCTTGACGATTGTAAGAAACATAAGCGATATCATCATATACACGTACATCTGTAGCGCTTAATGGAGAGCCATTTACGACCGGTGCCTGTACATCTGCAACAAAATACCAAGTATATCCGTAGTTGTCACCCTTGCCGCTTTTTAAATCACCTGTAGTCATAACAGGATCATGGATAATAGTCATGCGCCGGTTTAAATCGTCATAGTTATTATTTACTGTAACTACACCATCTAAATTAGGCTGACTGTCGTATATTTTGGAGCATGAAGCGAATCCTAATACCATAGCGATTAGGATTATACCTATTTTATGATTATTAATTATTATCATGATTTGAAGGATTTTCTAGATTTAGATTCAAAGATATCGCACAAGCTAAGCGCAAACAAGCGACACTTTGTAAGTGCAATTAGAATTTAAGTAAATGCGTTATAATGCTTAAAAAAGCGATTTTTCTTTGTTGTCTGTATTCTAAAATCCGCTACTTATATAAAAAACCGGTAGGAGATTTTACTCACCTACCGGCACCTTCAAATGTCAACCTTCGAGTAATTTATTTAGCGGAAGGAAGTTCTACAAGATTCGTAGTATTCATAGCCGACATAGGAGTAATACTTGTTTTAATTATCAAATCGTTAAAGTCTTTATCTCCACCAGAAATATGAACATCTTCAAAAGTGGTTAACAGGGTGCTGCAGCTTTCGCTGAACATCATAATTGTTTGTTGTGTGTTGTCCCTGTTAAATTCAGGATTGGTATAAAACGTATACAAACCTTCTGTTACTTCACTTCCATTCCATCCATTGGCAATAATAAAAAAGCCTATCACAGTTCCTGCTTCAAAAGTATCCAAATACAATTGGTCACCTTCGTTGAGGGCACCGCCTGAACCTTGAGCCGAAGCATTTGCAAAAATAATTCGCATACTGCTTTGGATATCTTCAATTGATTGAGGAGGATTGTTCACATTGTAAGTATAATAACCTAAAGTATTTTTAAAGCCTGCGCCTTCAGAAACAAAGGTTACCGATACATCTGCAGTAGCATTTAAAAGCAATTCTTTTCGTTTTGAAGCATCAAAGAGCTGCGCTTGATTAACTATTGCGTTCTGATATTCAGGAAGTAATGCCTTAAGATCGGGGAGCAAGTTTTCACATAAATTTTCAGGATTATTCTTACAGGTTGGGGCTCCATTTTCGTCCCACTCACAAGTCGATGGAGGAATAATTGAATTTTTAATTTTTCGTAAGATTTTTAATCCACCGCCACCTTTGGCAACAAATACCCAATCACCATCTGTTTGCACCATATTTGCCGAAGCTCCAACTTCATCCAAATCCCAATGCTGTACTTTTTCAATTTCACCGCCGCCTTCAGGAATACATCCAATAAATAATCCATCATCGCTATTGGCCATATATATAAACTTATCGTCAATGGCTAAGCCATGGGTATTCCCTGTTGTTAGCATGTCGGATGGCGAATAATAGATTTCGCTTCCGTTTGTAATGTCAATGGCTTTCATTCCAAGAGAATTCATAGCTATAAAAGCAACAGTTTCGCCGCTTCGAATAGATACCGTTGCTTTTCCTAAATACGGACTGTCTACATTTTGATGGATAATCTGACCTAAGTCCCAACTGTTGTAAAGCGTGCGATCGAATCCCACTTTATGTACATTTAGTTTCGCATTATCACCGGCGACTAATGACAATTGATAATCGCCATCGAAGGGACCGTTTAAGGCAATGGCTTTGGCATCAGAATAGTCTTCGTGATTGATAATGTCTAAAGTATGTCTATCGAGTTGAAAAGTTCCACCTACACTGTTTCCAGCGGTCATATAAATAAAATCGTTGGAATAGGCTATTCCATTTGCGGAAGGCGTAATTCGGCCATCCCAAAAAGCTCTAGAAAGCGGAACATCAACAACATCATTGTTTAAATACCCGTTTGTTGCTGTAACTTGACGCAAAACAGCTCCTTTTTTAAAACTTGAACCTGCAAGCCAAATGGTTCTGTCGCCCTCGTCAGTTCCTGTATCGTCAATGGCTAAAGTATTGATATCCGTATCGGTAAATAGCATCGAACTGATTAAGGTTGGAAATCCGGGATCGGTAATATCAATAATTTCGATTGCTCCCATATAATCACCTCCTTGGCGGTTATAAGACACATAGGCGCGATTTCCTAAAATTCGGACATCAGTTGCACTTAATGGCTCACCTTCAACTAAATAAGGGGCGTCAACCTCGGCAACAAAATACCAGGTATAGTCAAAACAATCGCCACCGATATCGGCAAGTTTAAAACTGTTGTCGTTAACAATGGGTTCTTGTATAAGTTTTAGTCGTTTGTTTAAATCGCTAAAATTATTGTTAATCTTAAATGAATTGTCAGTCACCGGTTCTTCGGTTGGCTCCACAATATTATCTGTAACTACTTCTTTATCAGTAATTAGTTCTTCTTGTTTGTTGCACGATGAAAAGCCGAAGAACAATAAAGCCAGCAATCCAAAAATTATATAATTATTCGTTTTCTTTCTCATGATATGAAGGTTTTTCTTATTCCAATAAACAAAAGTAAACGGCATTCACTGGTATTCCTATGTAGACTTCGTAGGTGCTAAGTAGTAATAAGTAAGTGTAGCTAAAAAGGCTAAAATTGAATCTGGAGCCTTTTGCAATTCGGCCCAAAACTTAGGTATTGACTTTGTTTTTGGATTTAAAAATTGGATTTACGATTTCCTTAATCGGAAGAACATGAAAGGGCGTCTACGAAGAGGGTGACATTTTTTTTACTGAGGCACACTATTTTAACACTCCAGACTTCCCTTAGCCATGAAATTGTTAATATTACTCACATGATTGTAATTTAATTAAATTGCAATAGAATAGGTTAGATAAAATGCAGATCAGATAGGCAATATTATTATTTATTTAAAGCAATTTGTATGAAAAAGCAAAGGATGAAGTTTTTATTTATGTTATTGTTTAGCAGCGCTATTTCTGTTTTTGCGCAAAGCTCATTTGTAAATTACAAATTTGATGCGGATAAAACGTATTTAGTTGATATGAAAGATGGTACGCAATTTGTCGGTACTATTTTACAGAGCGATACCCAACTGATTTATCTTAAAACGAATTCAATTCCTAAAATTGAAATTCCGGTCGACAAAATTAAAAGTATTGTCGTTGTTAATGCTTCGAAAGGTAAAGACGGAGAATATTGGTTTCCAAACCCCAATGCTACGCGGTATCTGTTTTCTCCTTCGGCATTTATGCTTAAAAAAGGAGAAGGCTATTACCAGAATACGTATTTAGTCTTAAACTCAGTGAATTTTGGGATTAACGATCATTTTTCCATTGGAGGCGGTTTGGAGTTTTTATCCACGTTTGGCACGCTTGCAGGTGGAGAATTCAGTCCGATCTTTTTTATCACTCCCAAATTTGGATTTGAAGTTTCTGAAAAATTCCATGCCGGAGGCGGTGTATTGTATGCCAGCACCCCGGGTTTTGATACAGACGATTCGCGGAGCAGCTTAGGGATAATATATGGAATTGGTACTTTAGGTACTGAAGATCATAACCTTACAGGTGGTTTAGGTTGGGGCTTTGTGAATGGCGATTTTTCGAGTAGCCCAATTGTCACCATTTCGGGGATGACTCGATTGTCTCGAAGAACAGCACTGGTTACAGAAAATTGGTTAATTCCTACCGATGGTTATTATGGCATTTTTACCTATGGCATACGCTTCTTTAGCGAAAAAATGACGGTAGATTTAGCCTTTATCAACAGCAGTGATATTGCTCAAGGCCTTATCATAGGAATTCCTTATGTCGATTTTGTTGTGAAATTCTAAAACAGTTGGAGATTTTGTTGTAACTAGTTTGATGTTTGAGAATAGGTAATGGGCAAAATATTTTCTTCCAGCAAATTTTTTACAACAATTTCAGTAAGTTCACTTTTGAAAACAAACTCTTTACTCAGGTCTGAAACATAAGCTTTTAATCGCATTTTATAAACCGATTGATTGAAATGGATTTCGTTAAAAAACAAAATGGTAATGGGTTTGTTTAGATAGATGTACTTTGAAATTAATGCGGCTTCCGTTGCGATTTTTCGTACTTTCTCGGTATCGATATTCAAAGGCAAATAAATTTCTGCCACAACCTGACAATTGCTTTCGCCGGAGTTGCTATTCGATACAAAAGAACTCATAAAATCGCTGTTGGGGATCGTAACAACTGAATCGTCGGGAGTGACAATTTTAGTTGATCGAATTCCGATTTCAATTACTTCGCCATAATGGCCTCCTGTATCAATTTTATCCCCAATTTGAAAAGGGCGGTCGAACATAACCACCAAACCCCCAAATATGTTTTTAACCAGATCTTGAGCTGCAAAACCTATGGCAACACCAATTGAAGCTAAAAAGGCGATGAGTGTTGCTGCCGGTGGCGCATAAATGCCAACCACAATTATATAGATTAAAAACATCCAGGAGAATATTCTAAAAATAGGGATAATGCGCTTGAGGAGCAAACTTTGTTTTGGGTTACGTTTGGCATAGGCATTAAGCAAAGCAACGCTGATTTTGATGCCTAAATATCCAATAATCAGAAAGACGATAGTCCAAGCAATTTTTGTTCCGCTTACTACATCAGAAAGACTTGGCGCATCAAATTGTTCTATTGTGGTGGCCGTTTTTTGGGTCAGTGTGTCGCTTACAGCAGCGCTTGACTTATTTTGTGTGAGCGAATCTGTTTGGGCAAATACAGCGCTTGTAAATCCAAAGAAAAACAAAAATATATAAAGAGGAAATCGTTGAAATAGCTTTGCCATAATCTTTTTTATTAATGAAGTAAATTAATATTATTCAAATGAATTATTAGCTGTTTATACAGTAAAGAGTTAATATAATACACCTGATCTGATTGTCTGACTATCCCGTCGTCTAGAAGTTGTTTAAGCTCCAGTTCGCTTTGCGATTTACTAATGCGAAAAGAAAGGGCTAAAGATTCAACGGTTAATCCATTCTGAATCAATATGTTTTTTAGAATTTGAAGTTTTTGTTGAGGGATGCCTCTAACAAAATCTAAATTGAGCTGATTATCCGTTTTAATGCTGATCCAATTGTCTTCGGTTATATGCGCCGAGCGCAACCAGTAGAGGTAAGCCTGTAAAATATTGCCTTGAACGCTCTTGTTTAACTGATTAAAATAATTTTTTCGAAGTTCAATTTGGGGGTCTACTGTATCGTAACTTTTGCTGCTTAACAAGCTTTTCTTTTTGGTTAAATCGCTGTAAACCACATTGTATCCGCTTAAATTATGCCGCGATTCAATAAGCTTTATCAGTTCTTCAATGCTTAAATTATTTAAGCGAATATGATAACCGAAGTAGTTGGATGCTTGTATGCATTTATCAAAATAATACCAGCTAATGCTATGTACCGAAACAATCCAAAAAATTTCTTTTTGCGTGTCAGAGATCACTTTAAAAAACTCCAAAATCAAATCGAATCCGTTTATTTTCGATTCAAATAAGCGCTCAAAGCCATCTATAATTACAATCTTTTTTTCGTCGTCGCCTTTTTTCTTCGTTTGTACCGTTTCGAGTAGCCGTTTGAAATTTTCGCTTGCAGGTTTGTATTCGTTCAAAAAGTCGATTAAGATAATTTTTTCGTTTCGTTTGGAGGTCTGAATAAATTTTCGAAGAAAAGTGGTTTTTCCGGAGCCGCGCTCACCAATTAAAACAACCGGCGCGAACTTTTCTTGCTGCCAATTTTCATAAGCCATTTCAAGTTCTTCCATAGGCTGTTTTCGATCTACATATAAATCAAAATTATCTAAAGGTTCAAAAGAAAATAGCCTTTGATAGATATAAGGCAGTTTTGAAATGGATAGTTGTGCAGTAGATAAAAAGTGAGAGATATCCGTAGTGATATATGTTTGAGCTTCATCAAAAGCGAATTTCTTCACAATTTTCATAGAAGAGGATTCGATAACAGCGAAGAGTTGTTTTCCTCTTTCAATGAGAACAGGAAGAAGATTTACTATTTTTGCAATGATTTTCTTTTTTACTTCTTGCGAGCGCGCCAGCGCCTTTGCGCGTACAATCCGAAATTTAATTTGTAAAGCACTGTTGTTAATAGTCAATTCAACAAGCGATTCCGATAGCGTAGTAATGGCTGCTTTTAGATCATCGGTTTGTTTTAGAATAAAAGTATCATTAATCGCCTTTGTTCCGGCTATTTTTTCTTGCGATCGTAAAAGACCTTCGCTGCATATTTGTTTTGCTTCAGTCCATTGCTTTTTATCATTATAATGTTTAATTGCCGAATCGAAACTGTACAGGGCGATATTAGGTGCGGTTTCAATTCGAATAAGCAAGTTTTGTGTATGCGCAATTAAAGTTCTTTTCAATATTGAAAATACATCGATAAATTCGGGTTTTATTTCAAAAGAAACCAAATCGAGTGGAGAAATGGAATCAATCTCTGTTGAACTGATGGGCGCTAAATAATCGGGGTTTTTTATTAGGAAATGCTTTTCTGATAAGGTGCTAAGAAGCGCTTTAGCTAAAATTTCAAAGGCGTCTATTTCTTCAATTAAGATGGCACTGTTTAGTAATTTGTTTAGATCAGGAATAGATTTGTCGAGTAATTTCTTTTTCAACTGTTGCTTTAAATCGAGCATATCTTTCTGAAACTCTTTTTCGGTTTTTGGGCGTTTTAACTGATTCAATGCATCATTTAACGCACCAAACTCCAAATTGAAGGCTTCCAGTTTTTCAACCAAAGGAATTGTGAAACGCTTGTTTAATGTTGCCTTAAAGTCGATGAACTTATGAATTATTTTATATTTCAAACTGAATATTTCGAGATAAAGACGCCAGTCTTCCATTAAAACCAATCGCGTATTGCGCCACATCGTGGTTTGTTTCTCAATAATCCGAAAATCTTTCGACTTTGATTTTATAATTTTTGGTGTGGATAATAATTTGTCTTTTTCTTTCACCAATAAAGAAAAATCGAAATCCGCCAATTGGCTTTCTATTGCTGCAGCGAATTTGCTTTTGAACTGCGTAAAATCATTCAAAATCGCTTCTAATTCAGAGGGGGCTTCTATTCTAATTTTTGATTCAAAAGTCTCTTTATCAAGAGTTTCTATGGCGTAATCCGCTTTATCCAGTTTGTTTATAAAAGCGTTATTCGTATTAAATTCAGTCCAAATGATATGAGCCAATTCGGCAAAACGCTTGTAATAGGCGAGCAATTCCGTTTCGTGTGTTTTTAAAACGTTTGTAATGCATTGATCGTAAAAAGCATAAACAATGGCGTTTAGCGTGTCGGTTTCTTCACTTTTTGATTTTGAGCGGAATGCTTTTTTAAGTTTGTTTACCAAACGCTTTATACGGTTGTGCTGTCTTTCTTGTTCTGCACGCGTATCTCTTATTAAATCAAATAAAAAGCCCGATTCAATTTGGCTTTCTTGCGCAAATAATTGAAGTGAATTTTCCGAAATAGCGCGAAAGGTATTTGCTAAAGGTAAAGGTTCCTTTTCGTTAAAAGATTTTGTTAACTCCTTACTCAGTTCATCGTAGTAGCGAATGTTTTCACTTAAGAAAAGCAAGGCATCCTTATGTTCTTTAGCTGCTTCGAAAGCAACAGCATATTTTGTAAAAATTTGTTGATAAGCGCCTACAAAATCAAGGTAAACTTTTAATTCGCTATCAAAAGCAACGCTTAGTTCCTTTTGGACCAATAGGTTTATTTTGGCAATAAATTCCTGCAATTTGGGCTTAGATTTGGTTTCCTCGTTTTCCATAATTTGGCTTGTATAAACGTATAAAAATAACTTTTTTTGCGTGATGGAATACAAATTTCTTTTAATTTTCCTGAAATTCGTCTTTTTTTATATGATTAAGAATTAGTAATTTATCAAATAGGCATGGCAAAATCGGCGTTGACTAACAATTTTGAATGCAATAGAATGAATGAAGCTTTTTTGTAACTTGCATTCTATTTATCTAGCTAGTTTTAAATAATTTAGTATGGAAACAAATATTAAAGATTTATTATTCGACCCAATGGTTGGGAAAATTGCAACGCTTTTTATTGGTATCGCTATCATTTGGATGCTGATTAAAGCAGCTCAGAAAAGCTTTCTGACAAAAATTAAGGATAATGATAACCGTTATCGCGCCAAAAAATTCAGTGGGTTTTTGGGTTATTTTCTTTCGCTAGTTTTATTGATGTTTATTTTTAGTGATAAGCTAGGAGGCTTAACTGTTGCTTTAGGAGTTGCCGGAGCAGGAATTGCATTTGCTTTGCAAGAAGTCATTGTTTCTTTTGCCGGTTGGCTGGTCGTTATGTTTAGCGGAATTTATAAAACCGGAGATCGTGTTCAGCTGGGTGGCATTCGGGGAGATGTAATGGATATTGGAGTTCTTCGTACTACCATTATGGAAATTGGTCAATGGGTCGATGGTGATTTGTACAACGGAAGAATAGTGGTTGTGGCAAATAGCTTTGTGTTTAAAGAACCGGTTTTTAATTATTCCGGCGATTTCCCTTTTTTATGGGACGAAATTAAAATCCCTATTCAATTTGGAAGTAATTATGAAAAAACAAGTAAGATTTTGCTTGAAATAGGGAAGGAAGTAGCGGGGAATTTATCAGATCTATCGATAGAAAAATGGGGAATGCTCCAAAATAAATTCCGACTCGAAGATGCACAAACGGAACCCATGGTTTCTTTAATTGCCCATGATAATTGGGTGGAATATACTTTGCGCTATGTGGTAAATTACAAAAGAAGAAGATTTACAAAAACAGAGCTTTTCACTAAAATCTTAAAGGCTGTGGATGATACAAAAGGAGAAATTAAATTCGCCTCAGCTACATTTCAATTGGTTGAATCGCCTGATTTTAAATTGAATATAAAGAATTAATTTGTCGTTTCTTAAGTTCTAAATAGAATGAGTTTTAAAGTAAATTTAAAAAATAAGGCTATGAAAAAAGCAGTCAAGAGATTTTTTATTGGTTTAGGCCTTTTTATTTTGTTGATAATCATCTTTATATCTGTATTTGCTTACAAGGCAAATACAGAATTAAAAAAGATGCACACCATTGAAACAAAGGAAGTTATTGCTCCCGTCTTCGCTTTGCAAAACACCTATGTTAATATGTTTTTGATTCAAGACGACAGTAATTATATTGCTATTGATGCCGGAAATGATCGCTATGCGATAGAAGGCGCAATGAAAAAGCTCCATATAAATCCCGATAAAGTAGTGGCTGTTTTGCTAACGCAT
>JBFHQD010000050.1:0-16091 GCA_041592395.1 Bacteroidales bacterium | reverse complement strand
TGGTGTTGAATTTAATGGATTTTGAAGGCCGTCTTTTGTTTTCAGAAAATAGGGATGTCAGTTTACGAGCCAATAGTTCTGCATGGATTTATACTATTCCCCAAGATATAGTGAATGCTTATTCTAACAATCAAATTTTGCTTGATGCGCAACTTAGCATGGGATCAAAGCAATTGGCCCGAAACACATTTTATTTTGTGTCGCCCAAAAATTTGCTTTTACCTTCAGATGCTATACCTGCATTTAAATTAGAGGGAGGTAAATTGTTAGTTTGGTCAAAAACCGGTGAATTGATTAAGAATCTTTATCTCCGAACCAATACTCATCTTTCTTCTAATTATTTCGATTTACTGCCTTTCGATACCGTAATTATTGATTCAAATCCAAAAATTCATTCCATCTCTGAACTCAGATGGAACAGTCTGAATGTAGTGATGAAAAATTAATAAACACATAATCAGAATATTACAGTTTTTTTTATCGTTTTCCCGAAAAAAATACGGGTTCTTTTAAACCTTTTCTTTAGAGCAAAGTCAAAGGTTCAGAAATTAAGAAACAATAAAAACAATAAAAAATATAACAAAATGAAAACAAACAAAATTACAACAAGCATTTTAGCAATTGTTTTGCTAGTAGGAATGAGTTTAACTGCAAGTGCACAACGTGGACAAAGAATGAACAATGGAGCAGGTCAAGGATTTGGTCAAGGTCAAGGTTTTAATCAAGGATTTGGTGCCGCAAATTGTGCTTTTTTAAATTTAAGCGATGAGCAGCAAACGAAAGTAGCCGATTTACGTTTGGCTTTAACCGAGAAAAATCTGCCTTTGCAAAATCAATTGGGCGAAATGCGTGCAAAAATGCAAAGCCTAAGAACCGGTAATAATCAAGATTTTAAAGCAATTTCGAAATTAATTGACGAAATGAGCGCCGTTCAAGCACAAGTAAGAAAAAATGCAGCTGAACATCGTTTAAATGTTCGCGCCTTATTAACCGACGATCAAAAAGTACTTTTTGATGCTCGTCAAGGCCGTCAAGGAAATCGTCAAAATGGCATGCGCGGAAAAAGAGCCGGTATGCAAAGAGCAAATTGCCCGGGAGGTTTTGGCTTTGGTTTGGGTTTAAATCAATAAGATATTCTTCATAATTATTAGATTAGTTAGTAGGCCGGTAAGCTAGGAGTTACCGGCCTTTTTTTTGCTTTCGTCATCCGTAAGTATCAACCGTAACGAAGTGTCTTTCGTAATGTATTCGGTTGCCCAATTGATAAAAATAATGAGTTTGTTTCGAACACTTAAAATGAGCATCAAGTGTAAAAACATCCAGATAAGCCACGCAAAATAGCCTTTAAACTTGATAAAAGGAAAATCGACGACGGCTTTGTTTCTTCCTATGGTAGCCATCGATCCTTGATCTTTGTATTCAAAAGGTTTTGTCTGTTTCCCTTTTTGTAATTTATTTAAATTTTTTGCCAGATTAATACCTTGATTGATAGCTACATTAGCCACTTGGGGATGTCCGTTTGGATATTTGGGCGTTTCCATATAAGCAATGTCGCCCAGAGCAAATACGCGATCACTAAATTTGGTTTTATTTAGCCGATCCACAACAATACGATTTCCTCTGGCGATGGCATTTTCGGGAATTCCGGGAATGACATTTCCGGTAACACCGGCAGCCCAAATAACGGTGCTAGTTTTAATTGAAGTTTGATTGTTTAAGGTAAGCACCGCGCCATCGTAATTTTTCACAAACACTTCGGTAAGCAAAGTAACGCCCATCTTTTCGAGGTATTTTTTCGAGGCGACTTTGGCATTGTCGCTCATATTATTAAGCGTATTTTTACTGCCTTCAACGAGATAGATTTTAAATCGCGAAAAATCGATACGGGGATAATCTTTAGGAAGGATATTCTTTTTTATTTCGGCAAAAGCGCCGGCTAACTCAACACCTGTAGGTCCTGCGCCTACAATAGCCAAGTTAAACAAAGCTTCCTTTTCTGAATCTGTGGCAGAAAGAATTTTTTCAAATATTTTTAAAATATGGTTGCGAATAGTAATGGATTCGTAGGTTGTTTTTAGAGAGAAAGAATGCTTTTGAATTTCTGCGTTGCCAAAAAAATTGGTTTTGCATCCCGTGGCAATGACGAGGTAATCGTAGTCAAACTCGCCTATAGTGGTTTTTATTTTTTTGTTTGAGGAATCGATACTTTCTAGTTCGGCCAAGCGGATTTGAACATTTTTTTTGTTTTTAAAAACATGCCGAATGGGAAAAGAAATACTCGAGGGCTCTATTTGCGAAGTGGCTACTTGGTAAAACAAAGGCTGGAATTGGTGATGGTTTATTTTGTCGATGAGTAAAATGTCGAACAATCTCTCATCTATTTTTCTTACAAAAGGCAATCCGGCAAATCCGGCTCCGATGACAATAATTTTTTGTTTCATAATTTAAACACTAATTTTTGGAATGGCACTTAAAAGTTTTTTGGTATAGCTGTGTTTTGGTTTGGTAAACAATTGGTCAGCATCATTAATTTCAATTATTTTCCCCGAATCCATTACCATAATTCTATCCGACATAAATCTCAGTACCGATAAATCGTGCGAAATAAACAAATAGCTTAGATTAAAGTCTTCTTTTAATTGATTTAACAAATTTAGTATTTGTGCTTGTATGGAAACATCAAGCGAGGAAACACTTTCGTCGCAAATTAAAACTTCGGGATTAACGGCTAATGCACGAGCAATGGAAATGCGTTGGCGTTGCCCTCCGGAAAACTCGTGCGGATAGCGATTAAAGCCGGAAGAAGAAAGGCCGACTTTTTCCATTAATTCTATGGTTTTTTGTTTGCGGTCTTGCTTAGCATAAAGCTGATGTGCAATCATTGGCTCCATTATCGCTTGCCCAATCTTCATTCTTGGGTTAAGCGATCCGTAAGGATCTTGAAAAACGATCTGCACTTTTTTTCGAAAGGATTTTACGGCGGCTGCCGAATATTTAAAAACGTCCTGTCCTTCGAAATACAAGCTGCCTTCGGAGGCTTTAGTGAGTAATAATAAGCACCTGCTCAAACTTGTTTTTCCACAGCCCGATTCACCTACCAAACCTAGCGTTTCACCTTTATAAAGATCAAAACTTACCTTGTCAACGGCATGGAGTTCCTCTAAAGTTTTGCCGAAAATCGATTTTTTTAAGGGATAAGTAAGCGATAAGTTTTCGACTTTTAAAAAAGGCTGTTGTTTATAAAGTTCGGCATGTCTTTTCTCCCGACTTTCCATAGTGATTTCGTTTTTATCACTCAATAAAAAGCGCAATCTGGAATCGCCATTGTTTGCTAAAAAATCTTCCAATAATGGCAATTGTTTTAAGCGTTTATCTAATGGCGGTTTGCAGCCCAAAAGGCCTTTTGTATAGCTGCTTTTGGGGTTTGAAAACAATTCTTTTGTGGGGCCGTATTCTACAATTTTTCCCTGATAAACAACAGCAATATGATCGGCAATACTGGAAACTAAATTGAGATCGTGAGTAATAAAAAGTGTCGTGGTTTTGTATTTCGATTTGAGCTGTTGAATCAAATCAATAATCGACTTTTGAACACTAACATCCAGCGCTGTTGTGGGTTCATCGGCGATTAAAAGTTCCGGTTCACAAGCCATCGCCATAGCAATCATTATCCGCTGTTTTTGTCCACCTGAAAGTTCGTGCGGATAAGCATTATACATCACTTCCGGTCGGGGCAATTTTACTTCGTCGAATAATTGAAGTGTTTTTTGTTTGGCTTCTTTTTTGCTAATTGATTGATGCAATAAAAGGATTTCTGCAACTTGTTTTCCGCATCGCATTACAGGATTTAAGGAAGTCATCGGTTCCTGAAAAATCATAGCAATATGCTTGCCTCGTAAATTGCGTAATTCCTTCTCGCTGAGTTGAGTCAGCGTTAATTTTTCACTATCTTTGAGATGCAGAACAATTTCGCCTGAATCTAAATGCGCTTGTTTTGATAACAATCGGATAATAGCCAAAGAGGTTAACGATTTGCCTGAACCTGATTCGCCAACAATACCAAGCGTTTCGCCACGATAAACTTTAAGGTTAAGCTGATCGACAGCGTTATTTTTTTGCTTGTTTTGTTTAAAACTAATCGTAAGATTATTTAATTCTAAAAGCGGAATCATGTTGCAAGCTAAACAATTTTTCTAAGTTAAAACCGGTATATGGCTACTTTTATAAATGATTTTTTGTCTTTGTTTTTTCCGCCATCTTGTCAATTATGTCAAGGTGTTTTAAACAAAAATGAATCGCTCATCTGCACGAATTGTCTAGGTCACTTGCCCTATACACAATGGCATAAAGATGAGGCAAATCCTTTACATTCGGTTTTTTGGGGTAAGATTCCGCTGCAAGGCGCAACGGCAATGCTCTATTTTCATAAAGACAATAAGGTTCAAAAACTGATGCACCAATTTAAATATAAGGGAGTTAAAGAGCTGGGATTTTATATTGGAAAGCGTTATGGAGCGCAATTAATTGAAGTAAATCCTTTTAAACAAATTGATTTTATTATTCCTATTCCTTTACATCCCAAAAAATTAAAATCAAGAGGCTATAATCAGAGCGAGTGCTTTGCAAATGGATTATCAAAAGCAATGAAAATAGAGGTTTTGGCAAATCATTTATACCGAAAAAAAGCATCGGAAACGCAAACGCGCAAAACCAAAATAGAACGTTGGGAAAACGTTAAGGCTATTTTTGATGTTCATAATCCCGATACCTTAATAGGCAAACATATCTTATTGGTTGATGATGTGATTACTACCGGATCGACCATGGAAGCTTGTGCCCATGTTTTGCTCGAAATTCCGGAAGTTAAAATAAGTGTGGCCGCTATTGCTGCTGCACATCGATGAGCGAATATTTTTTGTTAATGCTGTTTTGTTTGATCCATCGGGTTAACCCGTGGGTTGGATACGCGTATTCCATTGATTATCAATTATATTATTCCCAATTCAGCTCGCCAACGGGATTATTTTTGGTTAACAACAAACTCTTTGTTTCGCCTTTATTATTCACATGAACAAGATTAGTTTGGGAAGGAAAAGTCTGAAAAAGGATACGGTTGCTTAGCTCAATTTTTTCAAAATCCGATATGTTTTCCGTTTCAAGATAAATCCAAGTTAAGGCTTGAACTACTTCTTTGCCGATAAAATGAAAAGGAACAGATTTTCCGTCTACGGCAATAGTTAATTCCTGTAAAATGTAATTTTTTAGCAGGGAATCCGTTTTTTGGCTTTCATTGTTCTCTCCTAAATAGAGTTTTTCGGCACTCCAATCTTGCATGGTTTTTTCTAAATCGTCGGTAAAAATGCGCAAACTTATTTCGAGGCTTTTTGTTTCACTATTGTAATTCACTTCGCAAATACTCACATAAAAAGGATGTGCACTTAGAAAGCTACTTCCAAAGATTAGAAAAGTAAGTAGGAGAATACGGAGAGCTTGGTGTTTTTTTCTTAATTTCACGCTGATTTTTTTTCAAATATAAACCAAATGACCGAATTTGAACTCTACTTAAAACTGGGATTTCAACATATTATTGATTTACAGGGTTATGATCACATGCTTTTTCTTTTGGCGCTGAGTGCATCGTATAGCATTAAAGAATGGAAAAGTGTAGCTATTTTAATAACATCTTTTACGCTTGGCCATTCTGTAAGTCTTGCTCTTTCTACATTAAGATATATTGTTATTCCTGCCCATATCATCGAATTTTTAATCCCTGTCACTATTTTTATAACGGCTTTTCAGAATTTTTTCCCAAGAACCGATAGGCAAACGAAATTCCATTATGCTTTTTCACTGCTTTTTGGGTTGATCCATGGCATGGGATTTTCGAACTATTTAAAAGTTTTATTGGGAAATGAAGTATCAATAATTAAGCCTTTGTTTGCGTTTAACTTGGGATTGGAAATTGGTCAACTTTTGATAGTGGGTATTTATTTTATATTATTGTATATTTACACCCGATTTATTTATCAAAACCACCGTTTCTGGAAAATGACACTGTCTGCTGCTGCTGGATTGATAGCCGTTTTCTTAATGGTTGAAACACGGTTTTGGTAATGCAATTGAAAACCAAACCTAAACCTAAATCATGAAAAGAGGACTTTTAGTTACAACCTTGTTTGTTCTTGCAGGTGTTCAGTTAATGGCACAGCAAAACCCCAGTAAATTTCATCAATTAAAAGAAGAATTTGCAACGCCAAATGTTTATCGTACGGCAAGTGGAGCTCCCGGCCATGAATACTGGCAGCAAAAAGCGGATTATGTAATCGATATCCGTTTGGATGATGAAAAACAGCGTATTAGCGGCGAAGAAACCATCACCTATTTCAATCAATCGCCCGACGAATTGACCTATTTATGGGTGCAGCTCGATCAAAATATGCGAGCAAAAGATTCAGATCGCTATAAAATTTCAACTTCCGAAATGCGCGACCGAATGAGTTTGGCTGCATTGCAACGCTTGGAACCCGATTTTGATGGCGGTTTTAAGTTGGAGCAAGTGGCCGATACAAAAGGCAGTGCGCTAAAATATACGGTGAATGGCACCATGATGCGCATTGATTTGCCTCAGCCACTGAAACCGAATACTTCTTTTAGTTTTAATATCAAATGGTGGTACAATATCAACGATCATATCAATATGGGTGGACGTTCGGGATATGAATATTTTTCTGAAGATGATAATTACCTTTATATTATTGCCCAGTTTTATCCGCGTATGGCCGTTTATAATGAAGTAGAAGGATGGCAAAATAAACAGTTTTTGGGCCGAGGTGAATTTACTCTGCCTTTCGGCGATTTTAAAGTCCGTATTACCGTTCCTGCCGATCATATAGTTGGAGCTACCGGCGTTTTACAAAATCAAAACGAAGTATTGAGTGCAAAACAACGAGCCCTTTTTAAGGAAGCTTCTGAAAGTGATGTTCCGGTTGTTATTGTAAGTCAAGACGATGCTGTTAAAGCAGAAAAAAATAAAGCAACAACAGAAAAAACTTGGGTATTTAAGGCTGAAAATGTGCGCGATTTTGCTTTTGCTACTTCACGTAAATTTATTTGGGATGCTCAAGCGGTTAAATTTGGCAATCGCCGTGTTATGGCCATGTCGTTTTATCCCAAAGAAGGAAATCCACTTTGGGGAAAATATTCAACAAAAGTGGTGGCTCATACAATTAGAACCTATTCTAAGCATACCTTCGATTTCCCTTATCCAACAGCTATTTCTGTACATTCCGATCAGCAAGGTATGGAATACCCAATGATTTGTTTTAATGGAGGTCGCCCTGAAAAAGATGGCACCTATAGCGAGCGCACCAAATACGGAATGATTGGCGTTATTATCCACGAAGTCGGTCATAATTTCTTTCCTATGATTGTGAATTCTGACGAACGTCAGTGGACGTGGATGGACGAAGGTATGAATACATTTCTTCAATATTTGACGGAGCAAGCGTGGGAGCGCAATTATCCTTCGCGTAATGGTCCGGCCTATAATATTGTCGATTACATGAAAGGCGATAAGAAAAATATTATGCCCATTATGACCAATTCTGAATCGCTCCTGCAATTTCATGCCAACGCTTATTCAAAACCGGCTACGGCATTTAATATTTTGCGTGAAACGATTATGGGAAGGGAGTTATTCGATTTTTCGTTTAAGACTTATGCACAGCGTTGGATGTTTAAACATCCTTCTCCTGAAGACTTTTTCCGCACCATGGAAGATGCTTCGGCGGTTGATTTAGATTGGTTTTGGAGAGGCTGGTTTTATGGCACCGACCACGTAGATATTGCTTTAGATAAAGTAACTTGGTTCCGATTGAATACAAAAAATCCTGAAAAGGAATTTCCTATCGATGCCAAAGAAAAGAATGAAGATAGAGATGTGTATATTTCCAATATCCGAAATAAAGAACAATTAAAACAGGTTCATACGGAGAAAGATACAAGCACACTCGATTTCTATAATCGTTACAATCCGTTTGAGGTTGGAATGAAAAATAAAGACGATTATACGAATTATTTGGCTTCACTAAGTGACGATGAAAAAGCAGTACTTGACGCTGATAATAATTATTATCAAATCGATTTTTCGAATGTAGGAGGCTTGGTGATGCCAATAATTTTAGAGTTTACTTATGCCGACGGAACAAAAGAAACACAAAAGATTCCGGCTGAAATTTGGAAACAGAATGTCGACCATGTTTCAAAAGTATTTGTGAGCAAAAAAGAGATTCAACAAATTGTTTTAGATCCGCATTTAGAAACTGCCGATGTAGATAGAAACAATAACTATTGGCCGGAAAGAAAGGAGCCAACACGATTTGAGCTTTACAAAGCAAAAAAGCAAGCGGCTGCAAAAAATCCGATGCAAGAAGCGATAGACAACTAATTTAGAATACTATTTTATTGAATTGAACCATTCCAAAGCGGAAAAAACAATAGGCACAGCGGCGTTCACATGCGAACCCGTTGGAAAAGAGTACAGTTCAACAGTAGAAGAGCTCCGAGCGCTTAAAATTTCTTCAGCATTTACACTAATGGCATAAGGAACGATTTCATCTTCCTGACTGTGATAGAGTCGCATTGCTGTTTTTGGATTCCAATTCAATAACGAGTTTTCGCGAAAAGCTAAACGTAAACTGTTGGTTGTATTTGTACTAAAATCATCAACAAAGGTTTGATTCAATAAAGCTGTCATATCCGTTGTTAAACCGGCATTTATAGTGGCTAAATCATTTGTGCCGTCAAATAAAGTCGGTATTTGAGCGGCATATGGTGCATTGAAAACATCGTTCAAATCAACAACATCGTAATAGGCGCTGTAGGAATATAAAATAAACCCAATGAGTGCGGGTGAGCTATAGGTGCTCATAGATAATAATCCATCAGCGGTAGCTTCTACATCATAAGGTCCGGCCATTGGGGCAGAGGCTTTAAGTGTAAATTGGTTGGTATAAGAAGATTCCAGCTTTTTCTGTGTCGCCATGGTTACATAACCACCTTCGGAATAACCGCAAATATATAAATCTGTCGAAAAAGTAATTCCATGCTCATCGCAATAGTTTTCAGCCGCTAAAAGCAGGTCGATGCTGGCAGAAGCCGACAGTTCGGATTGCAGATAAGGATGGACGAGCTCAGAAGAACCTAAACCTAGATAGTCGGGCATGCAACTGATAAAGCCGGTTGAAGCACTAAGCGCTCCAACCATGCCTTCAACAGAGTTCATTCCTAAATAGCTGGGTGCATTTGTTCGTTTTACTAAGGTTCCATGATGATAGCTTAATAGCGGATAATTGCCGGGCGTTTTAGGGATAAACAAGCTGCCGCTTGCCGTTGTCAATTCTCCGTCTTTATCTACGGTCAAGTATTCCAGTTTAATCGATTCCACATCCGAAGAAGGCACTAATGTTGTAGATACCCCCGAAGAAATTATACCGATGTTGATAACATTGGTGCTGATGTCTCCGATTTTTGTGGCGAGAACTACATCACCTCTTTGAGGTTGAGGAATAATAGGGTCAACTATATCGGCTTCTTTATTACAACTAAAAAGTACGGTTCCAAGCGCTAAGAAAAGGACAAAATAATAAAGCTTATTGAATTTCATGGGCTTACTCATTTTAAAATTACCGCACCAAATTACAACATTCGAGACAAGAAATTCAATTTTTAGAAAAATTTGGCAATTTTATTTTAACGAATTATTGATTACGCCGGCTCCCAAACAAATCTTTTCTTGCTCATCGTAGATCACGCCAAATTGCCCTGCGGCTATTCCGGCAATCGATTCATCGGATTGAATAAAATATTGATTTTCTTTTTGAATGAGCTGACCTTTAATAAATTCAGGAGTGTGCCTGATTTTAAATTTTACATCTTGGAAAACCGAATAATCGCGATCAGCAATATCGTTGATGAATTTAAAATCGGCTAACCAAATTTTATCGTCGTATTGCGCAATGGGATCATAGCCGTTGGAAACATAAAGGATATTGTTTTCCATGTCTTTTTTCACCACAAACCAAGGGCCTAAACTCAAGCCCAATCCTTTGCGTTGACCGATGGTATGAAACCAAAGACCACGATGTTCGCCCAGCCGTTTTCCGGTTTCAAGTTCGACGATATCGCCTTTATTTTCGCCCACATATTGACGAATAAAATCGTTGTAATTGATTTTACCCAAAAAGCAAATGCCTTGACTGTCGGGTCTTCCGGCCGATGGGAGTTTGATTGAATGCGCGATTTTTCGTACTTCAGGCTTGGCAATATTTTGCAATGGAAACATCGCTTTTTGCAATTGCTCATTGGTAATCCGACCTAAAAAATAGGTTTGATCTTTGTGTTTATCAAGAGCCGTATGCAAATAGTTTTGTCCGTTTTTGACATCAATTCCGGCGTAATGACCCGTTGATATTCGATCGAATTCCTTGCCGTATTTATCGTTAAAAGCACCGAATTTAATGAGCAGATTACACATCACATCCGGATTGGGTGTAAGTCCTTTTTTTACGGTATCCAGCGTGTATTTAATAACGGTATCGTAATATTCTTTTTGCAAGTCGACGATTTCCATTTTGCAGCCGTATTTTTTGGCGATATAGGTGGTAATTTCGATGTCTTCTTCTTTCGGACAAACATAGCCGGGCTCATCTTCCAAACCGATTTTTATATAGAAGATAACAGGATCGTAACCCATTTCTTTTAATAAGTGAACAGTTACGGAGCTGTCGACACCTCCTGAGACTAAAGCTGCAATTTTCATTCGTTTCTTTAAATTTTCTGCAAAAATAACGGTTTTTCGTCATTCACCGAGTTTAAAATACCATTCGCCGAAAACTTCTTGATTTCTCGCTCAGATGCATTTAGTTTCGCTAAAAATTGAAACTTTAAAAATTAAATACTATGGAAAGTCATCAAAAAATGAATTCAAATGGTCGCGTAGTTACGGGCATTGTAATTTTAGTTGTAGGTTTATTGTTTTTATTCAGAAACCTGAATATTCTTCCTCCCGGTTGGGGATATTATATTTTTAGTTGGAAAACATTACTCATAGCCATTGGTGCTTTGAACTTATTATTTTCAAATAATCGTACGGCCGGTTTTATTCTGATTACTGTTGGTGTGGTTTTTTGGATTCCCGATATTTTTGTACTTCCCTTCCATACAAGTCGCCTAATTTGGCCATTGGCTATAATAGCCGTGGGTTTATTTATGTTGTTTAGAAAACCTGATGGAGCAAGTGGACAAAGGTTTTGGGATCGAAAATTCAGAAACGACGATGATGAAAATGATACAGATGATAATGGCGGTCAAGCCGAATTTGCGCAAGATGATTATATTGATAATGTCGCCATTTTTGGAGGTGGTGAGCGCGTAGTTACCAGTAAGAATTTCAAGGGTGGTCGATTAACAGCCATTTTTGGCGGCTCTGAAATACGCTTGAATAATGCGAAACTGGCTCCGGGTAATCAGGTATTGGATGTATTCTTTATGTTTGGCGGTTCGGGTATAATTGTTCCGGCCGATTGGAGAATAAATGTGGATGTGGTTTCTATTTTCGGAGGATTTTCTGATAAAAGATATGTGGGCAGTACGCAAGATAATACATCGAACGGAAAGTCTACTTTGACAATCAAGGGCTTTGTATTATTTGGTGGCGGAGAAATAAAAACTTACTAAGTTTGTCTAAATAAAGACGATTGTAATTTTATGATTTTATGAAACATCCGCTTTTTGTAAGCAAAACAATATTTGGATTGTATATTTTGGCCTGGGTTATGCTTATCGGCATTCAAACCCTGGCCTTTTTTCAGTTGTTTTCTGTTTCGTGGTTCTACGCTTTAATAGATAGCTTGCTGTTCGGAAGTCTTTATTTTATTATAGGCATCGGTGTTTGGTATTTTATCCGAATGACCCGTCTGGAAAAAAATAATTTATTCCCCTTTGTTTTAGATCATCTGGCTTCGGCCATTATTATTGTAAGCCTTTGGGTTTATGGCGGTACTTCTATTTTGAGTTTGATATTTTCAAATTCGACAGAATATGTCGATTTGATTTGGAATTCCATCGCTTGGCGATACGGAAATGGATTCTTGTTTTATATCATTTTAATCGTCGTTTATTATTTATACGAAAACAATAAAGAGGAACAAGAGCGCAAAGAAAAGGAAGTCGAGCTACGATCGGCTTTGCAAAATACGGAAATAGACTTATTGCGTTCAAAGCTGAACCCGCATTTCTTATTCAATAGTCTAAACAGTTTAAATGCTTTAATCCAAACGGATACGGAAAGTGCCAGTAAGATGCTTATTCAATTGGCCGATTTTTTACGTTTTTCCATCGAAAAAGACAAGCAAGAAGAAATCGCTTTTAATGAAGAGATTAAAAATTTGGAAAGGTATATGGCGATAGAACAAATTCGATTTGGCGATCGTTTAAAGTTTGTTCAAGCTTTTCAAGAGGAGGCAATGGAATTGAAAATTCCGGCTATGCTTATGCAGCCTCTTATCGAAAATGCAATTAAATATGGTTTAGGCAGTAAACTCGGGTCTATCGAAGTACATATCTCCGGTAAAAAGCAAGATGGACGATTATTCATTGAGATTGAGAATTCGTACGACAAATCAGCTGTTGTTAAAAAAGGATCAGGCCATGGCCTAGAAAATGTGCGCAAGCGATTGGAAATAATTTATAAAAACGGAGCAGAATTTAGTGTTGATAAAACACAGAATTTGTTTAAAGTTCGTATTTTAATCCCTCAAATAAAAAAAGATGCAAAAGCTTAATGTTTTTATTGTTGAAGATGAATTACCTGCTCAAAAGTTATTGGAAAAATGGGTGTCGGATATTCCTGAACTTCGTCTTGGCGGGATTTACTCCGATGGATTTTCGGCTTTAAAAGCCATTCAATCGGAAAAGCCGGATCTTATTTTTCTGGATATAGAAATGCCAAAATTAACGGGACTGGAAATGCTTGAACTTCTTGACGATCCACCCCAAATCATTTTCACCACGGCTTATCACGAATATGCCGTTAAAGCGTTTGAGCTGCAAGCTGTTGATTATCTTTTAAAACCCTTTTCTTTCGATCGTTTTAAATCGGCTGTTGACAAAGTGTTGACATCCGGACGCATTTCAAAAAAAAACTTGGCACAAGCCATTCCTAAACTCAAGCAAGCCCAAGAAAAAGCACAACCGCTCGATAGGATAGTGGTGAAGGATGGTGTCGAAATATTTGTTATCCCCACTTCAGAAATTATTTATTTCGAAGCACAAGACGATTACGTTAAAATTCACACAAAAGACACAAGTTATTTAAAATTAAGCGCTTTACAATCCTACGAGGATAAGCTGTCGAATCAGGAGTTTGTTCGTGTTCATCGCTCTTACCTCGTGAATATTGCAGCCATTTCAAAAATAGAACCTTATAATAAAGATTCGAACCGACTTGTTTTAATTAATGGAAAGAATTTAAAAATTAGTCGCTCTGGTTTATCATTATTGCGTAAAATATTGTTTCTTTGAAGTTAATATAATTAGCACAAATTAAATGAATCCCGTATGAAAAATTTTATTCTCCTCATTCTTAGCTTTTTGGTCTTTAATGCGGTTGATGCACAACCTTGGCTCGAAAATCTTCCTGTTGAAAAATCGTCTTCGACGTTTACGTTTTACGATTATCAAAATGCATTCAATACCTATTGGGAGCCTTATCAAGTAAAAAGGGGCTATTTTACGGACAAAGAGGGCAAAGTTCGAAAAGCACCCGGATGGAAACAGTTTAAACGTTGGGAATATTTTTGGAAATCACGTGTGGATTCGGAAACAGGCGCATTTAATTCAACCGATATAAATGCCCTTTACAAAGAAGAAAAACGCAATTCGGCCTTTAAAAGCAGTGGCGAATTGTGGGTGAGTTTAGGCCCCAGTTTTTCGGATGGCGGATATGCAGGAATAGGGAGAATTAATGCTTTGGCTTATCATCCTTCAGACACCAATATGATTTGGGCAGGAACAGCTTCAGGCGGTTTGTGGGTGACTTCGGATGGCGGAAAAAATTGGTCGGTTTTAAATGATGATATGCAATCTTTAGGTGTAAGTGATATTATTATTCCTTCGGATTTTGCGACTTCCAACACCATATATCTGGCTACGGGCGATAGAGATGCCTACGATACACGAAGTATCGGATTATTAAAATCGGTTGATGCCGGAGCAAACTGGGAAACGGTTAATCTGGATTTTACTACCGATCAGGGCGCAATTATCAATCGTGTATTGCTCGATCCGGTAGGACATACAAATATGCTTGTTGCCGGTAATTTTGGCGTTTACAAAAGCTTTTATTCAAAATTTAAGAAAGGGCAAGGATTGGCTTGGAAGCAAGTATCTTCCTTAGTTTTTATCGATATGAAACAAAAACCGGGAGACTTTAACGTTATTTACGGTTCTACTAAATCGGGAGGCATTTATGTTTCAACCGATAATGGCGATACTTGGACGCAATCTTTGGCGGTTGATGGTGGACGACGAGTTGAACTTGCTGTGAGTCCTGCAGCACCGAATTGTGTTTATGCCGTTGTTGCAAATGATGAACATGGCTTGAGTGGAATTTATAAATCGGTAGCCGATACGCTTAATTTTGAATTGGTTTATGATGGTTCAAAAGATGGCGCCAATCTTTTGGGTTGGGATTTTGGGACAGATGATGGCGGTCAGGGTTGGTACGATTTAACCATAGCCGTTTCTCCTACGGATACTAGTAAAATTATCGTTGGGGGTGTTAATGCTTGGATGTCGGTCAATGGAGGATTGGATTTTGATATGGTTAATCACTGGTACGGCGGCTTTGCTTCTCCTGCGGTTCACGCCGACAAGCATTATATGGGATTTCAACCCATCACAGGAAAGTTTTTCGAAGGTAACGATGGTGGAATTTATTATACCCATGATTTTGAAAATTGGGAAGATATTTCAAACGGAATTGTTCATTCTCAAATCTATCGACTAGGTACGTCGGCAACCGATCCCGCTGAAACGATTGTGGGTTTACAAGACAATGGGACAAAACTGAATAATGGAAGCACCTGGGAAGATGTTAGAGGCGGCGACGGAACAGAATGTATCATCGATTATACGAACAAAAATATCCAATATGGAGCCTATGTCAATGGACAGATATACAGAACGACTGATCGTTGGATCTCAGCTACGGAAATTTCGGCTAAAATTCCGGGTGATTTAGAAGGTGCCTGGGTGACACCCTATATCATTAACCCCATCGACCCTAAGGTATTGTATATTGGTTATGAAGAAGTTTGGCGTACAAAAAACAGTGGCGCAACTTTCGAGCAAATCAGCAGTTTTCAAGGCGCAAATATAGAATCGATGGCTATTTCTCCCTCCGATACAGCCACACTTTATGTTGCCACAAGTTCAAAATTATTTAGTACCAACGACGGTGGAATAACCTGGACCGATGTTACCGGTAATTTACCCATGGGATCAGGCTATATAAACTATCTTACGGTTAAATACGACGATCCAAATACGGTTTGGCGTGCCATGAGTGGTTATTCGCCCAATGGCGTTTATCAAAGTACCAATGGGGGTTTAACGTGGGTAAATATTTCCGAAGGCTTACCTGAAATTCCCTGCAATACCTTAGTTCAAAATAAATTAAATACCAATGAAATAGAGCTATATGCAGGGACGGATGTTGGGGTTTATCTGAAACTAGGCGATAATCCTTGGACTTTTTTTAGTACAGGACTTCCCAATGTGATTGTCAACGAATTGGAGATCTATTACGACCCAGTAAATCCATCGCAAAGCAAATTAAGAGCGGCTACTTATGGACGCGGATTGTGGGAAACTACGATTTATCAAGGATCGGTTGAAACCGGAATTGCGCCCTTGATTGATTTGGCCGATGCCATCTATCCAAACCCTTCGAATGGAAAGTTTAAGATTGATTTCAAAGATTATGATGGAAAAGAGATTGAACTTGAAGTCCATAGCTTAAGCGGAAAATT
>JBFHQD010000049.1:0-16263 GCA_041592395.1 Bacteroidales bacterium | reverse complement strand
TTTGCTTCCAATATTAGTGGTCCGGGTAGAAATATCGTACTCACATTGCGTGGTACTTTCTAGCACTTCGAACTAAAGTTGCTCGATTAAATATCGGTTTTTTCGAGCAATTTTTTTTCTTAATCTCCTATGTTCTTGTACAATACAATAAGCTTTTGTATATTGCACAAGAATTCTAACGATTCAATGGTGTTTAGACTGACTTAAAAAATCAAATAAATCAAGGATCATGAATAGAGAAATGCAGTTTAGGAGAGGGGTTATTTTTAAGAATATTGCTCGGTATACTTCATTAACACTTGGCATTCTTATTTTTGTTTTTGCTTTATTTTCGGGAGCTGAAGACTATGGCGAAGGCATTGAAGGCATCATTCAAAATATACCAAATGCCTTACCGTGGTTGCTTTTTCTGTTGGTTGTTCTGGTTGCATGGAAATGGGAAGTGGTAGGTGGAATTGCCATTGTAATTTTAGGCTTGACTTTTTTGTATGTCTTTAATTTTCCGGCGGCACACTTTTTTTCAACAGCTTCCATTATTGCCTATCTGATCATTCTTATTGGCGTTTCCTACATATTAAGTTGGTATTATAGTCAAGACAATTCAAGAAATGAAGAATTCTGAAAATGAGCCTGATGTATGATTAAAAATAGGCTTTCTATTCGTTCTGTGGATAAAAATGAAGGAATAGAATTACAAAAAATAGGCAAAGCCACCTTCTACGAAACTTTTGTTAATGATTGCAGTCCTTCGGATATGGAAAAATACCTGAAGGAGCAACATAGCCTAACTTTATTAAACAAAGAGTTGGAAAATCCGGAATCTCAATTTTATTTTGCCGAATTGGATAATAAAATTGTTGGGTATTTAAAGATTAATTGGGGAAAAGCGCAAACGGAATCAAAACTTAAAAATGCTTTAGAGATTGAGCGTATCTATATTTTATCTGCTTTTCAAGGTCGCAAAATTGGTTTATTTTTAATGGAGAAAGCCTTTGAGATTGCCAGATCGAAGCCATTTGATTTTGTTTGGTTGGGCGTTTGGGAAAATAACTTTAAAGCCATTCGCTTTTATGAAAAATTGGGGTTTACACTATTCGACAGGCACGTTTTTATGGTTGGGGATGATGCGCAAATCGATGTTTTAATGAAAATTAAATTGTAAGCTTACCATTTGAGAAATAGCTACCATTTTTATTTATATTCATTTAAAAACGTAAGCTATCCCTTAAAATCATACAAAGTAAAAAAGGAATAAATGAGGACTTCAATTGGGAAGCCTAGCGTGTGGTAAAGTAAATGCCCGAATAGGTTATTCTGTTCCTATTTCTTTTGTGAAAAATCACCGAACGATAACTGGGCGTTTGGGCTTTTTTTATTCTAAGCTCCGTTTTTTTGTTTCCGAAAATATTTTTATCTAAACAGAACGACATTCAAGTAAATTTGTAATTTAGTTCTCAATATCTTTTTAGAATTATTTAAAAAAGATAATCGAAAACGGATAAAAAAAGCACTAATCTATTTAATATAATGAGCGATAAACTAGCAACCAATAAGGCGAATTTCAGTACTTTACCTGTTTTCTTAACAGCCATCTCAACCATTTTAGGAGCCATTATGTTTCTTCGATTTGGTTATGCAGTTGGATCAGTTGGGTTTATGGGAACATTGCTTTTAATTTTTATAGGGCATTTAGTCGCGATTCCTACGGCAATGGCATTGGCCGAAATTGCGACCAATCAGAAAGTAGAAGGAGGAGGAGAATATTTTATTATTTCTCGCTCTTTTGGAATCAATATTGGTGCCGCCATCGGAATTACCTTATACCTATCTCAAGCGATTAGCGTGGCTTTTTATGTCATTGCGTTTGCCGAAGCTTTTGATGCCATAAAACCTTGGCTTTCTTCCTCTTTTGGCATAGAAATATTGGACAATAGAATATTTAGTGTGCCCGCTTTATTGTTACTGATTTGGTTGATGGTAACCAAAGGCGCTAATTTAGGAGTCAAAGCACTCTATGTGGTTGTGACTATTTTAGCTATTTCGCTTCTCTTTTTCTTTTTGGGATCTACTCCTTATTCCGATGTCTTTGATAGCTCTCAATTGTTTAAAAGTCAAACTCCGGATCAAGGTTTCTTTTATGTTTTTGCGATTATATTCCCTGCCTTTACCGGAATGACAGCGGGAGTGGGACTGTCAGGTGATTTGAAAGACCCGAAAAAATCGATTCCGCTTGGAACACTTGCCGCTACGCTGACAGGTATGCTTATTTATGTTTTTATTGCCTATAAATTAGCTTCTTCTGCAAGTACCGAAGACTTACTGAGCGATCAATTTATAATGAGTAAAATAGCTATTTGGGGACCGATTATCCCCATCGGATTAGCTGCCGCCACAATTTCTTCGGCACTGGGCTCTTTTATGGTTGCACCTCGTACTATGCAAGCTATTGGTTTAGATAAAGTTTTCCCCAACCGATTTGTTAATTTTTGGGTTTCCAAAGGCACTGCAGAAAATAACGAACCTCGAAATGCAACCATTTTAACAAGTGTAATCGCTTTAATTTTCGTTTTGTTGGGCGATGTTAACGCCGTAGCTGAAATTATTACCATGTTCTTTTTGGTTACTTACGGTTCGTTGAGTTTGATCTCCTTTTTACAGCATTTTGCTGCCGATCCAAGTTATCGTCCTACCTTTAAATCGCAGTGGTATCTTTCGCTTCTGGGAGCTGTTATGGCCATTTACCTGATGTTTAAAATCAATACGCCTTATGCTTTAGGAGCCATTGCACTTATGGTGCTTCTTTATTTGTATATCAGTGCAAAGAGCGATACGAAAAAGGGTATGGCAAGTATTTTTCAAGGCGTTATTCATCAATTTAGTAGAACCATTCAGGTATTTCTCCAAAAAACCGAAAAAGACAAGAAAATCGAAGATTGGCGCCCTTCTGTATTGTGTCTTTCTCCGGATAGTTTTGAAAGATATGGTGCTTTGGAATTGATGAAATGGATTTCGTATCGCTATGGATTTGGTACTTATATTCATTTCGAAAAGGCTTATTTTTCTAAGGAATCGAAAGCTGTTTCTGAGCTTAAACTTGAAAAGCTGATCAAGAATGCTTCCATCAGTAATACAAATGTTTTTCTCGAAACCATTGTGTCACCTTCAAATACAGCTGCAATTGTACAGGCCATTCAACAACCGGGCATCTCCGGAAAACCAAACAATATGATGCTTTTTGAATTTAAAAAAGGAGAAAAAGAATGGCTTTCTGATATTATAGAAAATTACAGCATTTTAAAAACGGCCAATTACGATTTGTGTATCCTGGCCAGTTCCGATAGGGGGTTTGGTTATAAAAAAGACATCCACGTTTGGATACGTAAAACAGATTATGACAATGCCAACTTGATGATTTTACTGTCTTATATTATTTTAGGTCATCCGGATTGGCGGAAAGGCGAAATCAAGATTTTTGCAACCGTTCAAAAAGAAGATTTACTCACAGAACAAGAAAATTTAATCCGACTGACATCGAGTGGACGCTTGCCTATTTCGGCCAATAATATTCGTGTATTGCCTTTGGCAGAGGGCAAAACAAAGATCGATCTCATCAACGATTATTCGGGTGATGCCGATTTAACACTTATTGGTTTTCACGAGAGTACCATTAAATCATCCGATGGAATCTCGGCCTTCGAAGGCTATGATAAATTGGGAAATATCCTTTTTGTAAATACATTAACCACTAAATTTATTTCGTAAGAGCGGGTGTTTTTTTCTTCATTATAGAACATTTATTTTTAGAATTGATTCTATGCCATTTACGGTTTTGCCTATTGTTAAATAAGCATTAATATTTCGCTATATTCTATATTTCGAGCAAATAAGTATATTTTTGCAGCTCGATATGTTTTTGCATTCATATCCGTTAATTGTAAAACAAAACAATTTGTTGATATAGAGAGATTTGAAAATTTAAAAAATAGTTGATACAATATGATTACGAAAGATTTTAAAGTAAAAGAGCTTTTAAACCGCTTGGGAATTAAAGAAATAAATACAGGTGTAACTACCGGAACTGCTTGGTTGGATGTAGAAGGGGATATTACCACTTCTTATTCGCCTATCGATGGTCAGGAAATTGCCAAGGTAAAGAATGCCACTTTGGAAAATTATGAAGTGCTTATTCAAAAAGCGCAAGAAGCTTTTATCGTTTGGCGCGAAATTCCGGCTCCACAACGGGGCGAAATCGTTCGTCAGATTGGTTTGGCTTTGCGTGAGCACAAAGAAGACCTCGGAAAACTCGTGACCTTGGAAATGGGTAAAATTTACCAAGAAGGTCTTGGCGAAGTACAAGAAATGATCGACATCTGTGATTTTGCTGTGGGTCAATCGCGATTGCTCAACGGATTTACTATGCATTCGGAAAGAAGAAACCACCGGATGTACGATCAATACCATCCCATAGGTTTGGTTGGTTTGGTTACTTCTTTTAATTTTCCGGTGGCTGTTTGGGCCTGGAATTCGATGCTTGCTGCTATTGCGGGCGATGTAGTTGTTTGGAAACCTAGCTCTAAAACGCCTTTAACAGCCATAGCTACCATGAATATCATTAAAAATGTTTTAAAAGAAAATGATGTTCCTGAGGGGGTGTTCAATTTGATTATTGCAAAATCTTCTGTTTTAGGCGATAATTTCTTGGCTGATAAAAGAATTCCTTTGTTTTCGGTTACCGGTTCTACCGCTGTTGGAAAACGTGTTGGAAAAATAGTGGGTGGACGCTTGGGAAAAACAATCCTGGAATTGGGCGGTAATAATGCTGTAATTGTTTCGGATACAGCCGATTTAGAAATGGCAATTCCTTCTATCGTTTTTGGAGCTGTTGGAACTGCCGGCCAGCGTTGTACTTCTACTCGCCGTGTAATTGTTCACGAAAAAGTGTATGATAAAGTGAAAGACAGTTTGATTGGTGCTTATCAACAAGTCATTTCTAAAATAGGAAATCCGATGGAAGAGAGTACTTTGGTTGGTCCTCTTATCGATATTCACTCCGTAAATGCTTTTACGCATGCCGTTAGTGAAGTGCAAAAAGAAGGTGGTAAAATTGTCTTTGGTGGAAATGTGCTCGAAGGAGAAAACTATAAATCGGGCAATTATGTTGTTCCGGCTATTGCCGAGGCAGAGAATCATTTCAATATTGTACAAGAAGAAACATTTGCGCCTATCGTTTATTTAATCAAGTACAAAACCTTCGACGAGGCCATCGCCTTAAACAATGGCGTTCCGCAAGGCTTATCTTCTGCTTTGTTTACACTTTGCATGCGCGAAAGTGAGCAGTTTTTAAGCGAAGTGGGCTCCGATTGTGGTTTGGCAAATATCAATAGTGGTACTTCTGGTGCTGAAATTGGAGGTGCCTTTGGAGGTGAAAAAGATACCGGTGGAGGTCGTGAGTCAGGATCTGATTCTTGGAAAGCCTATATGCGTCGTCAAACAAATACGATTAACTACGGAACAGAATTGCCTTTAGCTCAAGGCATCAAATTCGCTTTCTAAAGTAGAATTCAAGCACAATCTTTTAATTAGCGTATAAACGGAAAAACCGATAAATTTATTTGTCGGTTTTTTTATGCTTTTCATTTTACCACTTACCAGATGTTTGTAAGTTTTCCTTTATCAAATTTATTTTTGTCCGGTATATTAGCATATCGTTCCTACGGAACGTTGACTTTTTTTTAATGTTCTTTCTACCAGCATTTTGTCATGCTGGGACAGTTCCGTTAGAACCCCGAAGGGCTCAGCGAAGCTAAACGGAATGTGGGTAGTTTTTAAATTAGACTCTTCTAATAAGAAGTTCCGTAGGAACGTAATAGTATCAAGAGTTTCAATATTTTGATTCAAGAAAAAGAAACATCCTTTTTTGATTTTGGATGATAGGGATACACTTCGAAAATATAAAATCGTTAATTCTTGTTCGATATTCAAAATATTAAAATTGAAAAAAGCAAATGCTCGTTGTCTGCAAATTTGTATTCCTACTAATTTAGATAGATTATAAGCATTTTATACGACGATTTCTCTTAAATTTGTGCTCAAAATTTTAGCTCCCTAAATATTTTACTTAAGGTGTAATTTAAAATTGGGGAAGCGATATGATGCAGAATCCAAATAAAAAATCTAAATAACATCTAAAACAAAGCCTTTTTAATTATGGTACAAGAAAAATCAAAAATAATTTGGACAGAGATTGACGAAGCACCTGCTTTGGCAACTTATTCCTTATTGCCTATTGTAAATGCATTTACCAACGCTGCCGGTATAGTAGTTGAAACCAGAGATATTTCGCTTTCGGGACGCATTATTTCTACTTTTCCGGAGTATTTGACTGACGATCAAAAACAAGCCGATGAATTAGCTTATTTAAGTGAATTGGTTGAAAAAAAGGAAGCCAATGTAATTAAACTTCCTAATGTTAGTGCTTCTATCCCTCAGCTAAAAGCGGCTATTAAAGAATTGCAAGAAAAAGGATATAAACTTCCCGATTATCCCGAATATCCGGTTACCGAAGAAGAAAAAGCATTGCATGCCAAATATGCTAAATGTTTGGGTTCTGCCGTTAATCCTGTTTTGCGTCAAGGAAATTCAGACAGGCGTGTAGCTCCATCAGTAAAAGCCAATGCGCAAAAAAATCCTAAGAAATTAGGTCCTTGGAGCTCCGACTCTAAAACGCATGTAGCCACTATGGATAATGGTGATTTTTACGGAAATGAAAAAACAGTGGTTTTGCCTGAAGCTACCAATGTACGTTTCGAATTTGTTGATAAAGCGGGTAATATTACCGTGTTAAAAGAAAAATTGGCCTTGCTTAAAGACGAAGTTTTGGATGCTACTTTTATGAGCGCTAAAGCATTACGCAGTTTTATCGAAAAAGAAATAGCAGATGCAAAAGCAAACGACACTTTGTTTTCCGTGCATTTAAAAGCAACGATGATGAAAGTTTCCGATCCTATTATTTTCGGTCATTTCGTTTCGGTATTCTTTAAAGATGTGTTTGAAAAACATGCGGCCGTTTTAAAAGAATTGGATGTAAATCCTGATCTTGGATTGGGCGATTTATATGCTAAAATAGCCAAATTACATGCGGATAAAAAAGCAGAAATTGAAGCGGATATTCAAGCCGTTTATAAAAAACGTCCTGCGCTTGCTATGGTCGATTCGGATAAGGGAATTACCAACTTACATGCAAGTAACGATATTATTATTGATGCTTCTATGCCCAATGTAGTCCGCGATTCCGGTGGAATGTGGAATGCAAAAGGCGAACTTCAAGATACAAAAGCGGTTATTCCGGATCGTTGTTATTCAAAATGGTATCAAGAAGCCATCGATTTTTGTAAAGTGAATGGCGCTTTCGATCCTTCAACGATGGGAAATGTTTCCAATGTGGGTTTAATGGCACAAAAAGCGGAAGAATATGGTTCGCACGATAAAACATTTAAAGCGCAAGGCGATGGTACAATCCGTGTCGTTGACGAAAACGGAAATGTATTGCTTAGTCACGAAGTGGAAGAAGGTGATATTTACAGAGGTTGTCAGGCAAAAGATTTGCCCATCCGCGACTGGGTGAAATTGGCGGTATCAAGAGCCCGAGCAACAGGTTCGCCTGCTGTTTTTTGGTTGGATGAAAATAGAGCACACGATGCGGCTATGATCAAAAAGGTGAATACTTACCTAAAAGACCACGATACTACCGGATTGGATATTCGCATAATGTCGCCTGTTGATGCAATGAAATTTACGCTGCCACGTGTAAAAGCGGGCTTGGATACCATTTCTGTTTCAGGAAATGCCTTGAGAGATTATTTAACCGATCTTTTCCCTATTTTAGAATTAGGAACTTCGGCTAAGATGCTGTCTATTGTTCCTTTGCTTAATGGTGGAGGCTTGTTCGAAACCGGTGCCGGAGGATCTGCACCTAAACATGTGCAACAATTTGTTAAAGAAGGCCATTTGAGATGGGATTCTTTAGGCGAATTTTTAGCCTTAACCGTTTCTTTAGAGCATTTGGCTAATGCTACAGATAATAAACGGGCGATGTTATTGTCGAAAACATTGGATAAAGCGGTAGCGAAATATCTAGAAAACAGAAAATCGCCATCGCGTAAAGCCGGTGAATTGGATAACCGCGGTACGCATTTCTACCTGGCTATGTATTGGGCTGAAACTTTAGCTGAACAAACTGAGGATGTAGAATTACAAACAAAGTTTAAAGAAGTAGCTAAACAACTGAAGGATAATGAAACCAAGGTGCTATCCGAAATCGCTGCTGCCGAAGGAAAAGCCACCGATATGGGAGGTTATTATAAACCTAATAAAGCTTTGGTTGCTAAAGCCATGCGTCCGAGTGCTACCTTAAATGCCATTATTGATGCTATTTAATGTGGTTTCGTAGTATTTGAAATAGTAAAACCCTGATAGTCGTTGATTATCAGGGTTTTTTAATTAGAGAACCAGCAAGCGGCCAAGCTTAAATACGAGCTGTTTATCGTGTTTTAAATCCCAATTGACGAATTTGTTTTTCTATTTTCTTCAGGTTGCTATTTAGTTGAATGGTATAATTGTAGAATTCATAGCGAAAGGGATAAGCCCCTCGCTGTTTTTCGAAAGTTTCTACCGAATTTCTTAAACGTTTATCATCCTCGAGAATATCATATGTTGACAAAATGATTTCTGGAAAAAATTCTTGTTCTGTTTTTTCTAGTCCATCGTTTATTAAAACAGAAGGCGTGGGTTTGGGAATATTGTTCGGCCTCCAATTCGTCAATCCAAAACCAAAAAAATCACTGAGCGCTTGCACACTCATAGCCGTTCCATTTGCTTTGCCATCAACAGAATAGCCTGCAATATGAGGCGTAGCAAAAGCAACTAAATCCAATAATCCCTTATCGAGTTGAGGTTCGTTTTCCCAAACATCAAGCACCGCTCCACCTATATGTTTGTTTTGTAAAGCGGCTTTCAACTGTTGATTATCCACAATATTCCCGCGGGAGGTATTTATAAGAATGGCCGACGATTTTAAGGATGCTAAAAAAGCGTGATCCACCATAAAAAGTGTTTTGTCGATGCCTTCCTTGTTTAACGGCACATGCAGTGTAATAATATCGGCTGTTTTTTTTAATTGTTCTAGCGGAACATGATCTTTAAGCTTGCCGGTACGATGCAAGGGCGGATCGTTGATTAAAACTTTAAAGCCCAAAGCAGATGCTAATTTCGCTACTTTTGAACCCACATTTCCATAGCCGATAATACCTATCGTTTTATCCGAAAAATGGAAATTGTATTGTATAGACAAGCGAACCAAAGCCGAAGCCATATACTGCATCACGGAACCCGAATTGCAGCCCGGTGCATTGCTCCACTGAATATTTTGTGCCCGACAATAATCTGTATCAATATGGTCAAAACCGATGGTGGCAGTGGCAATATACTTGACATTTGTGTTGTCCAATAAAGCCTTGTTGCATAGCGTGCGCGTCCTAATCAGTAGGGCGTCGGCATCACGGAGCATAGCCTTGTTAATTGCGTTTCCGGGAGCATAAACCATTTCGGCAAAAGGCTCAAGTGCCCCTTTTAAAAATGGAATTTGATGGTCGGCAATAATTTTGATCATTTTATTCTTTTATCCTTATTCTCGTGCAAAACACTTGCTCAAAATTACGATATCTTAACGATTCCTGAAATTTTATTTTAGCTCTTTAGTCTAAAACGCAGCAACAGATCTGTTTTAAGCTAAGCTTGTATTGTTTTGGAATAGGCGCTGGACGACTGGACGCGGCAAATAGACATCAATAGAAATGTACTTAAATGCCATTTTTAAACGTTGAAATCTTTCATTTGCAGGTGAATAACTCGTGCATTTTCTTTTTCAAAAATCTTTTGCTATTTTTGAGAAGCATATAATCTGGTATTTTGGCATAAGCGATGCGAGAGATAGATTGCTTTTTATTTGATAACCTACACGCTTATTTTTAGGTGGTCTTTGATGAATTTAAAGTGTTTTTTCTGTCGCATTAAAGCCTTTTTAAAACAGGTTTTAAAAAAACGAAATCGAAACAATAACATTTAAACCATTGCACATGAAAAAAATAAGCCTTCAGGTTTTCTTCGTTCTCTTGCTTTTTATCGTAGGCAGTTGTTCGAAAGATTCGGAAAATCCAACAGAAAAGAACATTCAGGATGTAAGCTTAAAAATCAATTTTAATTCATCAAAATCAAGTTCCGCATTTAAAGTTGAACCCGTAATGACTTACGAAACGCCTGAAAATTACTATGTTGCGCTTAAGCGCGTGACCTTGCTCGGTACAAATGGTACGGCAGATTTTGAACTCTTTAACAAAGCTAATCTAGCCTCTTCGTTTGTTTTTGATTTTACGGCTGCCAAAACAGTTCATTCTTTGCTGCAAGGAACGGATGTGCCCGAAGGGGAATATGCGGCTTTTGAATTGGAAATTTATTATTTGCAAATGAATATTGCTATTGCAACCGTTGATCGGGGATTAGAAAGAAGAGACTTTCGGATTTACCTTTCCGACGATGCAGAAACGGAAGGCGGACTCCATCAGCCGGGCGATATGACCCAAATCAATAACGGTATCGAAATAGGATGGCTGATGGGCGAGGGGCAAACCCCCAATTTAGATCCCGTAGCACCTCGACAAGCGGCTTATACCTATCATGGTCAAGTGGGCGCTTGGTATGATTTTGCCGGTAAATCGGGCGAAAATTTTGGGCCTTTTGGGGATGTCGATTTTATGAATAATGCGCCACATCCCATTTATACAACAACAGTCAGCTTTGATTTGAGCGACCGAGGGGGAACAAACTTGATCTTAAATTTTGATGTGACGAACTGCTGGCAGTTTGAAGATAAAAGTGGCGATGGTGTGTTTGGTGCTGCCGACCTTGATCCAATCGACCCAACAAATTGGCATATGGCTTTGCCAACTACCCGTGTTACATTAGAATAAATTGGCTTCGCTTTTTTGAGTTTTATTTCGTTTTGTAATTTGGATACTCGTTTTCGATTCTCCAATTTTCGCCGCGACATTAGTGCTATGTAGGCTTATTTAACTCGAGTTTAGCTCGGTAAATAAGCCTATCGACTATCCGCCCCGACTCTGCAAATGACAGATTCATGAGCTCTTGTACGACAATTTAAGTTGTTAAAAAAAATATAAAATTTTGTTCCGAAAGCTGATCAAATTTTGAAATTCTAAAGTAATTATTAGGTTTGTTTTTCAATTTTATATTCACCTATTTTTATAACAAGATGATTAAGCACCTACTACTTTTAGCAATAACACTAGTGAGCTTCTCTAACCTAAACGCACAGTCGGACACAACGAATTTATATTTCCGACATTTGAGGTATAATCACGTTTCGCCTTATATAAAGATAGTCGGAACTTATCCCATAGATAAAGCCACCGCCTCAACAACTTCGCATTATGTTTTTAAATATAATAATAACAATGAATTGCTTGAAATTGTCAACAAGCATTATTTTACCGAAAAAAAGCATCCATTGGCTTCTATAGGGGCTTACAAAACCCTTTTTACTTACGATGGAGATAAGGAAATTCGAATTTTCCTAGATAAAAACGGACATAGAATAAGTAACGATAGAGAGGTTTATAAAGAAGTTTTTTCGAAAGACAAAAAAGGGAATTATACCCAACTGGAATTCTTTGATGAAAAAGATAAGCCTATGGAATCCAATTGGGGGATTTCGCGGTACGAATGGTCGAAAAAAAGAAAAATGATCGTTGAAAAACGGTTCAATTTAAAAGGGGAAGCAGAAAGCCTTTCTACTTATTTTGAATTTGGAACGACCGGAATGTTGTTTAGAAGAGACGGTACGCCCATTGGTAATTATAACCTGGATGAAAATTTTGAGATTGTAAATAATGCAATTGGAGTCGCTTCTTATCAAGATACTTATGATGAAAATGGAAATCATGTCAAATACACCTATCACGACAGCAACAATAAGCTTGTATTGAGTCCCTATGGCTTTGCTGCGGGTATTAAAGTTTACGATTCAATTGGGAATTTTATCAAACAAGAGTACTACGATGCGCAAAATAAGCTTTTAACGTGGAGAACCATCCCAAGCAATGTGCATATTACCTTAAGCGAGGTGGCGACGCAGATAGACAGTTTAGAAATTAAGCGCATTTCTTTAGGCTATTTGGAAGCCTTGCAAGCGCTTAAACCCGATTTAATGAATGAGGTACTCAACGATAGTTTGAACAAAATAACCATGGGCTACAACCGAGACCTAGAAAAGGAAGTGGCCATGGCTACCACAAAAGAGCAAATGATAGACTTTGCACGTGATTGGAACAAATCCAATATGCACTTTCCTCCAAAACCAAATAATCAAGTCCGAATTTTGGATATTTATAATCGTATAGCTACCGTTAAACTTGTTTCTGATAATTGGGTAGAATATTTACATTTAATTAAACTCGATGGAGAATGGACGATAGTCAATCTTTTGTGGCAACATAAAGACGTGAAAAGATATCCTTAATCCTGTTTGCGCAGGGGACAAAAAGGAGGTGTTGATTTTTAGTTTAGTAAAAAAAATCGACTCCGATATTCTGTATTGTAGAGGATTTCGCATGGAAATAGGAATAAATACAGAAGTGACAAAAGATTAAGGCTTACGACGCTTTATTTCAAATTTATTTTCTAATTTTATTGAAAATTCTAGAAAATGAATGATTCAGGATTTGAATCCGACCTCTCTGAAAACAGGAAAATATGCACTTCTGTAAAGGTTGATTATGAATCTGTTTTCTTGCCTTTCAATCGCCAATGTGCCTTTTATCTAGGTGATTATTCCTTTGTCGCTATGCCATGGGGTAATCGGTTTAAGATAAAGGAATTAAAAAAAGAGTTTGAGCCCATACGCATGGCGATTCCATCTAAAAAGCATAAAAAACATAACGACGACAACACAGGATTAAATGCCGTTTTTCCGACCGGCATCCGCTTTCTTGTAACTTGAGCGGGACAATCATTTCTTATCGTCGGTCTAACCAAGTAGCCAACATTTTCCAAGCGATGAAAAAACAGTCAATATTAATACATTAAAAATTATGATTTCTCCATTATTTAGTCACTTATTAATCCCCTTTATTGTAGCGATGTTTTTAGCGATAACAATGGGTGGGAGTGGAACAGCACCCGCTTTTTCGGCCGCCTATGGCGCAAATGTGATAAGAAAAAGCTTGATTCCGGGTTTATTTGGAATTATGGTCTTTCTCGGCGCCATTATTGCCGGCAAAGGCACCGCCACAACTATGGGAAAAGGTTTATTAGCTCCCGAAATGATGTCGTTTACCGTTGTTTCTATCATTCTTTTTTCCGTGGCTATTTCGCTTTTAATAGCCAATTTAGCCGGTATCCCGCAATCGACAAGTCAATCCACCGTATTATCGGTAAGTGCGGTTGCTTTGTATTTGGATTCGCTAAATACGGATAAGCTGTTTTTAGAGATTATCCCAACCTGGTTTATTTTGCCCGTCATTTCTTTTTTCCTCAGTTTATTTATTGGAAAATACATTTATAAACCGATGAGAAAAAGAGGCTATACCTTACCACGCGCTCAAAACGAAAACCTTAAACCCATCTGGAATGGATTATTGGTTGTAATGTCTTTGTATGTGGCCTTCTCTATAGGCGCAAATAATGTGGCTAATGCAGCCGGTCCCATTGCCTCCATGACGGCAAATGAATTAAATATAAGCGGCGATGCTAATTTTATACTAATAATGATCTTAGCGACTTTGATTGTTGCGCCCAGTTTTGGTATAGGAAGTTCTATTTTTGGATATAAAATTGTAAAAAATACAGGCAAAGAAATTGTCTTGTTCGGGAAATTTGAAGCCGTTATAATCGCTTTTGTTTCAGCAAGTTTATTGTTGCTCGCCTCTTTAACAAAAGGCATACCTACCTCATTGGTTCAATTGAATGTGGCCGCAATTTTAGGAATTGGCGTAGCAAAATTAGGCACTAAAAATATATTCCGAAAAACAGAAGTACGACGGTTTTTTGTGATGTGGTTGGTTTCTCCGATCGTTGCATTTTCATTATCTTTGGTATTGATTTTTATTGCCGATAAATACGGTTTTTTAACCTAACAAACCTAACAGGTTTTTTTTAACCTGTTAGGTTTTGCAACCTGTTAGGTTTAAAAACAAATAATGATGATAGCAAGAACCCCAAAACCACCCTATTACGCTGTAATCTTTAGTTCTACACGAACCGAAGGAGATCAGGGTTATTCTCAAATGGCCGATAAAATGCTCGAACTGGCCAAAAAACAAGAAGGTTTTCTAGGTGTTGAAAGCGCTAGAAATGAACTTGGTATAACCGTTTCCTATTGGATCGATTTGCCATCAATTAAAAAGTGGAAAGCACATGCCGAGCATAAAATAGCGAGAGAAAAAGGCAGAAGCGACTGGTATAAAAGCTTTAAAACCAGGATAGCCTTGGTTGAACACGATTATGAATTTATAAAGGGCTTAGAAGAAATTTAGTACGCTGCTTAACCTAACAGGTTTTTTTTTTAACCTGTAGAACCTAACAGGTTTTTTTTTAACCTGTTAGGTTTTAACGAAAATCGGATGCGAAGAGGTTTAAAACCTAAAAGGTTTTTTTAACCTGTTAGGTTAACCAAAAAAATTATTATTTTTATAGCCTAATCAAATCAAGATGAAGTATATACCTTTCGAAGCCGGGCAGTACTATCATATTTACAACAGAGGCAATAATGATGAAAAGATTTTTTATGAAGCGGATAATTATGCTTATTTTATCAGACTTTTAAAAAGACATCTACTCCCCATATTAGAAATTTATAGTTATTGCTTATTGCCAAAACATTTTCATTTAGTGGTTAAATTTAAAGAAATGGATGATTTACCGGAGACGATTAAAAGCGGCAAACCCAAATTGCATCAAGGATTGTCTAATTTGTTTAATGCCTATGCAAAATCAATTAATAAGCGATACCGTAGGAGAGGAAGTCTTTTTCAAGAGCATTTAAAACGGAATATAATTGCCGATAACAATTACCTGCTTAATTTGATTCTTTATGTAAATACAAACCCAAGTCATCATAATTTTGGACCTTTTGAAAATTATCCCTATTCCGCTTACCAAGAATTAATTTCGAATAAGCCTACTTTTTTGAATCGTGACGAAGTCTTGGACCTATTTGAAGATAAAGCGAATTTTATTTTTGTACATCACACAAAATACCAGCATATAAAAGGCTTAAATAATATGGAATTGGAATAACAGTAAGGGCTTAAAACAATTTCAATTGCTGTGAGGCGTATTTTAGCTGCGCTTGCTTATCGTATTCGATTTTTTTCTTTACCTTTGGTTTAAATACAATACAGATCCTAATATACCACCTGCGAGAGAAAAAAGGTATTGTATTTATTTATTTGTAAAAGAGAACATTGTTAGGCAACAAGGTTCTCAACATAATCTATTTGGATTTTTTTTCGAATGGATGTGATATAAATAGGTTCTTTCTAATAATTAATTGAGTATGAATAACGCTATGTAGCTAAAAAAAGAAAGTCCTACCGAAGCAGGACTAAAGATTTTCATCTACGGCATATAGCCTTATTGTGATAAGATTTAAAGATTAGAAAAATCTTAATGACCAAAGATAAATAAATTATTAAATAGATGATATAAATTTTTAATCATTTTTATTATCCGTTAAAATAAACAACGTGTAGCTATGACAAAAATATTAGGACTTGACCTCGGAACCAATTCAATAGGGTGGGCTATTGTAGAAAAAGTTGAAAAAGAATTTAGATTAGTTGATAAAGGCGCAAGAATATTTTCTGAGGGTGTGAAATTGGAAAAAGGTGTAGAAAGTTCAAGAGCAGCTGAAAGAACTAGTTTTAGAAGTGCTAGAAGGATTAAGTTTAGGCGAAAATTAAGAAAATATGAAACTCTGTTGATTCTTTCAAAAAATAATATGTGTCCATTGAGTCCAGGGGAAGTAAAAGATTGGAGAAAGTCTGGATTTAAAAATTATCCACTAAAACCTGAATTTTTAAAGTGGTTGAGAACAGATGAAGAGAGAAATATTAATCCTTATTTTTATAGAGATAAAGTTAGTAAGCAGAAAGCTTCATTATATGAAATAGGTCGTGCTTTATACCATAT
>JBFHQD010000048.1:0-16496 GCA_041592395.1 Bacteroidales bacterium | reverse complement strand
GCTAATCGTGTAATCAGTAATAACCATCCCATTAAAAAGGCCGGAAATCGACCAAAAGCTTTTAGTGTATAAAGATAAGGACCCCCTGTTTTTGAAAAGCGACTGCCTACTTCAGCAAAATTTAAAACGAGAATCAATACAATTCCGGCAGTAATAAACAATGCTGGAATGCTGTACCACAAGGAAAGCGCGAATATTTTGGATGGCAATCCAAAAATGCCGGCACCAATCAAACTGTTGATTAAAAGCAATACCAAATCCCATTTTCCTATTTCTCTTTTTAGCATATTCGGGTTTAAACGAAGTCGAAAATAGGGATTTCTTTTAAACTTACCGCATTTCTGCTGTATTCAACTTTGGTGTATCTTTAATTTTACAGTACTTTTGAACGCCTTAAAATTAATATTCTCCTTATGGCTAAAGAACAGCTTAAATGTGTGCATTGTGGCGAAGACTGTGGTAAATATCCTGTTATTTGGGAGGATAAACCCTTTTGTTGTAATGGCTGTAAAACCGTCTATCAAATCATCAATCAGCATAAATTATACACCTATTATGAGCTGGAAGACACACCGGGAGTAAAGTTGGATAACCCTGAGTTTGGTGATAAATTTGCCTATTTGGATGAAGAAGAAATAAAAAATCAATTGCTCGAATTTAAAGATGGCGATTTTTCGAAAGTCACTTTCTTTGTCCCTACTATCCATTGCAGTTCTTGCATTTGGTTACTCGAAAATCTGAACACCTTAAATGCCGGAATAAGCTATTCTACCGTAAATTTTGTCAAAAAAGAGGTTAGCGTTACTTTTAAAGAGTCGAAAATAAGTCTAAGACAAGTGGTTGAATTAATGGCTTCTATACATTATACGCCCCTTATTTCCTTAGATGATATGGACAAAAAAAATCCCAAAAAAACCAATCGGCAATTGATTTTTAAATTGGGGGTGGCCGGTTTTAGTTTTGGGAATATTATGATGCTTAGTTTACCTGATTACTTGTCGGGTGGGACAGGAGTAGATCCTGCATTGCAACGGTTTCTCAGCTTCTTAATCTTGATTTTAGCCGTTCCTGTGCTAATTTATAGTGCGAGCGATTATCTGCTTTCCGCTTATAAAAACTTGAAAGTGAAGATGGTCAATACGGATATGCCCATCTCTTTGGGTATTTTGGCGCTCTTCGGTCAATCGGCATTCGAAATTCTTACAAATACGGGTACGGGTTATTTCGATTCTTTTGCCGGATTTATCTTTTTTCTTTTGATAGGAAAATGGTATCAGGGAAAAACTTACGATGCCTTGAGTTTCGAACGCGATTATAAATCGTATTTTCCTATTGCTATCACGAAAGTGGATGCGGATAAAGAGCGGATTATTCAAATTCGTGATTTACAAGAAGGCGATCGTATTTTGGTTCGTCATAACGAGCTTATCCCTGTCGATTCTGAACTCGTAAAAGGAGTTGCCCGCATCGATTATAGTTTTGTTACCGGCGAATCCAATCCGGTAAGCAAGTTGATAGGTGATGCAATTTATGCAGGCGGAAAACAGGTGGGAGCCGCCATCGAGTTAAAGGTGAATAAGTCGGTCGATCAATCCAATCTTACAAAATTATGGAATCAATCCGATTCCGGTGATATTTATACAAAAACACTGAATACCATTGTCGATCGCGTTAGCAAATGGTTTACTTATGTAGTTATTGCTTTAGCTTTAGGTACTGCCATTTTCTGGTTTTTTATAGAGCCTTGGCGTGCAATTTCTGTATTTACGGCGGTACTGATTGTTGCTTGTCCGTGTGCTTTAGCGCTTTCTATTCCATTTACTTATGGCAATAGTATGCGCATTTTTGGGAAACATGGGTTCTATATTAAGCAAACACAAGTGATTGAAAATTTATCGAAAATAGATACCGTCGTTTTTGATAAAACCGGAACCATTACCGAAGCCAATGAAGTTGAAGTGGTTTTTATGGGTGATGTTCTTCAGGAAGAGGAAAAAGCTTTGATAAAATCATTGGCGCGACAATCGACTCATCCCTTAAGCACGGCTTTGTTTAATCATTTTATTGATGAAGAAACCTATTATGTTAGCGATTTTGAAGAAAAGGCTTCTGGAGGTGTGCAAGGCATAATTGGTGAACATCAGCTTAAACTTGGTTCTGAAATGTATGTTTGTAATTCGAAAACCAATCAGATATCTATTCAATCTCAAGTATTTGTGAGTATTGATGGAATTTGTAGAGGTCATTTTCGTTTGAAAAATAAGTACAGGGAAGGCTTAGATACACTGATCGATGAATTGGCAAAACACTATGAATTACATTTATTGTCGGGTGATAATGAGAGCGAAAAAGAGCGTTTATTGCCTTTGTTTAAAAAAGCAGAACGCTTGCATTTCAATCAAAAACCGGAGGATAAATTAGCTTATATCGAAAGGCTTAGAAAAGCAAACAAAAATGTATTGATGATCGGTGATGGCTTGAATGATGCCGGTGCACTGAATAGTGCTCAGGTTGGTATTACAATTGCCGACGATATTTACAGTTTTTCTCCGGCTTGCGATGGAATTATTGAAGCTACTCAATTTGCCCATTTAGCCGCTTTTCTTAAAATGGCAAAAGGAAGTATAAATACCGTAAAAGCAAGTTTTGGGATAAGCATTCTTTACAATACAATTGGTTTAAGCTTTGCTGTTGAAGGTTTGCTCACGCCCATTTTAGCCGCTATTTTAATGCCCATAAGTTCTGTAACCGTCGTTTTGTTTGTAAGTGCGGTAACTTCTTTGCTGGGTTTCAAGTATTTTCGTAAATTAGAGGGCAAATAATAAAGCAATAAACAGAGCAAATGAGATCGAAAAATATTTCTTTAAATAGTCTACTCTAGGGTATTGACGTTTGAATAATTTTCTATATTTGCCATTTAGGAATAGAAATACTTAAATATTAATGAACGTATTATTCATTCTGATCACCCTAAGTTCAATAGTTGCAGGACTTTTTTTGATTGCATTTATTTGGTCTGTAAAAAACGGTCAGTTTGATGATGGACACACTCCCGCTGTTCGGATTTTATTTGACGATACAAAAGTAGTTGACGCAGATAGGGCAGAAGACGATGAATTAACTGAAAATAAATAATATGGAGATTCAAAAATTTTCTTACGACAATAAAATTGTTAGGTTGTTTACTTATGCAACATTGTTTTACGGACTTATTGCCTTACTTGTAGGCTTACTTATCGCGTTGCAACTTCCGTTTCCGGAGATGAATTTTAAGCTTTCATTTTTGACTTTTGGAAGGGTAAGACCAATACATACCAATGCAGTTATTTTTGGCTTTATTGGAAATGCGATATTTACAGGCGTTTATTATTCCTTGCAACGACTCTTAAAAACACGGATTTACAGCCATTTTTTGAGTCGTTTCCATTTCTGGGGATGGCAAATCATTATTTTATCGGCTGCCATTACACTTGGAATGGGTTATTCGATGAGCAAAGAATATGCTGAGTTAGAATGGCCATTGGATATTGCCATTGCACTCGTATGGATTGCTTTTGGTGCCAATATTACAGGCACAATGATTCGACGTCGTACGAAACATATTTATGTTGCGATTTGGTTTTATATTGCCACGTGGGTGGGTATTGCTTTGCTTCATGTGGTTAATTCTGTTGAAATTCCGACTTCGTGGTTTCATTCCTATCCTGCTTATGCCGGTGTTCAAGATGCCATTGTGCAGTGGTGGTACGGACATAATGCAGTTGCTTTTTTCCTAACGACACCATTTTTGGGTTTGATGTATTATTTCTTACCCAAGGCCGCCAATCGTCCGGTTTATTCCTATAAGTTATCCATTATCCACTTTTGGTCTCTCATTTTTCTTTATATGTGGGCTGGTCCTCACCACTTGCTTTACCAAGCATTGCCTGCGTGGGCTCAAACGTTAGGTATTGTTTTTTCTGTCATGTTAATTGCTCCAAGTTGGGGAGGTATGATAAACGGACTTCTAACGCTTCGTGGTGTTTGGGATAAAGTGCGCGAAGAACCTATCTTAAAGTTCTTTGTTGTTGCTGTTACCTCTTATGGTATGGCCACTTTCGAAGGGCCTATGTTGTCGTTTAAAAATGTGAATGCAATCAGTCATTTTACAGATTGGACACCCGCGCATACGCATATCGGCGGAATGGGCTGGAATGGTCTTTTAACTTTTGGTATGCTTTACTGGCTTGTGCCTCGTTTATGGGGACGCGAATTGTTTTCTAAGAAATTGGCCAATACCCATTTTTGGATAGCTACTATTGGTATGCTTTTCTGGGCTATTCCAATGTATTGGGCCGGGGTAACGCAAAGCTTGATGTGGAAAGAGTTTAATGAGGATGGCATGTTGGCTTATCCTAATTTCCTCGAAACCGTAGTTCAGCTTATTCCATTGTATATCACGCGCGCCTTTGGCGGCACCTTATATTTAACGGGATTCCTTATTATGCTTTATAATTTACGTAAAACGATGGTTTTAGGTAAGTTTATTGGTGATGAGCAAGTTAGTGCGCCTCCTTTGGAAGTATTACCTAAAAAACGAATCGGAAAAGAAACATTACATGGTTGGTTGGAACGTAAACCCGTACAGTTTACGCTGTGGTCGTTTGTGGCTTTGGCTATAGGTGGTTTGGTTGAAATCGTTCCTATGATTACCATTAAGGCCAATATTCCAACCATCGCTACCGTTGTTCCTTATACACCATTGGAATTGCAAGGACGTGATATTTATGTGCGCGAAGGTTGTTATAATTGTCATTCTCAGCAAGTTCGTCCATTCCGATCAGAAGTTGAGCGTTATGGCGATTATTCAAAAGTAGGCGAATTTGTTTACGATCATCCCTTCCAATGGGGATCGAAACGAACAGGTCCGGATTTGGCACGTACCGGTGTAGTTGGTGGAAAAATGTTTAAGAGCGCCAGTTGGCATTATAACCATATGCTCGATCCACAAAGTACTTCGCCCGGTTCTATAATGCCGGCCTATCCTTGGTTATACGATAATAAATTAAACAATGCTTCTTTAAAACGCAAAATCGAGGTGATGCAATACCTAGGTGTTCCATATCCCGAAGGATTTGAAGATGAAGCATTATCAGATTTGATGCGTCAATCGAAAGAAATTGCTGCCGATATTCCCGGTGCTGATCCCGATTCTGAAATTATTGCGTTGATTGCTTATTTGCATAAACTTGGACGTGATATCAGTGTAGCTGACAGTTCAGCGGAGACTGAAGGCCCAGTGCTTATCGAATATACGGCGACTACTGATGCTGCTGTTTTATCGGCAGGAAAAACCTTTTTTGCTACCAATTGTGCGGCTTGTCACGGTTTAAACGGCGAAGGAAATGCAATTGGACCTAATTTAACGGATAATGCCTATATTCATGGCGGCTCTGATAGTGAGATTTACACGATTATTTCAGAAGGAGCTCCGGCTAAAGGAATGCAAGCCTGGAAATTTTTAGCGAATAAAGACCAGTTAAACGAAGTAACTTCTTATGTGATCTCTTTGATAGGAAGCAATCCGGACAATCCAAAAGCTCCTCAAGGAGAAGTATTTGAACGCTAATATTTACTATTAAAGAATAAAAATAAAGTTTATGAAATTAGCAATGCGCTATTTGGAACAAGTCGAAAATTTGGAAATAACTACCATTATTTCATTTGTTTTCTTCTTTCTTTTTTTTCTCGCGGTGCTTTATCATGTGTTGAGAACAAAATCCACTTATTATGAAGGAGTGAGTCACTTTCCGCTCGATGACGGTACGCTAGAAAATGTTAATAATCAAAATGAATAATTTAAACAAACGATATTATGAGCAACAAAAAAGAATATCAAAAAGGAAAAGTAATTGAAGATCATGAATTTGACGGGATAAAGGAATTGGATAATCCACCACCATCATGGTTGATGTATACTTTTTATGCAAGTATTTTTGTATCTGTACTCTACTGGGGATATTATCACGCTTTTAAGCAAGGACCTGATCAATATCAGGAATATGAGATGGAAGTAGCTTCTGCTTCTGCAATTATGGATGCGCGGGCGGCTCAACTTCCTCCTGCAGCAACGGTAGCCTCGACTGATCCTGCAGATCTTGAAGCCGGAAAAGCGCTGTTTATGAGTAAAGCTTGCTTTGCTTGTCACGGAATGAATGGCGAAGGAAATGCTATCGGACCAAATCTAACCGATGACTATACTATACATGGTTGTGGATTTGAATCCACACGTACCGTAATCAAAAATGGGGTGCCGGAAAAAGGAATGACACCTTATGGCAGTCAATTAACCGAAAAAGAAATGGATCAGCTGGCTAGCTATATCATTAGTATTCGAGGAAGTAAACCGGCAAATGCGAAAGAACCTCAAGGCGATAAATGTAAAGAGTAGTATATAGCCTTGCCTGAGGTTCAAACCTGACTCTTAAAGGCGACATCAAGACTTGTTAAGAGCTTGTTAAATTACAATACGGACTAACAATTATTCATATATAGTTTTGTTAGTTCGTTTTTTTATGCTTTAATTTGCTATTTATAATGAATATAAATAAAGCGTATAAAAATCACATTATTAGTTACATAAGTATGAAACAATTTTTGATCTTATTATTTTTTGGTTTGTTTTTGGGATTAAATTCGGAGGCTCAAATAAATCCGGTTGCACCGGTTCAGGACGAACAAGTAGGTATTTATGAGCATCTTGACGAATACATAAGAGATGATATTGAATTGCTCAATGAGGATTCAACACTCGTAAATCTAAAATCTTTAATTGATAAACCTACTGTTTTTGCTTTTATCTACTTTAATTGTCCGGGACTTTGCTCACCGCTCTTAGGCGGATTGGCCGAAGTTATTGATCGTACGCAAATGGAATTAGGTAAAGATTATCAAGTGATTACGATAAGTTTTAATCCGGATGATTATCCTACATTGGGCAAAAAGAAAAAAGCCAATTATGTAAAAGGAATGAAAAATCCGATCGACGAAAAAGATTGGATTTGGCTAACCGGTGATAGTTTGAATATTGAGAAGATTACGGATAATCTTGGTTTTAAATTCAAAAAGCAAGGAAAAGAATATGTGCATGCTGCCGCCATAATGGTAGTGAGTCCCCACGGAAAAATTACACGCTATTTGCACGGTACTTATTTTTTGCCCTTCGATCTAAAAATGTCGGTTATTGAGTCGGCTAAAGAGGTTTCCGGCCCAACAATCAATAAAGTTTTGCAGTTCTGTTTCAGTTACGATGCGGAGGGTAAAAAATATGTATTTAATATTACTAAAATATCGGGGACACTTATTTTAGGTGCGGCTCTGATATTACTTATCATATTGATATTCAAACGAAAAAAATATAAAACTCAATAATATTAATCGATCTATGCAGGAAAATAATAGTGCTTCATCGCATGTAAGTTATCTGGAAGAAACCGGAGGAAGAAAGGGCATTTTTAAGTGGATCTTTTCGACGGATCATAAGCGAATAGGATTGCTTTACCTTTATTCTATTGCATCATTCTTTTTAGTTGGCGCAGCATTGGGTGTTATGATGCGATTGGAACTCATGTATCCCGGACAACAATTTGTAAAGCCAACGACCTATAATAGTTTGTTTACGCTGCATGGTGTAATCATGATTTTTCTCTTTATCATTCCGGGCATTCCAGCCGTATTTGGTAATTTTATGTTGCCCATAATGATTGGAGCCAAAGATGTGGCCTTTCCCAGAGTGAACCTGTTGTCGTGGTATTTATATGTTATTGGAGCCGTTTTCGCACTTTCTACTTTGGTGTTTGGTGATGGTCCTGCCGATACGGGTTGGACTTTCTACGCACCCTATAGCGTCAATACAGAAACCAATGTATCGATGTCGGTTTTAGCCGCTTTTGTACTGGGTTTTTCTTCGATTTTAACAGGCTTGAATTTTATCGTTACCATTCATCGTATGCGAGCTCCGGGTATGACATGGTTTAAAATGCCTTTGTTTTCCTGGGCTTTGTATGCCACAGCCTGGATTCAGTTATTAGCCACTCCGGTTATCGGAATTACACTCTTAATGATATTTGCCGAACGCTTACTCGGCGTAGGTTTATTTGATCCTAGCTTAGGTGGAGATCCCATTTTATATCAACATATGTTTTGGATCTATTCGCATCCCGCTGTTTATGTTATGGTTCTTCCTGCTATGGGTGTAATTTCCGAAGTTATAGCCACTTTTTCACAACGCAAAATCTATGGTTATCGAGCCATAGCCTATTCGAGTTTGGCCATTGCATTTATTGGTTATTTTGTCTGGGGACACCACATGTTTACCTCAGGAATGAGTGGTCCTGCTCGAATTATTTTTTCTATTTTAACTTTTTTGGTTGCTATTCCATCGGCAGTTAAAGTATTTAACTGGTTGGCAACGCTTTATGGAGGTTCTATTAATGTAAAAGCACCGCTGCTTTTTGCCTTGGGATTTATATTCCTCTTTATGATAGGCGGATTAACAGGATTAATTTTAGGTGCTCTGGCTACTGATGTGCATCTACACGATACTGTTTTTGTGGTGGGGCATTTTCACTACGTTATGTTTGGTGGTACCGGTTTTGCTTTTATGTCGGCTATGCATTATTGGTTTCCCAAGATTTATGGTTTCAATTACAATATGAAACGAGCAAACCTTTCATTCTGGATCATTTTTATTGGTTTCAACGTTATGTATTTCCCAATGATGGTAGTAGGAGTGATGGGCATGCCCAGACGTTATTTCGATTATCTACCCGAGTTCCACGTACCTAATTTTATTGCAACCATTGGCTCTTGGATTCTTAGTGTAGGTTTATTGTTTATGATCGGAAATTTAATTGCTGCCTTCCGTAAAAAAGAAAAAGCCGTGGACGATCCTTGGCACGGAAAAACGCTGGAATGGAGTGTTGCAACTCCACCAACACTTGAGAATTTTGATGAAATCCCAACAATAACTAAAGGACCTTACGAATATCATGAGCAGTAGTCATACACTTACCGAAACAGCCGTTGGTCATAGTGCCGACGAGCACCGCGACGATGAAGCTTCAAAATTAGGCATGTGGTTGTTTTTATTTACCGAACTCATTCTTTTTGGAGGCTTGTTTTTGGTTTATTCCATCTACCGGTTAATGAATCCGGAAACCTTTGCAGCGGGTTCATTTCATCTTGACGTGGGTATTGGAGCTGTCAATACGATTGTATTGATTTCGAGTTCTGCAACCGTAGCTTTGGCCATTTCGGCTATCCAACTAAATCGTAAAAAGCTCACAATTAATTTATTAATGGTAACCATTTTAGCCGCCTTGATTTTTATGGTGAACAAATATTTCGAGTGGGGCCATAAATTTGAATTGGGTTTATTTCCGGGTGGAGATGCATTTAATGCTTTAGAAGGTGGCGAACGTTTATTTTTTGTACTTTATTATTTTATGACGGGCTTGCATGGTTTGCACGTTATTATAGGAGCAGCCTTAATTGGCTGGGTTGCCTGGGAAGTTAAGGTTGGTAAACAAACTCACGATAATTTTGCTTTTTTAGAAAATGCAGGATTGTATTGGCATCTCGTGGATTTAATTTGGATTTTTCTTTTTCCTTTAATGTATTTAATCAGTTAAGTTATGTCTAAAGAACCTCAAACACATCATATTGTAGCTTTTAATATGCAGATAAAGGTATGGATAGCCCTGCTGTTTTTTACCTGGCTTACGGTAACAATTGCCTATGTCGATTTTGGCAGCGCAACTTTACCTATTGCTCTCCTTATTGCTACAGTTAAAGCATCTATCGTGTTAACGTATTATATGCATTTAAAATTCGACAGCAAGATTTTAACCGTATTCTTAATGCTCGTTATTGTGATTTTTGCTGTATTTATTGGGCTAACCTTTTTCGATTATGCCTTCCGTTAAACCAAATATATAATTAAATGAAATAAACTATGTTTAGTCAAGCATCAAATTTTGTTGAAGGGGTTGATCAAGCTTTTTTTGTCATTATCGGTATTTCCCTCGTTTTTTTAGTGGGAATTACTTTTGCAATGATTTTCTTCGTTTTTAAATATAATAAAAAGAGAAATCGTGTTGCTATCAACGTAAAAGAAAGTAAACGTTTGGAGTTTATTTGGACGGTAATACCTACAATTTTGGTTTTGGTCATGTTTTATTACGGTTGGGTAGGATATGCGCCAATGCGCGAAATTCCCGACGATGCGATAGCTATAAAAGCCACGGGCAGAATGTGGAGTTGGTCCTTCGAATACGAGAATGGAAAAGTTAGTCCTACGCTTGTAGTGCCTATAGATCAAGCGGTAAAACTCAATTTATTTTCGCCCGATGTTTTGCATAGTCTTTATATTCCTGCCTTTCGCGTTAAGGAAGACGTAGTTCCCGGCGTGAATAATAAAATGTGGTTTAGAGCCGGAGTATTGGGCGAATACGATATTCTTTGCGCCGAATATTGTGGGGATAGACACAGTTATATGCTCAGTAAGGTCGAAGTGCTCAGTCAGGATGATTACGATGCCTGGTACAATGCTGAAGATAGCTCCGCTAATGATGCTGAAGCCGGACTTAAAATACTGCAAGCAAATGGTTGCATCGCTTGTCATTCTTTGGATGGAACCCGAATTGTTGGGCCCACATTCAAAGGCTTGTGGAACAGCACAAAAACAGTAACAACCGGAGTAGTCACGCGACAAGTAACCGCTGATGAAACTTATATTAGAGAATCGATTTATGATCCTTCAAAAGATATCGTTGAGTCTTACCCCAAAGTAATGATTTCTTATAAGGATGCCATTAGCGAAGATCAATTGAAAAAAATTAACGCCTATCTTAAATCAATAGCAAAATAATTAAAATGAGCTTACTGAAAATTTATATGGAATTAAGTAAGGTGAGAATCACTTTCGCGGTATCTCTCACGACTTTAGTAGGTTATTTGCTTAAATCCGGAAGTGTAGATGCTCGACTTTGGATTACAGTAGGCAGTTTGTTTTTATTGGCCTGTGGTTCTGCCGCATTAAATCAATATCAAGAATACGATACGGATGCTAAAATGAAGCGTACGCAGAATCGACCAATTCCTTCCGGTAAAATTAGTCCGTTTCATGCTTTAATTTTTGCTTTAAGCTTAATTGGCGTTGGTTCAGCACTCTTGTACATTTATTCCGGCTTTCTGGCTATGCAATTGGGGATTTTAACCTTGATTTGGTATAACGCTATTTATACGCCACTGAAAAAAAAGTCAGCATTTGCAGTAGTTCCGGGTAGCTTAATTGGTGCATTGCCTCCAATGGTTGGTTATGCAGCCGCCGGTGGTTCCATTTTGGAACCTCAAATAATTTCCTTTGCTTTTTTTATGTTTATGTGGCAAATACCTCATTTTTGGCTGATTGTAATTCGTCATGGGAAAGATTATCAAGAAGCAGGATTTCCTTCAATTACCGCTATTTATACCGAAAAGCAAATCAAAGGAATAACACTTGTTTGGGTTACAGCAACAGCTGTTGCGAGTGTATTAATGACCGTAATGGGTGTTCTGCCGGCACTCTCTTTAAAAATTGTATTGCTATTTATTGTCATTGTGTTGGTATACGCATTCTCACAACTGTTTTTACAGAAAGGGGAGGGCATCAAAGTTTTCAGGTACTTTATGGGAATTAATATTTATTTATTGGCCGTGCTGGTATTGATTGTTGTTGGTGTATTTGTATAATACGATCCTAAAGTTTGACCAAGTTCAGCTGTTCATTTTTGGGTTCTAATAGTTTGATTCATTTAAAAAAAAACGCTAGAGATAAATGATAAAATTATTTAGAAAAATTCGACAAAAATTACTTTCTGAAAACAAATTCACTAAATATCTGCTTTATGCTATTGGCGAAATTGTGTTGGTGGTTATCGGCATCTTAATCGCATTGCAAATTAACAACAATAACGATCTTCGTAAAAATCGCGAAAAAGAAATTCATTATCTCAAAAACATCAAGACCGACCTGAAAATCAACATGCTTGAGTTAGATCGGTATCTTGAAATCAGAACGGAGTGTATTGCATCTGCCCAAAGGATTATCGAATATTTTGAAGGAAAACCCATTAAAGATTTCACTGCTTTTAATGCCGATGGGATGAATATCTACACTTGGCAGAAGTTTTATCAGAATAACAATACGTTTCAAGAATTGGTAAATTCCGGCAATCTCTCGCTTATTTCAAATGACTCTATAAAGAATCATCTACTGAATATCGAATCCCTTTATAAAAAAATGAAAAGTGAAGAAGATCATTTTCGCTTCGATACTGAAACCCTGATTTTTAAGCCTTTGTACGCATTGTTGGATCTTAACCCTATCGTTAATAACTACGCCTATTTCGCAAGTAATGGAAAAGCAGGCAAGGATCAGATTTTAACCGAATCCTACTTTAAAGCCTACATGAAAAGTAAGGAGTTAAAGAACGGTTTTATTATGTCGGTGCTTGAATTTGGTACTATGAATTATCAAATGAGGGAGATGAAAAGAATGTCGAAAGAACTAATAGGGTTGATTGATCGAGAAATAAGTAAATAATAGGGTGAACAATGCAAGTCGCTATTTATTAGCTTGAAACTGTACTTTTCAGAATTGAGCGAATCAGATTACAGATCTCTTACGTGGTGCTATCTAGAACCATTCTTTATTAGGCATAATTGCTATAAAAATAGGGGGCATGTTATTCGAATAACAATAAATAGCTATAGATTTGCATATCTATATTAATGTATATATAGATTGATAATTTTCAATAGAAACACATAAAACGAAAAGTATGAAATCAATGAATTTTACGTTAAAAAGCAAGTTAGTTGCTGGCTTTATTGTCTTAATGTTATCGGCGCCATCCGTATTTGCAACAGATGGTTATTTTGGAGTAGGTTATGATACCAAAAGTATTGGAATGGGAGGAGCAGGTGTTGCTCTTTTTCAAAACTCCTTTTTCGGAATAAATAATCCTGCATCTTTAGTTATGCATGGGAATAAGTATGGTTTGAATTTAGGTGTATTTAATCCAAATCGTGAATATACGGTAACTGGTAATCCTTCTGGATATCCTGGTACTTTTGGATTGGCACCGGGTACGGTTGAAAGTGATTCTAAATATTTTCCGATGCCTTCTTTGGCTTTGAACCGTATGATCAACGAAAAAAGTTCCATTGGTTTATCTTTATATGGAAATGGAGGAATGAATACGAATTATCCTACCAATACTTTTTGGGGAACATCTGAAACTACGGGTGTAAACCTGATGCAAATGTTTGGAGCATTGAGTTATTCTCATAAAATTGGTCAGAAATGGAGTGTAGGTCTTTCTGCAATTTTAGCATGGCAATCTGTTGAAATAACAGGTTTACAAGCTTTTAGCACGATGTCGCAAGATGCAACCAAACTTACCGACAACGGAGCTAATAGTGCATTAGGTCTAGGTGGTAAAGTGGGTATTCAAGGTGAAATTGCAAAGGGCTTGTTTTTTGGAGCTACTTTTCAATCGCGTATTTATATGAACGAATTTGAAGATTACAGCGGTTTATTTGCAGAAAGTGGAAGTTTTGATATTCCTGCAAATTGGACAGCCGGTTTAGCTTATATGCTTATTCCTAATAAATTAACTGTTGCTTTTGATGTAAAACAAATCTATTACAGCAAAGTAAACTCCATTGGAAATCCAATGAATTTTATGGCTCCTATGGGATCTGAAACCGGTTCCGGATTTGGATGGAACGATATGACCATCTATAAATTTGGATTGGAGTATGCTGCAAACGAGGATTGGACACTTAGAACAGGTTTTTCTTATGGTGATAATCCTATCCGTTCAACTGATGTTATGTTTAATATATTGGCTCCCGGAGTCATTGACAATCATCTTACTTTTGGTTTTTCAAAAAAAATGGGAACGAAAGAATTAAATGTGGCTCTTGTTCGTGCTTTTTCAAATACGGTTAGTGGACCTAATCCTATGGAAGCACCTGATACACAAACTATTGATATTTCTATGAATCAATGGGAATTACAAATTGGCATTACATTCTAATCTAATTTGATAAAGTAAATTAAGGTCCCGGCAAGCTTATTTTTGCTGGGATTTTTTTTATACTGTTTTAAGCAATTCATCTGCTTTATTTATTTTTCGAAGCGCTCTTCGTATCGATATCTAAAGGGATTTTATATATTTGCTTATTATTTATTTATCTAACTAAATTTTATTATGTTTAAAATTAATACATTAAAGGCAGTTTTGCTTTTTTTTATTCTCGGAATTGCAGTATTTGGGTGCCAGAATACGACGAATAATGCCTCAACAAAAGAAGCTTCAATGGCTTCTGCTCCTAAAGTGTATATGAATGTTGCTGTTGAAGGAATGACCTGTGGTGGATGTGAGCGTACAGTCCAAGGAGCAGTTACAGCAATCGACGGCATCGATTCTGCATTTGCCTCGCATTTGGATAAGAAAGTGAGAATTTTTGTAGATACAACGAAAGTAAAGCTACAAGACATTCAACAAGCGATTAATGAGAAAGGATATACTGCCGGCGATTTTATCCAATAAATCGGTTTAACCAAAAAATATGGGAGAAGAGAATTTGGGGACATCTCAACCTACATTCAGAGATTCAATTGCTACGGTTGACGAGCATGGTAAACGCATTTGGATATTTCCTAAGAAACCAAAAGGACGCTATTATAATAGACGTAAAATAGTTGGGTGGACTTTATTGGCCATTTTGTTTGGAGTTCCTCTGATCAAAATAAACGGTTCTCCACTTTTTATGTTTCACGTTATCAAACGCGAATTTATAGTGTTTGGTGTTCATTTTTGGCCTCAAGATTCTTATTTATTTGCTATCGCGATGATTTCGCTGCTTGTTGGCATTGTTTTATTTACAACAGTCTACGGTCGGTTTTGGTGCGGATGGACTTGTCCGCAAACCGTTTTTCTCGAAGTGCTTTTTCGCCCCATCGAATACCTTATAGATGGCGATCGAAATGCACAGATAAAATTAAAAGCGGCGCCTTGGAGCTTGGATAAAATTTGGAAACGGTTGTTGAAAAATGGCATTTTTGTTTTGCTTTCTATGCTCATTGCCAATGCATTGCTCGCCTGGGTTATTGGTATAGATGAATTAATGCAAATCATTTCAGAGCCCATAGCTCAACATTCGGGTGGCTTTATCGCAATTGCCGCCTTATCGGGATTTTTGTTTTTTATTTACAGTTGGTTTCGCGAACAAGTATGTTCAATAATGTGTCCTTACGGACGATTACAAGGCGTTTTGTTGGACAGAAGCTCTATTGTTGTTTCCTACGATTATAAGCGGGGAGAACCGCGAGGAAAAGGCAAAAACGGAGAAAAAGGCGACTGTATCGACTGCGGATCTTGTGTGGATGTTTGTCCTACCGGAATTGATATTCGGAATGGAACGCAACTAGAATGTATCAATTGCACGGCTTGTATTGATGCTTGCGATGGTGTGATGGACAAAGTGAAAAAACCTCGGGGATTAATAAGATACGCGTCGGAGAAAAACATTGCAGAGGGATTACCTTTTAAAATTACGCCACGTATCATTGGCTATACAAGTTTATTAATTGGGCTTTTGATCTTTTTATCCGTCTTGTTGTTTGGTCGATCAGATGTGGAAACCACTATTTTAAGAACAGCCGGACTCTTGTATCAAGAGCAACCCAACAACGAAATAAGTAATTTATACAATGCTAAATTGATTAATAAGTCAACGGCTCCAATGAAAGTCGAATTCCGACCGCTGAACAAAGGCGCTCGAATTCAAATGGTAAAGGGCGATATTACGATACCGAAATCTTCTATTTATCAGGATGTATTCTTTGTTTTTATCAATCGCGATAGCTTAACTTTGCATAAAAACGAGATCGAAATTGGTGTTTTTGCTAATGATAAATGGATAGAGACGGTTGAGATTTCCTTTATTGGCGACAAACCATAAGCATCATGGGTTTTGTAAATCTTAGGGAATAGTTTAATTTTGGCTAATCTACATTAAACAGAAAGAATGAAGATAAAATTCAATTGGGGTACAGGTATTTTAATTACGATTATAGTAATGATCACTTGGTTAGGATTTCTAATCAGCAAAGCTTTTGATTATAAGCTCAATATGGATGCCGACGATTATTATGAACGAGGACTCGATCACAGCGCACAAATGAATCGAATTAAAAGCAGTATTCCTTATAAAGCGGCATTTACGGTCGAACTGCAAGATGAATTCCTTATCATACATTATCCGCCTTTTTTTGCGGGTAAAAAAGCAAGTGGCGAATTGTGGTTTTATCGTCCGTCAGATTATGAACTGGATAAAAAAATAGCGGTTGATAATCAGGAGAATAATAGTCAAAAAATACATAATCAGCATTTTACAAAGGG
>JBFHQD010000047.1:0-16511 GCA_041592395.1 Bacteroidales bacterium | reverse complement strand
CGTTTTCTTTTTCAGCATTTTGATACCAATTGTTTGAATAAGAAACTTCGTCGATTAATTCGCCATATTCGTTGATCAATGAAAGGTTTTGTTCGTCGTTATTTAGACTAAAACTCGAAAAACTCAAAACGGAACCAAAGCTTTTTAAGGAATCAACTTTTGTAGAATTGCATAAGATTAGATATTCTTTTGAACCAAGTGTATAATCACCAAAAGCTTTTTCTTCATCGCCAATCATCAACTTCCAAGCGGAAAGGTATATCGGATAATTCGTTCGGTTATAAATTTCTAGGAATTCCACTTCGGGCAGTCCGATAATAGGCGAAGGGTCAGCCATAATCTCATTAAAAACAATATCATAAATAAAAGCATAACTATAACTAAAAGGGAATTTTCCGTCCATTAATACGTTATTATTCAGGTCTTTAATGCCGTTAAGGATTAGATCTAAATTTTGATTTGGGGGGATATCACTTTCAAATGTTAGGAGAACAATTGAAGGATTTGATTCGTTTTGTTTGGCTTCAATTGGTGTCTGAGCATTTTGTTCAATGGAGTAATTTTCAAGTGTTTCTGCCGATTGTTTTTCAAGTGCTTCATTAAACTGAATTTGCAACTGATCGGTTCCAATTACTTCAATTTTTTCTGCTTTAGGTGCTTCTGTATCCACGAAAATATAATCGACACTTACATTATCAAAATAAAATTTAGTGGCATTTGATTTCGTGTATAAACAATAAAATCCAAAATAGGGATTTGCAATTGTAGATAGACTCTGTCCGGAACATTCCGGAACAAAATTTCCGTTTTTCTCCCAGTCAACATATACACTCCATTCGGCTGTTAGCGAATAGGTTACTTTAATATCGACATCGAATGCACTTGCGATTTTTCCATCGCTGCCGCGACAAATAGATTCTATTTCGTTCCCCTCTTGTCGAAAAAGTTCAATGGCATCTCCCGACAAAGCCTCGCCAAATTGTAGAAAATAACCGTTTGGATTTTCGCTTAAATCGCTAATTTCCGACATTAAATAGATACGTGCATTATTTGATCCTGAAGGGCTAAAGGCCAAGCGAATAGAAAAAAACCACTCTAAACTGTCGGTTAGATGATAAGGGCTTGATAAATAAGCATTGCCGGCTTCCAGATCGTGGAGTTGTAGCTGAAAAACACTATTGATTTGAAAGCGATTTTGATCGCCGTTCCATATTGGATTTTGGCTAAAATCGCCATCTGAGAAATCATCGTTTAATTGACATTGGCCAATAAACGGAAATAACAATAGGGGAATAAAAAATAGTCTCACGTTAATTTTTTATTTGATTGGAATAATATTTTATTGAGAATGGGATACTCAATGCATTTATATACGTTTTAAAAGTACTACTTTTGCACTCGAGACTTCAAGTTATTTGTAAAAAAAATCAATATGAAAATAGCATTGGTGGGTGCAACGGGTTTGGTGGGAAGCGTGATGTTGAACGTGTTGGAGAAAAGTTCGCTTAATATTGAGGAGCTAATTCCGGTGGCAAGCAAAAATTCTGTTGGGAAAAAAGTGCTCTTTAACAAAAGTGAAATCACGGTGCTTAGCATAGAAGAAGCGATAAAAAAAATGCCCGCTATTGCCATTTTTTCTGCGGGCAGTCAAACTTCTTTAGAATGGGCGCAGAAATTTGCTGAAAAAGGTATATTTGTTATCGATAATTCTTCGGCTTGGCGCATGAATAAAGACATCCCTTTAGTGGTTCCGGAAATTAACGGGGCTGTTTTAAATGGAAACACAAAAATTATTGCGAATCCAAATTGTTCTACCATACAAATGGTTATGGCTTTGGCGCCTTTACACAAGGCATATAAAATCAGACGACTTGTTATTTCGACCTATCAATCGGTTACAGGTTCAGGGGCAAAGGCGGTGAGGCAAATGCAGGATGAGCGAATTTGCAGGCCGGTGGTTCAGCGTTTTTATCCTCATCCCATCGATTTAAATGTAATTCCGCATGGTGGCGATTTTTTAGAAAATGGCTATACCACGGAAGAGGAAAAATTAATAAACGAAACACGTAAAATATTAAACGATTTCAGCTTGCAAATTACGGCCACAGTGGTAAGGGTGCCTGTTTTTGGTGGCCATTCAGAAAGTATCAATGTAGAATTTAATGAAGAATTTAAGCTTGAACAGATTACCGAACGCTTGGAAAAATTCCCAGGTCTCGAAGTTCAAGACGATCCTTTAACAAATTTTTATCCTATGCCAAAATATGCAGAAGGCAAGGACGCCGTTTTTGTGGGTCGTATCAGAAGAGATTTTAGTCAACCTAAAACGTTGAATTTGTGGGTTGTTTCGGATAATTTACGCAAAGGTGCCGCAACAAATGCCGTTCAAATTGCAGCTTATTTAGTGGATCATAAACTTGTTTAAAACACGATGTTGCGTTTGGAATAAAACCCGATATTTGCCTGAGAAAAGAAGATAACGCTTTGGAAATAATATACGATATTAATAAATTCCCGAAACTTGAATATCCGGTAGTTACTATTGGTCGGTTTGATGGTGTCCATTTAGGGCATAAAAAACTGATAGAACGCCTTAAGAATATTGCCAGAAAAAATCTAGGACAATCTGTAATCATTTCCTTTGATCCTTCGCCGGAAGAAGTACTTTATTCTTCCGAAAATAAGAAAATAAGATTGCTTAATATTCAGCAAGAAAAAGAAGAGCTGTTGCGCAATTTAGGTATCGATTATTTGTTGATAATTCCTTTTACAGAAGCCTTTTCTAAAATGACTTCCGAAAAATTTATCCACGATTATTTGGTTGAAAAAATTCATATAAAGGAGTTGGTGGTTGGTTTTTCGCATCACTTTGGATACGATAGGGAAGGTGATTTTTTGGTGCTGGATAAGTTGGCCGAAAAATTTGATTTTCGCGTGAATGAAATCCCGATGGAGGATATTCAAAATCGAAATATCACGGCAGAAAAAATCAGAAAATATTTAAAAGACGGTATGATTAAGGAAGCTAACGATTTGCTGGGCTATCCTTATAGTATTAGCGGAAAGGTATTGCAGGGGAATCAGATTGGAAGAACAATTAATTACCCAACGGCTAATATCGATGTAAAAGATACCTATAAAAACAAGTTAATTCCAAAGCAAGGCGTTTATGCCGTGCTTGTGCAATGTCGGAATAATCAGTACAAAGGAATGGCGAATATTGGGTATCGACCAACTTTAAAATTGGCCAAGCACGAATTGACAACGGAAGTACATCTTTTTAATTTCTCGCGCGAAATTTATGGTGAGCATTTAACCATTTATTTTGTTCAGCGTATCCGCGATGAAGTTAAATTTGATACGCTTGAACAGTTAAAAGATCAGCTGGCCAAAGATGAACACAAGAGTTTAGTTCTTTTATCTGATTATTAAATGCATTTTCGGTGCGTTTTTTCGCAAATAGGGTTGAGAGAAATAGGTTGAATCTAAGCGAAGTTTTTGACGAAATTTCCTAACAAATTCTTTATTCCGATTACTGAATCGATAAAAAGCACTAATTTTAGGAGCCTATGATTAAGAATCTTCAAGAGCAGGTCGTCTTGCGGTTTAGGTCCGAATTTGATGCGGAGCCGATCCTTGTAAAATCACCGGGAAGAATCAATCTGATTGGTGAGCATACGGATTATAACGAGGGATTCGTATTTCCGGCCGCTATTGATAAAAGCATTATTGCTGCGGCTCAGAAGAGTAATTCTACCATTTGCCGTGTTATTGCTGTTGATGAAAACGAACAATTGCGTTTTTCTCTGGATAATATTCAACCTTTTGAAAAAGGGACTTGGAAAAATTACATTCTAGGTGTTGTTGCCGAGTTGCAAAAAGCAGGAGCAAAGCTAGCTCCTTTTAATCTTGTTTTTGCAGGCGATATTCCAATCGGAGCCGGTTTGTCGTCGTCTGCAGCACTTGAAAATAGTGTTGTGTTTGCTTTAAATGAACTGTTTAATCTGAATTTGAGTCCATTGGAAATGATTTTTATTTCTCAAAAAGCAGAGCATAATTATGCGGGGGTTCACTGTGGTATAATGGATATGTATGCCAGTATGTTTGCTAAAGAAAAAAGTGCCCTTTTATTGGATTGCAGAACTTTGAAATCGACAGATTATAAATTGGATTTGGGTGATTATCAGCTTTTGCTGATCAACACAAATGTAAAACACCAACTTAGCGAAAGTGCGTACAACGACAGGCGTTCGCTCTGCGAAAAAGCGGCTACCATGCTGAATGTCCGAGCATTAAGAGACGCAAGCGAAAAAGAATTGAAAAAGATAGAACGGGAGCTTTCTAAGGAGGATTATCAAAAAATCTTGTATATAATCCAAGAAAATAAAAGAGTAAAACAAGCGGCCCAAATGATCCTTAGCAATGATTTAATTGGCCTTGGAAAATTGTTTTACAAAACGCATAAAGGCTTGCAAAAACAATACAAGGTAAGTTGCGAGGAATTGGATTTCTTGGTGGATCAGAGCAGGCAAACTAAGGGCGTAATAGGCGCTAGGATGATGGGTGGAGGTTTTGGAGGATGCACTTTGAATCTTGTTGCGAAGCCGTCGGTCAAATCCTTTTCAGATAAAATAGTCTGCGATTATAAAAACCAATTCGATAGGGAATGTACGGTGTATACTATTGCACTTTCTAAAGGTACTCATTTGCTTTGTTAAATCCTGTTTTTATGCCGCTAGTTATTGAATTTAGCTGTAAAAAAAATCAAGAGTTAAAAGAGACAATAAATCCCTTTTTTTCGATTCCATTTGTTTAACATTTGGCAATACATTTTATAGCTCGGGGCATAGTTCTAAAAAAGAACAAAAAAAGTAGGCTTAATCGAATTAGACGAGGAGACCAAAATCAGAAAGAAATCTGTACTTTTTTTTGTGTTTACTCTATGTAAATTGTACATTTGTAATGAATTACAGTAAATTTTGATTTGGAAATTGAGCCCGATTCAAAAGGATAAATATTTGTTAATTTTTAAACGGCTCTGTTTATTTTTATAAATTTGAAAATCTATAATTTAAACGCTTTTTTTTAATCCAAAGCCAATGAGAGATTGTATCCATTATGGGGATTGTAAGATCTGTTGTTGTGAGAATACGCCTGCTTTATTGCAAAAGCTTTCTAAAGGTGAATTCGCAGAACTTCACTCTGAACGAAAAGAAGTGGTTTATAAGGCGGGGGAAGTCATCTTTAAGCAAGGAACAGCCCTAACGCATTTTGCTTGTTTTCGTAGCGGTTTGGCCAAAGTTTATTACGAAAGACCTGAAGGAAGCAATATTTTATTAAACCTTATTTTACCGGGTAAGTTAACGGGAAATATGGGTTTGTATACAGATAATGTGCATCACGAAACCATTCAAGCTTTAACTGATGTTGAAGTGTGCTTAATCTCTACCAAAGACATAGAATCTGTACTCGGAAAAAGTAAGGAAATGGCCATTGAATTAATACGGCTTAAAAACGAAAACATAATAAACCTGACTACCAAATTGGCCAACCTAACCTATAAGAGTATGGCCGGTCGGGTTGCTGATGTTTTACTTTATTTAAAAAAAGACATTTATAAAAGCAGTACTTTTACTTTAAATTTGAGCCGACAAGACTTGGCTGATTTAGGCGCTATGACTAAGGAAAGTTGCATCCGTACTTTAAAGGATTTTAAAGACGCCAATATTTTAAAAATTAGCGGAAATGATGTCCATATCATAAATTCAAAAGCGTTAGAAAAAATTAGCAATCAATAAGATAGCGCTTTTCTATTCTTCCTGTGTTTTCTTTTAATTTTAATATTGATTTATATCAATATGAATGTGATTAATATCATTGTTAACTACATAACAAAGGGATATTTTTGCCTTAAATAACTAGTAATAATTAAACACACACAAAAATTAAAAGGATTATGAAAACGAGATTTATTTTCCACATTTTACTAATGACTGCCGTTGTTTTTCTAGCTTCTTGTGTAAAAGAAGGTCCTGCCGGAGTTGCAGGTGTTGATGGAAAGGATGGAGTTGATGGAGTTGATGGTTCAGATGGTACAGTAACATGTTTGGCCTGCCATTCCGGTACTACGATTTTAGCAGCACAATTTGAATATGCATCTTCTGGGCACAAAGCTGGTTTATATGTTGCTTATGCCGGAGGTCGTGCTTCTTGTGCAGAATGTCATTCAAGCGAAGGTTTTCTTGAATATCAAACAAATGGATCAGTTGATTCTGATATTAATATGCCAAGCGCAATTAATTGCGAAACTTGTCATACGCTTCACACCACATTTACGTATACCGACTTTATGCTTCGTTCTGACGATCCAGTTGCATTGAAGATTAATGGTAATGCATTAGATTTAGGTGATGCAAGTAATTTATGTGTTAACTGCCACCAAGCAAGAACTGCAGAGCCTAATACTGCTGCTCCTGGCGAAACATTTAGAATTACAAGTACACATTATGGTCCTCATCATGGTCCTCAGGCTAATATATTGGCCGGTATTGGATTTGCAGAGATTGCAGGACCACTTGATTATCCTGTTCAAGGAACTTCAAAACACCTAGAGCAAGCATCTTGTACAGTTTGTCATATGGGTGATTATACGAATAAGCAAGGTGGTCATACTTGGAGCCCAAGTTTAGCTTCTTGTAATTCTTGTCACGAAACCGCTAGCTTCGATTACGGAGGAGTACAATTTGATACGGAAGAAAAACTGATTGTGTTGCGTGATTTATTAATTGATAAAGGTGTAGTTGCCGGTGACGATGTTGATGGATATCATCCTGTTGTTGCAACCTATCCAATGGTTCTAGCTCAAGCCTATTATAACTGGATTGGAATAGAAGAAGACCGCAGTTTAGGTGTACATAACCCTCAATATGTTAACGCGTTGCTAACCAATACTATTGAAGCAGTAAAAGCAGTAAAATAGTAATCGTATTGTTTCTGCTCTTTTAAAGAAACGAGCATAAAAAGAATAATCATTTTTATAAAAAGAATGATTATTCTTTTAATGTGTTTCTCTGTTTGCCGAAAGGCAATTCAAAAGCGAATAAAATTGTAAACTGATGAATCGAATCCGTATAATATAAAAAGAGAGTTCAATAGACTTCTCCGGTTATTGCATATTCGGATTCATTAAATATAAATACAAATGAGAAAAATATTAATTCTGCTCGGAAGTTTATTTTTAATTACTGCTTGTCAATATGAAGTAATTAAGATAGAAGTCATTCCTCCTCCAGATCCAACGGTAGAGTTATCGTTCGCAACTGATATAGCTCCTATATTTAGTACGAATAACAGTTGTACTGCTTGTCACGCACCCGGAAAAACAAGTCCTGATTTAACAACAGCCAATGCTTATCAAAGTTTGATAAATGGTGATTTCGTTGTGGCAAATAATCCGGAGGCATCTTTAATATATACCTATCCTAACCCAAATGCTACTACTCATCGTTGGAAAGTTTATACTAGTCATCAAGCTGAATTGTTGCTAACTTGGATTAATCAGGGTGCTCAAAATAATTAAACTTTAAAAGTTATGAAAAAGACAATATTTAGCATTTTAATTATTTTTACTTTTTTGTCTAGTGCTTTTTGCCAAGACAATACAGAAGAAAAGAAAAAAGATAAGCCTGTTAGAGACTTTTGGAGTAGTGGAATGTTAATTGACCAGCAAACCTCTTTCGTGCCCGAAGTTAAAACTTTCGAATCTGTTATTCAACATCGTTTTGGTGCAATAGATAACATTTCTGATGTGTATGGTATATTTTCTCCCGGAGCAAACTTACGTATGGCCTTCAATTACGTCATTGTAAAAAATGTTCAGATTGGTTACGGCTTAACCAAAGGAAATATGTATAGCGATTTCAACTTGAAATGGGCTGTATTTAACCAAACACGCGAAAATAAAATTCCGGTTTCCGTAACACTTTATGGCAACTTTGCTATTAGTGGTAACGCTGACGATGCTTATGGTCTGGAATATGAATTTGGTAATCGCCTTTCTGCTTTTTCGCAATTGATTATCGGAAGAAAAGTAAGCGATGCGCTTAGTCTGCAAACGGCAGTTAGTTTTACGCATTACAATTGGGTAGAAACCGGAAAAGATCATGATTTCTTAGCTTGGCATTTTGGAGGAAGATTAAAATTTTCACCTCAATCGTCTTTGATATTTAATTTTGACTTGCCTTTGCAAGTGGAGTTGATTTCTGAACAGCGCGAATTTACGAATCACCCAAAATCAAATTTATCGATAGGTTACGAAGTGTCTACCGGAACGCATGCTTTTCAGTTTTTTGTTGCAACAGCACCCGGCTTAATTGGTCAAGATATTATTGCTAATAATTACAACGACTGGACAGACAAAGGCCTTACTTTCGGTTTCTTAATTAATCGATTCTGGGCTTTTTAAGCAGAAAAAAGGAATAGCCTGATTTGTGCTTATTCTTTTTAATAGATTAGAATATTTATATGATATGCCACAGTGCAACATTAATAGAATTAACCAAGGCAATAAAACAAAGGAGCAAATGATGACTCCTTTGTTTTCATTCTTGGTAGTTCACTTAAATAATTATCTATGAAAATCATTAAACATCTCCTGTTTGCAATCGTTTTTCTAACGGTAATTGGAGCTCCTTTATCAATTTTGGCTCAAGAGGAGGCAAAGGTTATTGATTCCTATACTTACGAACAAAACGATAATTGCCTGAAATGTCACGGTCATGCTACCTATACGTATTATAACGATGGTGTAGAACGTGACGTTAAGGATAGAATGAACCCTTATTTTATCATCGACTCTGCAGAATATTATGTTTCAAATCACCGCACTTTTGTTTGTGTTGATTGTCATTCTATGGAGTGCGAAGAATTTCCTCATCCTGCAGAAGTTCGCATGGAACCCAAATTTTCGTGTTTGGATTGTCATGCCGGCGACGAAGCCTATGCAAAATATGACTTTGAAAAAATTGAAGAAGAATTTCAAAAAAGCGTGCATTACTCGAAACATACCGAAGATTTTTCTTGCAACGGATGCCATAATCCGCATACCTATAAAATCAATGCGCGAACCAATGCAAATATGGAGGAGTTTATCTCCTACGATAACGAAATTTGCTTAACCTGTCATGCCGACATCTCGAAATATCAATTATTGACGACTAAAGAAAATCCGAATGTTCTGGAAACACATAGTTGGCTTCCAAATCAGGTTATGCATTTCAAAAAAGTAAGGTGTATCGAGTGCCACGCCGAAATAAACAATGATATTTTGGTTTCACATAATATTTTACCCAAAGAAATGGCTGTAAAGCAATGTGTTGAATGTCATTCCAAAAATTCGCGATTGTTAGCATCACTTTATAAATATCAATTTACAAATGAGCGAAGTGCACTGGGCTTTTCAAACAAAGAAATGTTGGATGAGAACTATGTCATTGGAGCCAATAGAAATTATTACTTAAATGTGTTGAGTATTGGATTGTTTGTGATTGTGCTTATTATCATATTTATTCATGCAATGCTCCGCATCTTTCTAAAACATTAATCGACATGAGTGAAAAAGTTTATTTATACCCCGTTTGGATCAGACTTTGGCATTGGTTTAATGCAGTTTTGTGTTTACTTTTAATCATCACCGGAGTTAGCATGCAATATTCTGATCCTGCTTATCCAATGATTCGTTTCGATTGGTCTGTTTCTATTCATGATATTGCTGGCATTATGCTTGCCGTTAATTATATCGGATTTATTTTCGGAAATCTATTCACAAGCAATGGACGTCACTATATCTTCCGTAAAGGAATTTTGAAAAATCTTTTTGTGCAAGCCCGATATTATGCCTATGGCATCTTTAAAAAGGAAGAACCTCCGTTTCCAATTTCTAAAGAGTCAAAATTTAATCCATTGCAAAAAATGAGTTATATCATTATTATGCATGTGGCTGTACCTATTGTTGCCATTACCGGTATTATGATATTCTTTCCGGAACGTATGGTTTTTGATGTTTTTGGAAATAAAGCCTTGCATTTGACCGATATTATTCATGTAATAATGGGATTCGTCATCTCGCTTTTTTTGGTTGTTCACATCTATTTCTGCACTATTGGACTTACACCGCTTAGTAATTTTAAAAGCATGTTTAATGGTTATCACGAAAAGCATTAATGATTTAGAATAATTTTAAGAACCAACTAAATTGTGTAAAACATTGAAACTAAAAACAATACTAAATTATAAACTCCTTTATCTGCTTTTCTTTGGATTAGTTTTCTCTTTCCAGCAAGTGAAGGCACAAGCAAATGATGATTGCTTAATGTGCCACGAAGATCCGGAATTAACCAAAGAAGTAGGAGGTAAATCTATTTCGGTATTTGTTCAACAATCTATTCTTAATAATTCAGTACATAAAGAGGTAACTTGTATTGCGTGCCATCCGGATTCCAATGTAGAAGATTTTCCACATCCCGAAAATTTAAAACCGGTTAAATGTGCAAGTTGTCATAAAGCCGCCGGCATTCAGTTTGATGCGAGTATTCATGGAGAAATATTAAGGCAAAATGGCCCCTATGCACCTACTTGTAAAGAGTGTCACGGAAAACATGATATCCTTTCTTCGGCTTTGCCTAATTCGCGTACTTATAAGATGAATGTACCGATACTTTGTGGGAATTGCCATAAAGAAGGCGCTCCGGTAGCTCGTATGTATAATATTACCGAACATAATATTGTTGAAAATTACAGTCAGGGTATTCATGGTAAAGGTTTATACGAAAGTGGGCTGTTTGTTACGGCGACTTGCAACGATTGTCACGGTAATCATTTGATATTGCCCGCAAAAGACCGAAATTCTACGGTTTCTGTGGGTAAAGTAGCATCGACGTGTATGAAATGCCACATTCGTATTGAGCAAACACATAAAAAAGTAATCAAAAGCGAATTGTGGGAAAAGCAACCGGGAGCTGTACCTTCTTGTACATCCTGTCATCCGCCTCATAAAGTCGAACTCAAAAAAGAAAAAGAAACCATCTCGAACAAAACTTGCTTGAATTGTCATAATAAAGATGCTTCTAAAGGGGAGATTGTTCTAAAACAAAATGGAGATACTATTCATTTCGACGATCATCAATTGGCGAATTCTGTGCATTATAATATTCAATGTGTAGAATGCCATACAACGGTTACCAAAAAGATGAAACGGCCTTGCGCCACCGTCGAAAAAGTCGATTGTTCCAATTGCCATATAAAAACCTCTAACGAATATTTTGGTAGCGGACATGGAAAGGCTTTTCTTTCTAAGGATGAAAATGCGCCTTATTGTACGGATTGTCATGGGACGCATTTTACCAAATCGAAATTCGACGAAAATTCTTCAACTTACAGAGGAGCTATTCCTCAGCTTTGCGGAAAATGTCACGCCGCCGATGGGCAGGCCAATAAGGATGTGAAATTGAAAGAAGTGGATGCATTCCACGATTATTCGCAAAGTACGCATGGTCAAGGACTAACTAAAAAAGGATTGTTGGTAAGTGCTGTTTGTATCGACTGCCATACTTCGCATCAGGAGTTAAAGGAAGAAGACACCTTATCATCGGTTAATCCAAAAAATATTGCCCTAACCTGTGCAAAATGCCATAAAAGCATTTACGATGAGTATGTAACCAGTCAACATTCCATTGCACAAAATGTGGGGGATAAAGTTTATCCAACCTGTTCTACTTGTCATTCGGCACATATCATCAGCGATATTAAAGGAGATAAGTTTATGAATGAAGTGACAGGTCAATGCGGAACTTGTCATCAGAAATTATCGGAAACCTATAGAGAAACCTATCACGGAAAGGCTTATTTATTGGGCGATACCAAAGCGGCTCGCTGTTCCGATTGCCATGGGGCTCATCATATTTTGTCTGTTGACAATCCAAATTCAGCTGTAGGATATAAAAATGTGGTTCAAACGTGCAAAAAATGCCACGAAAATGCCACTTTAGCGTTTACGGGTTATTTAACGCACGCTACTCATAATGATAACAAAGTGTTGTTTTACAGCTTTTGGGGGATGACATCCTTATTGATTTTTGTCTTTGTCTTTTTTGGGCTTCATACCTTGCTTTGGCTTCCACGTTCTTTAAAACAAAGAAAGAAACTGCATCATACCAAAATTAAAGGTAAAACAAAATATGTTCGACGATTTAATGCCAAGCAGCAAACCACGCACATTTTTGTAATTACAAGCTTTATTTTATTGGCCCTAACAGGGATGACCTTGAAATTTGCACATATGGCTTGGGCAGCTAATTTAGCGAAAATACTTGGCGGTGTACATTCGGCTGGACTGCTGCATCGCTTTGGCGCGATTTTAACGTTTGGCTACTTTTCTTTCCATGTCATTAATTTAATGCAGCTGAAGAAACGCGATGGATTAACATTTAAAGATTTGGTCTTTGGTAAAAACTCCATCATGTTTAAAATGCAAGACTTAAAAGACTTGGTTGGATCTATAAAATGGTTTTTAGGCAAAGGCCCAAGACCCGAATATGGGCGATGGACTTATTGGGAAAAATTTGATTATATGGCCGTTTTTTGGGGAGTTGCTGTAATTGGTTTCTCCGGACTCATACTCTGGTTCCCCGAATTTTTTACCTTGTTTTTCCCCGGATGGGTTATTAATGTAGCTCAGATTATTCATAGCGACGAAGCTTTGTTGGCCGTTGGATTTATATTTACAATTCATTTCTTTAATACCCATTTAAGACCTGAATCTTTCCCCATTGATACGGTTATTTTTACAGGCTATGTTCCTCTTGAAGAATACAAAAAAGACAGACCGAGAGAATATCAGAATTTGGTTGACTCCGGAAATTTAGATAAAGTAGTGGTAGAGAAAGAAATATCGCCATCTTGGTTGAGAACTGTAAAGTTTTTTGGATATTTGTTTTTAAGCGCCGGAATAATAATCATCATACTGATTATTTATTCTTTATTGGTTGGTGTTTATTAACAGCATGTTCAATAAAAAAGGAAATGGTTTGATATTTGTTTATTTAATTAATAATGAAAAAAGAAAATAGATTTAAAACAAAAATGATGATTATGAGAACTTTAATTTTATTTTGCTTGGCGCTGTTTCTAGGAAGCGGTAGCCTTATGGCACAAGATTTTGAGTATGTTGGTGCTAAGAAGTGTAAAATGTGTCACAACAAACCGGCCACAGGAGAACAATATAATAAATGGGTCGATTCTAAACATGCTCACGCTATGGAATCTTTAAGCGCCGAAGAAGCTAAAGATCCTAAATGTTTAAAATGTCATTCTACCTATGGTAGTGTTGATGAGAGCTTGATTGCCACCTTAAAACTGGATGAAGGCGTTTCTTGCGAATCTTGTCACGGTCCTGGTAGCGACTATTATCCTGCATCTGTAATGAAAGACAAAGCAAAAGCTTTGGCCAAAGGGATGATTGAACCAACGGAAGCGGTGTGTAAAACTTGTCATAATCCTGAAAGCCCTCATTTTAAAGGCTTTAATTACAAGGAATATGTAGCAAAAATTGCGCATTCTAAACCTGCTGCTTAATAGCTTGATTCGGGCTTTTTAGTCCAATCTTTTAATAAATTCTATATCGAAATAGCTGTGAGTTTTTCTTGCGGCTATTTCTTTTTTTAGAGAGTTCATAGCTTCCGTTTTTGTTTAAAACGAACTAAACAGAGGCTAAAAAAGTGATTTTTCGGCAGACAAGAATCGGCTTTGCCCATCGGACTAATCTTCCATCTTCCTTAATCCTTATCTAGAAATCTACTTCGCCATCGAAAATGGACGCTTTAGTAGAAGCTTAATATCTGTAAAATATTGATAATAAGAAATATAGCGGTATATATGCGTTGATAAATATCAATTTCATATTGATTTTAATCAGCCCAAAAAACACTATTTTTTTTGCTTCTAAAAAACGATTTGAACCCTTTTTTGAGAATATTTTTTTTACTTTTAGCTACTGCGTTTTAATTAAAAAATTTTTTGTTTTTAAAAGCGGTGAAACAACGAAAATGGGCTATAAACAAAAATTTATATCAATGAAAAAATTTAAAGATTTAAAGTTGCCACTTTCCTTTTATAATTTTACGTCTTATATAGGATCGATAATTGCATCGGTAGGATTATTTTTGTTTGTATTTGTTTTTATTATTTCCTTCTTTTTTGATGTAGGAAGTGCCTATATGGGTTTGATACTTTGGATCGTTATTCCTTCGTTTATTGTATTCGGTCTCCTTCTTATCCCTATTGGGATGATAAGACAACATAAACGGGATAAAAAAGAAATTCGTAGCGACGAAAAGGAATGGCCGGTAGTTAATTTAAACGAGCCACGCACAAGAAATGCCTTAGCCATTTTCGGCATCGGTTCTGTATTTTTCTTATTGTTGTCCTCTATAGGCAGCTACGAGGCGTTTCATTATAGCGAATCTGTTGAGTTTTGCGGCACTTTATGTCACGAGGTGATGAAACCGGAATACGTGGCTTATCATAATTCTTCCCATGCTAAAGTGGCTTGTGTGGAGTGTCATGTGGGATCGGGCGCCGGTTTTTATGCACGATCGAAACTCTCCGGCTTGTATCAGGTTTATGCCGTTACAACCAATATTTTTCCTCGGCCCATAGCTACCCCAATTAGTAATTTAAGACCTGCTCAAGAAACCTGTGAAGAATGCCATTGGCCTGAAAAATTCTATTCTCGACAATTGGTATTGAATAAGCATTATTTAGCTGATGAGGATAACACAGAGTGGGATATAAATTTGCAAATGAAAACAGGGCCGGCCACTAGTGCTTTGGGCTTAGAAGAAGGAATACATTGGCATATCAACCCCAATATTAAAGTGGAATATATTGCAACCGACAGCACGCGGTTGGAAATCCCTTGGGTAAAATATACGAATTTGAAAACCGGAGAAGTAAAAATCTTCAAAGATGAAGACTTAAGTTTAACAGAAGAAGAAATTGATGCGCACGAAAAAAGAAAAATGGATTGCATGGATTGTCATAACCGACCTTCGCACGATTATCATACGCCAATTCATTTTATTAATAATGCGATAACTGCAGGAAATATTTCTAAAGATTTGCCGGGCATAAAATTGCTTGCTATGGAAATACTAACTCATGATTTCCCAACAACAGATAGTGCGCTTTCTTATATCGAAAGTGAAGTTAGAGCCTATTATCAGGAGAATTATGAAGAACTGGTAAGCGAGAAACCGGAGCTGATAACTCAAGCAGTTAAAGGAATACAAGACGAATTCCAAAAGAATATTTTTCCGGAGATGAAAGTAAAGTGGAATGTGTATCCCAATCATATTGGTCATTTGGAGTTCAATGGTTGTTTCAGATGTCACAACGATCGGCATGCTACCGACAAGGGCGAAGTTATTTCGCGCGATTGTAATCTTTGCCATTCTATTATTGCACAAGGAAGACCAGATACTATTCAGGGAGGTTCTATTTTTAAACCTCTGGAATTTGTTCATCCTAACGATGAAGATGGATTTTGGAAAGAAAGCCTTTGTTCTGATTGTCATAGTGAATTATATTAACCAAGACAATACTTTTTCTAGTTTAAGGATTAACAAGCAATACGCCCCTATTTATCGTTTGAATTTTAGGTTTTTGTAATGCGAAAGCCATTAAATTTTAACGACTATTTTTGGCTGATATTAATATTTAAGATAGTTTTGCTTTTCTTTTTGTATAAATACTGTAAAACTAAATATAACAATGGATTTATTTGACAAATTAAAAGTTGAAAATAGCATCATAGGTCAATATGCAGCCGATGCTGAAGGGTATTACGCTTTTCCAAAATTAGAAGGTCAGCTTTCTAATCGCATGATGTTTCAGGGAAAAGAGCGCTTGGTTTGGTCTTTGAATAATTATTTAGGACTAGGTAATCATCCCGAAGTTAGAAAAGCAGATGCTGATGCCGCCAAAGAATGGGGCATGGCTTATCCTATGGGTGCACGAATGATGTCTGGTCATACCAAATATCACGAACAACTTGAGCAAGAATTAGCTGCTTTTGTTAAAAAAGACGCGGCTTACCTTGTTAATTATGGATATCAAGGAATGGTTTCCATTATTGACTCTTTGGTTGATAGGCATGATGTTGTTGTTTACGATTCGGAAGCTCATGCATGTATCATTGATGGTATGCGTTTGCATCCCGGAAAGCGTTTTGTATATCCGCATAACGATATGGAAAACCTCGAAAAGCAATTAAAAAGAGCTGAAAAAATTATTGGTGTTACCGGTGGAGGTATTTTGTTAATTACAGAAGGTGTTTACGGTATGACTGGTGGCTTAGGTCATTTAAAAGATATTGTTGCACTAAAAAAGAAATACAATTTCAGAATCTTAATTGATGATGCCCATGGTTTTGGTACGATGGGAAAAGGAGGAAGAGG
>JBFHQD010000046.1:0-17093 GCA_041592395.1 Bacteroidales bacterium | reverse complement strand
GGTAGATTTAAAAAAGGTGGAGCGAAATATTAAAGGACTGGCCAATAAATTCAGGGAGAAAAATGTTTCATTTCGCCCTCATTTTAAAACGCATCAATCGCGTTTTATTGGGGAGTATTTTAAAAAAGTCGGTATAAATAAATGCACGGTTTCATCGCTGGGAATGGCCGCGTATTTTGCTGCAAACGGATGGAAAGACATCTGCATTGCTTTTCCGGCCAATGTATTGGAAATAAAAGAAATGAATGACTTAGCAAGCCGGATTCAATTGCAGCTTTTGGTCGATTCTGTGGAGAAAGTAAATCTTTTGGGCAAAGGCATAAGGGCAAAAGCACATCTATTTATCGAAATTGATACGGGATATTTTCGCTCGGGAATAATGTTTGATGCGCTTTCTGAAATTGAAAAAATTATACAAGCAATTGAGGCTTTTCCTCAGTTTAAATTTGTCGGTTTTTTGAGTCATACCGGAAACACTTACGCTCAGCAATCGACCGATGAAATTAGCACTCTTTTTAATCTGTCGAAACAAAAATTAATTGATTTGAAACTTCGGTTTTTGTCCAGATTTCCGAATCTAATCGTATCTATGGGAGATACTCCAGCCGCCTCTTTGGTTGACGATTTTAGCGGGATTGACGAAATGCGACCGGGAAATTTTGTGTTTTACGATGTGATGCAATATTTATTGGGGTCATGTAAAATAGACGATATTGCGGTAGCTCTTTATTGTCCTGTTGTGGCAAAATACCCGGAAAGGAATCAAATTGTTATTTACGGTGGCGGTGTTCATTTATCAAAAGAGAAAATAAATAGCAATGGACAAGCGATATATGGTTTAATTTCAAAGCCAAATAAGGCGGGTTTTGGTGAGTTAATTCCAAATTGTTTTGTCGAAAGTTTATCGCAAGAGCATGGGATAATCCATATGTCTGCTCATGAGATGGAGCATATCAGATTAGGCGATTTATTGGCTGTTTATCCTATCCATTCTTGTATGACTGTTGATTTAAACAAGCAAATGATTAGCTTGGAGGGTGTCGAGATTCCTAAATATCGGACTTTTTAACCCCTGCTTTACGATTGAATAAAAGCAGAGCCATCTTCTCAACCAAATTTTTCCAGTCGATCGGTTTTGAAATATAATCATCGCAACCCGCCTCAAGTGCACTTTCTGCTTCATTATTAATGGCGTAAGCCGTTTGTGCTATAATGGGTAAATCCGGCATCATCGATTTTATTTCTTTCGTTGCATCATAGCCACTTAAAACCGGCATTTTTATATCCATCAAAATAAGATCGATATGTTTGTTTAACGTAAAAAGGCTAATTGCCTCTATTCCATCTTTAGCCCACAAGATTTTTGTTTTCCAAGGCTTTAGATACATTTCGAGCAATTCAAAACTATGCTTATCATCTTCTGCAATTAATATCGTTTTGCCATTGAGAATAGATAGATTTATAACGGACTCCGAAGGCAAGGCCTTTTTTTGCGTGCTTGCATTGTCGAATGGAATTGTGAAATAAAAGGTTGATCCTTTTCCCAGTTCAGATTCCAAACTAATTTCTCCTCCGAGCTTTTCGCAAAAAGCTTTTGCTATTGATAAGCCAATTCCGACACCTTCATATTCACGGGTATGTTTGTCGTCCAGTTGTCTGAAAACCTCAAAAACGTGTTTTTGTTTTTCCTTAGCAATACCAATTCCGGTGTCTTTGATATAGAATTTTAATTCTTTTGCTTGTTTTAGGTAGCCGACTTCTATAGTTCCCTTTTTTGTGTATTTCAATGCATTTTTTAAAAGATGAATAAAAATTTGCTTGAAATGTTTCGCGTCGGTAACTATTTGCAAATCACTATCCGCCTTATCGAATTTCAATATCAGATTGATATTGTCTTTGCTCATCTTTCTTTGTTCAAGAAAGATATACTCTTCTACTTCGTCTAATAGGTTATGGAGATTGTGTTTTTCTTTGATGAAAATTGCGGTGCCATCGGCTAACATACTCAACTCAAAAATATCGTTTATTATTTCGAGGAGATGGTTGCCGCTTTTAAAAATCATCTTCGACAATGCTGCCGCTTCGGTGATTTCCATACTTTCGTCTATTAAATCAGAAAAGCCGATAACCGCATTTAAAGGCGTACGCAGTTCGTGCGAAATAGTGGACAGAAAAGTGGATTTTAAACGATCCGATTCTTGGGCTTCGAGGAGTGCTTTCTTTAATTTTTCTTCATTCTGTTTCCGCTTTTGTATATCGCGCATAGCAACAGTTCTGATATCTTCTCCTTGATAAACAATGTTTTTGGCTTCAACTTCTACCCAGATTAATCCGCCACCTTTCCGTATAATTTGCAATTCGTAAGGCGCCGCATATTTGTCTTTTACGTTTTTAAGCACCAAAGGCTTATACTTTTCAGGAATAAAATGATCGATAACATTTTTTCCAATGATTTCGTCGCGACTGTATAAAGTAAGACGCTCCAAACTAGCGTTTACTTCAGTTGCAATCCCGTTTTTATGAATAATGATGCCTTCAAAAGTGAGTTCGGAAAGCATTTTATATCGTGCATTACTTTCTGTTAACTTTTCCTGCAATTTATTTTTTTCTGTAATATCCAGCGCCATCGAAGTAAAGCCAATATGAGTTCCGTTTTCGTCGATATTAGGAATATTATACCAATCGCAAAGAATTAGGGCGCCGTTTTTTCGAATATTTTCGTTCGTATTTCTCGTTCCACGCTTGTTTTCATTCGTCAAATCCAAAAAAGTGGGTTTGACTTGTTTGGAAGTTTTAGCACAGATTAAATCTTCCGCCTTCTTTCCAAGGGCTTCTTTTTTTGTATATCCGAAAATAGTTTCTGCGGAGTTGTTCCAATCTGTTACCCGAAAATCCATATCCCATTCGATAACCGCTAAGGGCGTATTCTCATTGAATAGATCTAATTTTTGTAGAAGAAAACGCTCTTTATTGATTTGGTTTTCTTTGGCATTTAATAGATTTTGAAGGCGTTTGTTTTCGCGCTCCAAATTAGAATTGTCAGAATCTTTTACCATGGGAAAATCACATTGCGTTTAGAATTGGTTAGGAGTTTCTTTAATTAAAATTGTTTCGAAAAGTCAAATGTAAGCATAGTAACTGTATAATACAAATGAAAATTAAAGATTTAAACGCAGCTGTGATTTTGTATGTTTCTGACCGTCAATTAGAAATTTTGATGTTCCGTTCGTGCAATAATTTCGTCTTGCAATTCCTCTGTTAATTCTATAAAATAATCGCTATATCCCGCTACGCGAACAATTAAATCGCGGTATTTTTCAGGTTCTACTTTTGCTTTTCGTAAGGTTTCGGCAGTCACTACATTAAATTGAATATGATGACCTTTCATATGAAAATAAGTTCGGACCAGATTTTTTACTTGCTCTTGTCCTATTTCATCTTCTAAAATTTGAGGTGTAAATTTTTGATTGAGTAAAGTACCGCCTGTACGCAAATGGTCAATTTTAGAAGCCGATTTTAGAACAGCAGTTGGCCCTTTTCTGTCGGCTCCCTGAACAGGCGAAATTCCTTCTGAAATTGGCTTTCCGGCTTTTCTCCCATCGGGCAAAGCCCCAATTTTGCTCCCGAAATAGACGTGCGAAGTGGTTGGAAGAAGATTGATGCGAAATTTTCCACCATTTATGGATGGTTTATTATCCACCGAATTAAAGAAAAGTTCGAATACTTTTACCGCTATGTTGTCTACTTCGTCTTCATCATTTCCAAATTTTAAAGTTTCTTCGATTAAACGCTGGCGAAATAATTCGTTATTTTTAAAATTTTGATTGAGTATATCAACAAAAGAAGCAAGAGTAAGTGTATGATTATCAAAAACATGTTGCTTTAATGCGCTTAAAGAATCGGTAATTGAGCCTAATCCAACACCCTGAATATAACGTGTATTGTATCGTGCTCCACCGGCATTATAATCTTTGGCATTGCCGATGCAATCGTCGATAAAAACGGAAAGGAAAGGAGCAGGAAGTTCTTTGGAGATAATTCGATCGATGATATTATTTCCTTCAATCTTAATAGCAATGAAATGATTCAACTGCTTTTTGAAAGCGAGCATCAAATCGTCAAAAGTTTTTATTGATGCTAAAGCGTCGCCTTCTACGCCAATTAATTTGTTTGTAAGCGGATCAATTCCATTGTTTAAAGTAATTTCGAGCACTTTTGCCAGATTAAAATAGCCCGTTAAAATATAGGCTTCAGTTCCAAAAGCTCCGGTTTCTACGCATCCACTTGCGCCTCCTTTTCTAGCATCAACGATAGATTTGCCTTGATAAAGCAATTCTTGAATGAGGGCGTCAGTATTAAAAATGGAAGGTTGTCCAAAACCCGTTTTAATAATATCGAGTGCTCGTCGAATAAAACGATCAGGATTGTGTTTGCTGATTTGCACCATTGAACTGGGTTGTAAAATGCGCATTTCTTCAATCACATCTAACAAAATATAGCTCATTTCATTAACGGCATCGCTTCCGTCTTCTTTTAATCCGCCTAAATTGATCAGTGCAAAATCGGTAAATGTATTGCTTTCTTTTGCCGTAACGCCCATTTTTGGAGGCGAGGGATGATTGTTGAATTTGATCCAAAAAGCCTGCAATAACTCTATGATTTCTTCTTTTGATTGATGTTTTTTATTCAAATCGTTTTGATAAAACGGAAATAAATGCTGATCCAATCTCCCCGGATTGAAAGAATCCCAAGGATTTAATTCGGTAATAACTCCCTGATGCACATACCAATAGTATTGTAGTGCTTCCCAAGTATTTTCGGGCTTGTTTTCGGGCACGTTTTTCGAAACCTGAATCATTTTTTGAAGCTCTACTTTTCTTTTCTCATCCGATTCGGCAGCATAAAGTTGTTCAAGTTGATTAACATGTCGCTGAGCAAAAATAGAAACGGCCTCTAAACTTATAAGCATGGCTTCGAGCTCGTCTTTTTTAGCTTGGTATTCCATCGGATTCGTCTTTTTTTCTTCCGAATTTTCAAGTGCTTCCAAACGAATGCTTATTTTTTCTCGAAAATCTTTAAACCCCGTTTGGTATATTACATCTCCCAGAACAGTATGCCCCGGTGCCCGTTGTTCGAGAAATTCGGTAAACACACCTGCATCATAAGCATCGAGCCACTTTTTTGGAAGCGTCTTGAAAATTTTATCACGACTACTTTTTCCTGCCCAGAACGGGATTAGCGTATCGCGATATAACTTTTTTAAATCTTGATCGACCGTAAACTTAACTTTTGGACGATCGTTAATCAATTCTAAATCAGGAATAGTATGGATACAAACTTCGGGATAAGTAGGCGTTTGTTGCGGAGCCGGTCCTCTTTCTCCAATTATCAATTCTTCATCTCCAATATAAATGGTTTTATTGGCCATTAAATAACGAAAGGCTTTTGCGCGTAGGAGTGGAGCTGATAGTCCTTTCGCTTCTTTTGATGCGTAAAACGCCGTCATAAGCTGGGCGCGTTCACCCGAAATACTTGGTCTTGTGTTCAGACTTTTATTTCTAAGATTTTCTATTCTTTTTGTGATCATGGTTGTAAAAATTTATAGTTATAACCATTCAGTTTGCTGAAATTGAATAAAATGTAAACGTAAAGACCGCTATTAAAAAGCGCAAAAGTCGCTAAGTATTTTAATTTACAAATCATTGCTATTGCGTACGTTGTGTCAATAATTGCGTGCATGCTGTTATTAAAAGATAATATTGCTTTTTTCATTATTTAGCCTCCAATTTTGACATCGAATCCTTTTTTTTCAAAAAAAGATTTTGCGTTTTCAACTTCTCTTATTGATGGTTCCGGAATGCCGTTCATTTTATTTTCGAAATTCAGTTTTTCATATTTTCCTTGTGCAATTTTGTGGTAAGGCAAGATCGAAATGGTTTTGATTTGCTTCAACTCGCTTAAAAAGGTAGCCGTTTCTTGAAGTTGTTCTTTACTCGCATTAACGTTAGGAATATAAGGAAAACGAATATGTACTTCTTTCCCTTTTTCAACTAAATAAGCGAGGTTTTTTAGTATTGGTTTGTTCGAAACTCCGGTGTATTTTTGGTGTGCTTGTGTGTTGAGGTGTTTTAAATCGAATAAAAACAGATCGATGTATCGACTCACTTCTTGAAAAATTTTAGAGCTTGCGTATCCTGTGGTGTCCAAACATAAATGCAAGTTCTTTTCTTTGAATAGCTTAGCGGTTTCGATAAGAAAACCAGCTTGCAATAAGGGTTCGCCGCCGGTAAAAGTAACTCCACCATTTGATTGCTCATAAAAAGGACGATCTTTTTCTGCCTCTTTCAGTAGCTCTTCGGCTGTTGTTTTCCAACCAATCTGATGACTTCCTTTAAATTTAAAATCGAGCTGTTCGATTCCTTTTTTCTGACTTTCAGGATTATGGCACCACCAACAACGCAAAGGGCAACCTTTAAAGAAAATGCTGGTTCTTATTCCCGGGCCGTCGTGGATAGCAAATCGTTTTATATCGAAGACAATTCCGCTCATCGGATTGCAAAATGTAAATGAATAACAAAGGAATTAGGCGTAATTCTAGGTATAAAGGGAACTGAATATGTGGAATCAGGAGATCCAACATTCAAACAAACCTCGGCCAAAAGAGCCATACATGCAGAAAAACATAGAAATATTTGTTTGTTGTACCATGGGAGTAAATTTACACATCATTTTGATAGGATTGCAAGAGTTGTAAAAATAATCTCGAGTTTGAAATCGCAAATTGCGACATCTAGTCGGGGCGGGCTCAGAAAGCAGCCCTTTGTTTTTACAGAGTTTGGCGTTTTTATGTTATCAAGTGTTTTTAATAGCGAAAAATCAATCCATTTCCCTATTCAAATAAGGCGTATTTGTATAAAAGTAAGGCAACTACTTCGGAATCATTTAATTGTTAAACTTGAGATAGAAGAAATAAAAAAACCAAAACTCTGAAAACAAATCGGCGCTAAAAGAAATCGATGTTGTTTGGTATAAAGCGATTTCGTTCCTACGAAACTTTAGACTATTTTTAATGATCATTCTACCCGAATTTTGTCCCGCTGAGACAGTTCCGCTAGGAACGAAATGCGGGTAGTGTTGAAATTATGTCCTCTTGATGAGAAGTTCCGTAGGAACGAAATAGTATTTGGAAGTTCAAAAGAAGTCCTAATTTTTACCGTGTATCATGGAAAAGAAAAGATTAATAAGAATTTATCCTACACACCAAATATTAAAAGTGGAACTTAATCTCTTGTCTTATAAAGAAAAAGCATAAAAAAAGGCCGACAAAAGCCGGCCCTATAAACTATTTTCAAATGCGATTATTTTAAACCGCGTTTTTTCAATAAAGGTTCGATAGAGGGATCAGCTCCACGGAAATTTTTATAGAGTGTCATTGGTTCGTCAGAGCCTCCTTTAGAAATGACATTTTTACGGAACGAATCGCCTGTAGCTCTATCAAAAATACCGTTTTCAACAAAAGCTTGGTAAGCATCCGAATCTAAAACAGCAGCCCAAATATAAACGTAATAGCCTGCAGAATAGCCTTCGCCACCAAAAGAGTGATTAAAATAAGTGCTTCTATAACGAGGAATAATTTCGTCGATTAATCCTAAATCAGACATCGTTTGCTTTTCAAAAGCCAAAACATCCAGATTTTCGATATCTTCCACATTATCAATCATATGGTATTTGATGTCTAACAAGCTAGCTGCCAAATATTCAATCGTAATAAAGCCTTGATTGAATTGACTGCTTTTTTGAATTTTGGCGATTAATTCGTCTGGAATTGGTTCGCCTGTTTTATAATGCTTGGCATAAATCTTTAACATTTCAGGTTCTAATGCCCAGTTTTCCATAATTTGAGAAGGAAGCTCGACAAAATCTCTTTTAACAGATGTTCCTGAAATGGTGTTGTATTTAACATTCGACAATAAACCATGCAAGCCGTGACCAAATTCGTGGAAAAGGGTTTGGACTTCATCAATGCTCAATAAAGAAGGTTCGTTGGCCGTTGGTTTTGTAAAATTCCCAACATTCACAATAACCGGACTTACAAAATCATCGCCTGTACCCATTTGTTTACGATAAGACGACATCCAAGCGCCTCCTCTTTTACTTGCACGTGGGAAATAATCAACCAATAAAATGCCGACGTGATCGCCATTTTCTTCTTGAACTTCCCAGGCTTCAACATCTTCGTGATAAACAGGAATGTCGTTGCGACGAATCATATTTAATCCATAAATGCGGTGAACCAATTCGTAAGCACCTGCTTGAACATTGGCTAAAGAAAAATAAGGTCGAAGTTCTGATTCTTCCAGAGCATATTTTTCTTTTCTCAACTTCTCCGTATAATACCACCAATCCCAGCTTTCTAATTTAATATGATCGCCTTCTTTGTTTGCTATGGCTTGCAATTCTTTGGCTTCTTGTTTTGTCATTGGTAATGCCGCATTCCATAACTTAGTTAGTAAAGTCATTACGTTTTCGGGTGTTTTTGCCATATTGTTATCAATGGCATAATCGGCAAAAGTTTTATAGCCCAAAAGCTGAGCTTTTTGTAAACGCAGTTTTAAAATTTCTTTGATGTTTTCTTTATTGTCGTTCGCGTTGTTGTTGTTTCCTTGATTCATCCAAGCCATGTAAATTTCTTTACGGAGCTCGCGGTTATCCGCATATTGCAAGAAAGGAATCCAACTGGGTTTATCTAAAGTGAAAACCCATTTTCCTTCCATCTCGGCTTCAGTTGCTGCTTCTGCAGCTGCATCTTTAACCGATTGAGGAAGTCCGCTCAAGTCTTTTTCATTATCGATAACAAGTTTATAAGCAATGCGATCGTTAACCACGTTTTCGCCAAACTGAGGATAAAGCAAAGCCAGTTTGCCGTTAATCTCACGCATTTTAGCTTGATCTTCGTCGTTTAAATTCGCGCCACCGCGAACAAAACCGGTATACACTTTATCCAATAGAGCCGTTTGCTCTGTATTTAAAGCTTGTTCGTTCTTAGCCTCTGTTGTTAAGTTTAATTCTTTTTGCTCGTCGTAAACCGTTTTAACGCGTTTAAATAATTTGGCGTTTAGGTTAATATTATCTGAATGAGCGGCCATTTTTGGTGCTATCTCTTTATTGATGGCTTTTAATTCGTCGTTTGTGTTGGCGCTGAATTGATTGTAAAAAACGCTACTCACGCGGTCTAAAAGTGCACCACTTTTGTCCATTGCTTCCAATGTATTTTCGAAAGTTGGAGCTTCTTCGTTATTGGCAATTGCATCAATTTCAGCAGCATGCTGTTTTATGCCTTCCTCAAAAGCAGGAATATAGTCTGAAGTTTTAATTTTTGAAAAATCAGGCACTTCAAAAGGTGTTCCATACTCAGTATAAAAAGGATTGTCTGCCATTTTATTTTGTTTTGTGTTACAGGCCGAAAAGAAAAGACTTAGAGCCAGAAGTATAAAAAATGCTTTTTTCATCGTCATTCGTTTTTGTGTTTGAAAAAGCAAATGTAAAGAATATTCAAATGAAAATAAAGCAACATTTTGCTAATTCTTTTCGATAAACAGAACGGTGTAATTTTTACAAAATAACGCGTCAAAATGATAAAAAATTTTAAATCCTATAGATTCGACAAGCGATATCTGTACTTTTGCATCAAATTTTGAATTATGACTATTGCATTTATACTTTTTGGAATTGCTGTACTTTTCTTTTACTTGAGTAATTCCGGCGCTAAAAAACAAGAACAAAAACATCCGTATTCAAATCCCTCTCAAGTGAAAACGCAGAAAGCGGGCTATGGGAAATGGATAGGTGGAGGATTAGGTTGGGCGCTTGGTGGACCTATTGGAGGACTGCTCGGTTTTATGTTTGGCTCCATGTTCGAAGGCGGAACAAAAGAAACATCGCGAAGCTTTCAGGGACATCCATATGCCTCGGGAACAAGATCGACTCAAGCCGGAGATTTTAGTGTAAGCCTTTTGGTTTTGTCGGCCGCCGTTATGAAAGCCGATGGCGTAGTTAAGAAATCGGAATTGGATTATGTAAAACGTTTCTTTGTTAGCAATTTTGGAGAAGTTAAAACCGTTCAGTTGATGCAAGTGCTGAAAGAACTGCTGAAAAAAGATATTAATGTTCAGGATGTTAGCGGTCAGATTCGTTCTGCAATGGATTATTCATCGCGTTTACAGCTTTTACATTATTTGTTTGGTATTGCCGGCGCAGATCGCGTTACGGCTGATTCTGAAATTTTAATGATTCAGAATATTGCCGGATTCTTAGGTCTGAGTTCGGGCGATTTTAATTCGGTAAAAGCCATGTTTGTTAAAGATACGGAATCGGCTTATAAGATTTTAGAAATAACACCCGACGCTACAGATAGCGAAGTGAAGAAAGCCTATCATAAAATGGCCATAAAATACCACCCCGATAAAGTGAGTCACTTGGGCGAAGATATGCATAAAGCTGCCGAGGAAAAATTCCAGCAGTTAAATGCGGCTTACGATGAGATTAAAAAAAGACGTGGAATTAAATAGTTAATGTGCTGATGTTCTAATTTGGAAATTTGAAGATTGGTATCGGCTCCAATTATCGAAGTTGCACATCATCACATCATCACATCATCAAATTAGCATGACCGATTTAAAAGCCCATTCCGAAAAAGCTAAGCTTGCCTTGCAAAAGAACAAGAAATTAGCCGCTGCATTACGTAAAAAAAAGCCAAAAGACTTAGATCTTGTTAGCCGCGAATTACACGACAAAGCCTTTTCTCATATCGATTGCCTTCAATGTGCTAATTGTTGTAAAACGATAAGTCCAATTGTTACGGACAAAGATATTCAGCGGATTGCCAAGTATTTACGTATTCGTCCGGCTCAAATGGTCGAAAGCTATTTATTACTCGACGAAGAAAATGACTATGTTTTCAGACAACAGCCTTGTCCTTTTTTGGGAGAAGATAATTACTGTTCTATTTATGATGTTCGGCCAAAAGCTTGTCGCGAATACCCCCATACCGATCGCGAAAAGTTTTATCAATTACTTAATTTAAGTGTTAAAAATACGCTGGTTTGTCCGGCGGTTCTCGAAGTTTTTGAAGGTTTGGAAGTTCGTTATAAAAAATAAGCGCTTTTTTGAGTGAACACCTGATGGTCTAGATTCAAAAAAACGCTTGAATTAAAATGATTTTCAATTATTCCTCCATAGGGGTTTGATCATCCTCAACTTCTGTTTCGCTAATGGTTTTTAGCTTTGTTAAGCCTTTGTTCCAATCTTCGCCCATCATACTTTCCATATTTATAAATAGCGATGTAATATTTAGGGGATATGGCATAACGCTTTTAAATCCCCAAGTAACATTCGTTTGATCACCTTCCTGAGCTAATTTTACATAGGCTTTCGCTTCACTTTCGTAGGGCGTTAAGAATAATAAATCCGTTTCGAAAAGTGTAGGAGCTTCAATATTGGTAATCGTTTGAGATCCTTTTCCTACTTCTTTAACATCACTATCCCAACTTTGCATAGCACCGATAGTGCCATCAATTCCCGAAAAATCTTTTACCATCATCGGATCTTTTTCGTCCCAAGGATTCCATTTATCCATATCTGCAAGACTGTTTGTATTTTCCCAAACCGTTTCTATTGGGGCATTAATCAGGATCGATTTTTCATACACAACATCTTTTGGTACAAACAGCGCGATAATTAAAACGAGAGCTACAATTACTAAAAGGCCAATGCCTAAATACTTTAAAATTTTCATAGTGTTTTATTTTTAGAGGTTTTACAATTGTTTGATTATTAAATGGTATTAGCAACGTGCTGATTTACGTTTTTTTCCAAGGTTTCCCTTTGCAATTACTTTTTGTATATATTCAGTAGCTAATGGAACTTTGCACGATGTATTTCCAACATTGACGTCAACTTTACCGATTCGTGTTCCGATTTCACTTGCTTTCTTTGTCAGCGCTTTAATCGATGTACCGGTCGCTATAACAAAACCGTTCATCGTATAGCGAACACGATTCTGCGCTTGATGAATTTCCTTTTCCACGCGATCGAGAAGTTGACTAAATAATTCAATATCAAGAGCAGTATCGTCTTTGATCAAACACAAATTGGATAAAGTAGCCCAACCCGATGAAGCTATATTTTCTTTGGGCGATTCAATCCATTCTAGGGCCAACTCCAATCCGAATTTGCTTTCCGCAGCTACCCATGCCACTGCATATTCTGAAAGGTAATACCAATAGGCTTCTTTAGCCCAAGCATTTAAATCTTTTTTCGAAATCTTGTTTGCATCGGCAATTAAACCGGCTAAATACATCGCATCCGAATTCCCGGTAGCATACAATTGAAGCGATAATTCGTGATTGGTTTTTATTTTTTTGACAATCTTTTTTAAGTCTTGCACTTTTACGCCAAAAAAGGGTTCTCTGGCTCCGTGGCGAATGAGTACTTTTTTGGTATCTTCGCTAGTATACGATTCTAATTCTTTTAAAATAGTTTCAATTGTCATTCGCTCAAGTCATTTAATTTTTCCAGCGCTCTAATTTTGGAATTCCTTTGGTGAAAAAACCGGTTATAAAACAGGGGAATCCCATTTCGATGAGCTTATTTTTTACGAATTCTTGCATCTTTTCTGCGGTATCAATTTCCGGATTTTGAAACTCGCCGTTTTGATAACAGTGTGAACAGAATTTCGCGTTTTTACTTCCGTCGGCATTCGTACCGCCACCTAACCTATCTTTTTTGTGAGGCATTCCACAACTTTGGCAATACTTTGATTTTTTCATTTGCCTGATATTACAATTGATTTAATTATCAAAGATAATGTATTTGAAAGGGGAGTTTCAATTCAAATTGTTAACAAAAGCCTAATTTTCAATAGGATATTAAGATGAAGCAATCGTTTTAATTAAGCCGGCGCATTCCTCGGGAGCTTCCAATGGAAATAAATGGCCATAGTTTTCATTTATTTCAATGGTGGATTGGGGTGATACTTTCCTCCATTTATCTCTTACCGCTTGGGTAAAAAATAGAGAAGGTTTTCCTGCGATAACCTGAATCGGGATTTTTACCTTTTTAAGGTATTTCCAAATAGTTGGAGCCAAGGTATAATTAGAAGTTTCCCATTTTGAGGAATAGGTCAAGGTATAACTTCCATTACTCAAAGGTTTCAATCCATAGTTGGCATAATCTTTTAAAACCTTGTCAGGGAAGCGTTTATAGGCCCTGTGTTTTCTGTAAAAATTATAAAAAGCTTCGTGCGATTCCCAAATTTCTTGTTTTTGTAATCCACTTTTAAAGGGTTGAAAATTCTTTTTAATAAAATAGGGAGTCCATTTAACGATGAAACCTAAAGCGGTACAAACCGAGGCCGGTTCAATAACAATCAAGGATTTAAAGAGTTCAGGACGTTTAGATGCTGCAATTATGGCCGCAGTAGCACCTTGAGAATGCCCGATAACAACAACTGCTTCCTTGTATTTTTGTTCTATAAAGTCGATTAAATCATCGGCATAAATTTCCCAATTTGTTTGTAAAGCCGGATCGCCAATATTTGGCCAGCAAGCTCGGGGCGATAAGCAAGTTAATTGAAAAGCAGGAAGTAGCTGCTTTAAAAATTCAGAATAAGTACCTAAAGGAAAACCATTTGCAGAATAGAAAACAGCTTTAGTTCCGCTCGTGTTGAATTCTAAATATTGGGCTTTTCGCCCTTTTATAGAGGTATTTAAAAATTGTAAATCCATTCGTTTTTAGTAAGCGTTTCAGAGGTTAGCCCAATCGGCAATGAGTTGCATTCCTTTTATAACTGAATAGCAGCAGTTGTCTATAAATTCTTCAGGAAGATTTTCGTTTAATGGAATCGTTTCGCTTAATGCCAAGGCTTTAGCTCCATCAAAATTAACAAAAGCCAAGCGAGCTACCAATGCTTCTTTTGGCAATAGGAAGGCTTCGCCGGGCAATATGGCTACTCCGGTTTCTTCTAATAATTTTTCACACAAAATGGTACTATCCGTTATTCCTCTAGCTTTTAATTTATCTGCTAATGAAGAAAAATCGATAAACAGATAAAAACCACCGTCGGGAGCTTGGACACGAATATTGCCCTTACGTAATATTTCAACACTTTTGTCGGCCAGAAAGGATAGAATGCGTCGGACATGCCAAAGATAACGTTCTATTAAAATTCCGCCCTTAAAAGCGCGTACTGCAGCAAATTGTATGGGCGCACTTACGGAAGTATAGGTTTCGCTGGCAACAGCAGACATTGCATTCAGGAGCCAATCAAAGTTAGGCGGAAAGGCAAAAGTGCCCAGTCGCCAACCCCCTGCGCCACACCATTTAGATAAACCAGAACTGATTATGGTTCCTTCGGGATAAAAACGTGCTATGGAAATGTGTTTGCCTTTAAAGTGCAATTGTCCGTAGATTTCATCTGATAAAATAATGAGTTCGTGTTTTCTGGCGATGGCGGCAATTTTCTTGAGGTCCTCCTCAGAATAGGTTCCTCCATCGGGGTTGGAAGGATAATTAAGAATCAATAATCGAGGTCTGAACTGATCGTTTTCGTTTTTTAAAAACTCCGTCAATTCTTTAGGTGTAATTCTCCATTTATTTTCATAAGATGTAGGAATAGACTTGATATTTCTACCAATGATTTTGGCTTGTGGAGCATAGGAAACCCAGCTGGGCGTTGGTAAAAGTAAATCGCCGTAATAAACGAGTTGCAAAATAAACATCAACTCTTTAGATCCCGGGCCAATAAGCACATTACTGGGTTTGATATCCACATTGTCTTTTTGACGATGAAAATGAGCAACCGCTTGCCGAAGAGATTCTAAACCTTTTACATTTAAATAATCTTTTTCGTGGGCATGCATTTTTAATGATTCAACAACGGGAGGAGGAACGGGAAAAGGAGATTGGCCAAGTCCCATACGGTAGATAGTCATTCCTTTGGCACTCAATTTTTTACTCAATTCGTTAATGGCTAAGGTGGGCGATTGGCCTATTCCTCTTACATTCAAGTTTAAACTAATGTGTTTGTTGTTTTTGGCAGAGTGATTATTCATCTTTTTTTATCGTTTTAAGCTATTCTAATCCCTGCCAAATAAGGCGAGGATATTCTAATGTGTTTTTATTTTTTCTGATTTTCTTTAAAATCCTTAAGCACAAGTAAAGCGCGATCGTAGTCTTGGCTCGAAACAATTACTTTAATCGGATTGGCTCCACCTCCGGCAGCATGCCAAGGAAAATTTGTGCCAATAATTCCATCTTTTAAAAAGCTTTCTATATCGGCATTCTCTAACAGACTTTTAAGTAGCTCTGCTTCCCAGAGTGTTCCTGAATAGAGCTCAATAGCTTTGATATCCTCTTTCATATTACTTTTTTATTTGCTTTAAAATGTCGTTAAGCATTTCGATTTGTACTTTATGTATTTCGATGACTTCCTGTTGTTGACTGATAATTAAATGGTCTATTTTTTCGTGCAACATCCTGATTTCTAATTCCGATTTCAGGTTAATCATATAATCCTTCTTTCCTCTTTCACGGTCTTTTTCTTCCTGTCGATTTTGACTCATCATAATCACCGGAGCTTGAACGGCAGCCAAACTTGATAAAATTAAATTAAGTAGGATAAATGGATAAGGATCGAAACCTTGATTGGCCAAAAAAACAATATTGAGTATAATCCATAAAAGCAGGAAAACCGTAAAGGAGATAATAAAAGTCCAACTTCCTCCAAAAGTAGCCACTTTATCAGCAATTCGCTGTCCAAAAGTCATCGCCTCGCCTTCGTCATTATCCAATTTATCGGCCAAGGTGTTTTTATCTTTTAACGAAAACAAAACGGTATGGTCTAAATCGCTTAAACTGCCTAATTGATTGGTTAAAAATTCTTCGACATATTTTTGGCGATAGCTGTTTAATTCGCTCATAGCCAAAAAACTGTCTGCTGTAAATTCGGGCTTGTCCTCGACTATCAATTTAAGTATGGAGCTTCTTATGGTTTTGCCCGAAACTTTTTCTGCGGTGGAGAATTCCTTATTGGATAAATCGCTACGAAAAGTGTTCGTTGGTTTTTTTGTATTCATCTTAGCGCTTTATGTTTTTATAAATCTTCTAAAGGTCTATATTTATACTGCTGTTTCGTTTTACAAAGTTATTTTTATTTTGGCTTCAAATCGTTCTTTTCTCCTTTGCTATTAAAGCAGAATTCAATAGGTGCACCTGTTAGGCGTTCCTTATTTCGACGCTTTTATTTTTCTAATTAGATATTTTAAATTAAAGAACATGGATAAAGCGAAGATTAAGATGATGATATATACGAATACAGGATGATTATTCAGAAAAAAATAATTGATTATGAAAGTCGAAAATCCAAGCAGCATAGAACCCTGTCCGATAATTAAAAATAGATTGTCTTTTTTCATTGGTTTAGTTGTTTATTCAAATTATTGACTTTTATATGAAAAGAACGCTTGATTCAGGCAAAAAGAATGACGGCCAAACGCTGATTAAATCTGTATTTTAGCGACTACCTATTAAAATAGCGCGCACTAAAGCTGCGTTTACCATGTTCGCATATAATTTAGCATCACCCAAAAAAGGATAAAGCCTAAAATAATTAAGTAAGTAAATAAATTGCCGAAATTAAGTGTATAGCCACTGTATCTGTACTTTTTAGGTACAAATATTCGGGAATCGGCTGGATTATAATAAAAGGCGCCTTTCCAATTTTTTGCGTCTTTATCGAGCAAATCGGTATTTCTTCTTTTTTTCTTTGCTTTCATTCCACTTATATTTCTTAACATATATTTCTTAAGGTAAAGATAAGAATTACTCTTGAAAAGTACAATTTAAGTTTTCAATGGTCAAAATAACCGGATTCCTTGCTTACAAATCACTGTTGATCACGTTAAATTTATATCGATACCGCAAGATTTCAATAAACCTGGACGAGGACATCTGTTTATTCAAATCAATTCGGGAATAGTCAGCACAGTACCACCATTCTACGCGGAGCATAAAAAGACCGTCCCTAAACGAAATCT
>JBFHQD010000045.1:0-17231 GCA_041592395.1 Bacteroidales bacterium | reverse complement strand
TCAGCAAGATATTTGACGAACTTAAGCCATCGCTGCACCCCCGCTCCACCTGCCGGGGGCCAGTAATAGGTCAGTATTAATACCTTTTTGTTGCTCATTTAATCTGCTGTTTTTCTGGATTTTGAGTAGGAGATTAACTCTCGAACAATAATTCCTATAAGCGAAATCAATAAGATAATTGAACCAACGAGAGCGATTTTTTCGCCTAAATAATAACTCTGAGGCAAAAAACGGAATTCGATGGTATGCTCCCCTGCAGGAATCAACATAGCCCGTAAAGTATAATCCGCTCTCAGATAGGGCGCTAAATTGCCATCGATATAGGCATTCCATCCTTTTTCGTAATAAATTTCACTAAAAACAGCCAATTGCTCAGAACGCGTATTTGCTTTGTAAATAAGATTATTCGATTTATAATCGACTAATTCTATGCTATTTGATGGACTATAATCGATCATCAAGTCTTTTAACTGATCTTCATAGCGTTTGTCAATCAAAGCCTTTGTTTTCGTATCCACCAAAGCTAATTGACTTAGCTCTTCATTCGCATTCTCGACAAGTTCAAAATCTTTCACAAACCAAGCGTTCCCATTGGCATAATGGTTTTTAATTGGAGCTGCTTGTGGGTTGTAAATAATGTACTTTGTATTCAGCATATTTAGCGAACCTAATGCTTTCAATTCCGTATTAATGTCGAGACTATTTGCGTTTTGGAGTGCTGCAATTAATTGTTTTATTTCGGGTTGTAATCGAAAATCGATGAGGTCTTGGTAGCGTCCTAATTTAGCGGCATGATAGCCTCCAATGGATTTGTGAAAATAGCTGGTTGCCCCGTCGTTAAATGGATTTGCCAGATTTAAAACGCGATAATCAAGGCTTTTGTCCGCTAAAATAATTTTATCGGCCGCCGAAGGTGTATATGGATTTTCTACTTTTCGTTTTCTGTCAAAATCGTCTTCGTTTAAATAACGCTTATTTACCGTAAATAAATCGGCTGTTAGCAAAATTCCGGTAATCAGAATCAAAACCGATTTGTTTATTTTTTTTACCGAATATAGGTATATCGCCACAGCCATTAAAAGAATAAACATAAAACTCCGAATGGCATCCGATTTAAAAATACTTATTCTGGCGGCTTCCATGTTGTTTACAAATTCCCTGATTTGTAAACTGGAGTTATTCAATAATTGTTCTGCCTCCATTTGACTTAGAAAACTGAAAAATAACTTTGGAACGACGTAAAATATGAAGAGGATACCTCCGGTAAATCCAAAGGCAAGAAAAAATTCTTTTTTACGTGTTTGAATGAGGTCGGGTTCTTTAATGATTTTTGCAAGTGCAAGTAAGGCTAGAATTGGAATTGTAAATTCAGCCAAAATCAAAATCATACTTACTGCTCTAAATTTATTATAGAGCGGAACATAATCGAGGAAAAAATCTGTAAGCGGCATAAAGTTTTTTCCCCAAGCCAATAAAATGCTTAAAAGCGTTCCGACAAGCAATGCCCATTTTAAATAGCCTTTTACATAAAACAATCCCAAAATAAAGAGAAAAATGATAATTGCACCTGCATAGGTAGGCCCGGCCATAAAGGGCTGGTCGCCCCAATAAGCAGAGACACTGTTTTGAGCAATAGCGTTTCTGAGCTGTGGATCAACGGCCTGCATGGCTTCTTCGTTATTTGCCAGAGCATCCGAAGCTCCGCCTTTTACATTTGGAAATAAAAGACTTAAACTTTCGCCTATGCCATAACTCCATTGTGTAGCATAATCTTTATCTAAACCAGTTGTTTGAATATCGCCTTCTTTTACTAATTCCGATTTTCCACGCATAGAAAGCGCTGAGTATTCAGAAGTTACCAGAAGGTTGGTAATGTTCGGTAATATGGCCAAGATAGCAGCCAAAATTAAAGTAGCACTTGCTTTAACGAAATTTGGCAGTTGTTTTCTTTTCAGATGATCGATAAATAGAGCGGAAACCAAAATCAGAATAAACAACAATAAATAATAGGTTATCTGAAAATGGTTGGCCGAAATTTCCAGTGCGGCAAATAAAGCCGTGAGAATTCCTCCCAATAAATATTTGCCTCGATAGGTTAATATAATTCCCGCTATTACAGGCGCCATATAAGCTATCGCATGGGCTTTAGAGTTATGACCTGCTCCAAAAATGATGATAAAATAAGTCGAAAATGCAAAGGCAATGGAACCCACAATTGCCAACCACGGATCGACTTTTAAAACGATTAACAGGATAAAAAATCCGATAAAATAGAGAAACAATAAATTAACCGGATGAGGAAGCCCCAGTTTAAAGATTTTGTCAATTTTATTCACCCAATTATTAGGATACAAAGTGGATATTTGGTAGGCCGGCATCCCGCCAAACATGCCGTTGGTCCATAAAGGTTCTTCACCATTTGTTTCTCTAAAATCGGCAATTTCCTTCGACATTCCTTTGAATACGGTAATATCGTGCTGCTTTAATTTTTTGCCTTGTAGCACAGGACTCATATAGGCAAAGCTAAGCGCGATAAAAATAAGGACAGCCGCTATGTAGGGAAATAAGTGTTTCAAACTTTTTAAATCCTTCATATAATTAGGGGTGTTATTTGGATTGATCGTCTTTTATTTCTTCGAAATCAACATAATCGCCAAGTTTTTCTTTCTCTCCGCTTGGTTTTGTCCTTGATGTTTGCGAAACATTAACTTCGCCTTCTTTTTTCGAATCTTTTTGTTGATATTGCTGATTCATTTGATTTTGAGCTCTTTTCATAAAACTCTTTAATAGAATAGGCATAAGCCATCGTATGACATAAGGAGCAACTAAAAAAATCAAAAAAAGTATAAATAAAAATTTCAAAATGGTTTTGTTTTAAATGTTTATTATGCGAAAATAAAGGTTTTTTAGAGACGAAGAGCTTAGTTTCGTATCGAATTCAATCATTTTAATAAAATTTAAGGACTAACTATCAAGTGCTTAATAATTAAGATATTTTTAACGTAAAAATTTTGCACACACTGTAACTCATTCATAAAAAATTGGTCTATCTAATATAAATAAAACAATACAAACTAGAACTAAATTTAAATGAGAAACCTATTTTACTTAAGCTTATGTCTTGTAATAATGCCTCTATTCGGCTTTTCGCAAGGCAACCCTAAAAAGAATTATACGGCCATTCAAGTTGATGAAGCCCCTGTTATAGATGGATTGTTAAAAGATAGTGTTTGGGAAAAGGGCGTTTGGATTGATAATTTTACGCAGCACGAACCTTTCAACGGTAAAGACGCCACTCAAAGAACAGAATTCAAAGTTTTATTTGATAAAGACAACCTCTATGTAGCAATAAAAGCCTTCGATACGAGCCCCGACAGCATTGTTCGTCGATTAACCCGACGCGATGATCCGGATGGAGATTTTGTAGGTATAGCCCTGGATAGTTATCACGATTTACGTACGGCTTTTATGTTTGCTGTAACTGCCGGTGGTGTTAAGTTCGATCAAATGCTTACCGAAGACGGCGAAAATGAAGATTCCTCTTGGGATCCAAATTGGTGGGTGAAGGTAGATTTCAACGACCAAGGTTGGGTGGCCGAAATGAAGATTCCGTTTAGCCAATTGCGTTTTGAAAATAAATCGGATGGCGTATGGGGAATGGAAGTTTTTCGTCAAACTTATCGGCATAATGAACTCGATTTTTGGCAGCATATATCGAAAGATGCTCCCGGTTTGGTTCATTTATTCGGTGAACTGAATGGTCTAGAATCTATAAAACCTCAAAAAATATTTGATATTACTCCTTATGCATTGGCAAAGGCGGAGCGTTTTGAGGCCGAAGTCGGTAATCCTTTTGCGGATGGGTCAAATTCGAGCATAAACGGAGGTGTAGATGCCAAAATTGGGGTAACCAATAATTTAACCATGGATTTAACCATCAATCCGGACTTCGGTCAAGTAGAAGCCGATCCTTCGCAAGTGAATCTTACGGCTTATGAAACCTTCTTTCAAGAAAAAAGACCCTTCTTTATAGAAGGTGCAAACATTACTACTTTTGGCATTGGTATTGGTGACGGTGGTGTGGGCAACGACAATCTTTTTTATTCCAGAAGAATAGGTCGCCGACCAAAATTACATCCCAATTTAAATGATAATGAATTTGCTTCAGTTCCTGTTTTTACTCCAATTCTTGGAGCGGCTAAACTAACAGGTAAAACGAGCAATGGCCTTTCCATAGGAATTATAGAAAGCGTTGCTGGTGAAGGAAGAGCAGAGATAGATGATAATGGCACACGCCGTTACGAAACGGTTGAACCGCTTACTAATTATTTTTTAGGCCGCGTACAAAAAGATTTTAATAATGGAAATACAATTGTGGGCGGAATGATTACAAGCACAAATCGGTGGCTTGATGAAACTACCGAAGATCATTTCCATAAAAACGCGTATACCGGAGGGGTTGATTTTACACAGTATTATAAAGATAAAAGCTGGATGATTAATGTAAATGCAGCCTTTAGTCAGGTAAGCGGAAACGAAGAAGCAATCTTAAGAACCCAAGAATCTTCGGCACGTTATTTTCAAAGAGAAGACAATGATTATGTAAATTACGATCCAACCAAAACTTCTATGTCAGGTTCTGGTGGAAGATTGCAAGTGCTTAATCAAAAAGGGCATTGGACACATTTAGGCGTTCTGTTATGGAAAACCCCGGGATTGGAATTGAATGATATAGGATATTTACGTCAGGCAGATCAGGTATTTGCTATGTATTGGGGTCAATATCGTGTATGGGAACCCAAAGGGATATATCGTTCCTGGAATTTAAGTGGTGATTATTACAATATATGGGATTTTGGTGGTGATTTATTGGGCCATGGTTTGGAGTTAAACGGAAACATGTCCTTTAAAAATTTCTGGAATTTTTGGGGCCACTTAAATCTAAACACCAATGGATTGTCAAATACGATGCTTCGCGGTGGTCCGCAAATGCGAACGCAAGGAAGTAAAAGTATTCAATACAATATCAGCACGGATTCACGTAAAAAATTGCATTTCTGGATTTATAATCATTTTGGCAATGGTTTTGAGGACAGTTCCAATAGCTTTACTATTTCTTCAGGTTTTACCTATAAGCCAATCAATACTTTATCGGTTTCGGTTAATGCCGATTACAATAAATCGTTTGATGAACTTCAGTATGTGAGTCAAGATTCATACAATAACGAAGATCGCTTTATTTTTGCATCGCTCGATCAAAAAGTGCTTAGCGCCTCTATTCGGATAAGTTACAATTTTACACCCGATTTAACACTCCAATATTGGGGTCAGCCCTTTATTGCCAGTGGAAAATACCAAGATTTTAAAATGATTAACGATCCAATGAATGAAACTTATCGCAATCGCTTTGATGTTTTTAGTTCGGCTCAAATGAATCTTGAAGATGAGGTGTATAATTTTGATGAAAATAACGACGGAATTGTAGATTACAGTATCGATAAACCCGATTTTAATTTCCAAGAATTTTTATCAAACCTTGTAATTCGTTGGGAATATAATCCCGGATCATCTGTTTATTTGGTTTGGAATCAAACGCGCAGTGGTTATACGGCTGATGGAAATCTTAATGTTGGTGATGATTTGGATAATTTATTTGCCGATAAAGCCTATAATATTTTCCTTATCAAGCTCAGTTATCGTATAGGATTGTAATATATTCCTTGCCAGCTATCGCGACGTTCAAGTTCTTTTTCAATTCGATTTAGGATTTGATCGTTGCGAATTTTTCCCCATCCCGGACTCACTAAAAAACGTGGTGGTACTTCGCCCGCAAAACGTTCTATTACAAATTTAGGATTGAGTTTTTCGACAAAATCGACCATAAATTGGATATACTCTTCCAAGCCAAACAAGTTGAATCGCTCAGGATATTGAAGATATTCCTTTTGCATAGCTGTTTTTACAATAATTTGCAATTGATGAAACTTGATATTGTTTAGCGGTAGCTGAGAAACAATATCCGCCTCGGCCATCATTTCCTCGCGTGACTCACCGGGAAGTCCAAAAATAAGATGAGCGCCTACTTTAATTCCGGCAGCAGCCGTTTTTTCTATGGCTTCTATGCTTTGCTCAAAAGTATGTCCTCTGTTAATGCGTTCAAGCGTTTTATTGTAAACCGATTCTATGCCATATTCCAGAATAACATAATGCGTTTTACTAATTTCCGCAAAATAGTTGAGCTTTTCATCATCAATGCAATCAGGACGTGTGCCAATAACTAAGCCAACAATCTCCTCTTTTTCTAGTGCCGGCGCATAAATGCGTTTCAGGTTTTCAAGCGAGGAATAGGTATTTGAATACGCTTGGAAATAGGCCAAGAATTTATTTGCTCTGCGGTATCGGTTGGCATGGAATTCTATTCCTTCTTCCACTTGTAAGTCAACCGTTTTTGCCGGTGTATTGTAAGAGGGATTAAACGAATCGTTGTTGCAATAGGTACAGCCGCCCCGTGCCACTTTTCCATCGCGATTAGGACAAGTAAAACCGGCATCGATGGTGACTTTCTGAACGCGCTCGCCCATTATTTTTTCAAAATATTGCGCGTAAGCGTTAAATCTTCGCTGATGATTCCAAGGATATTCCATTTGGCAAAAATAACAAAACCCGAAAGCCAATCGACTTTCGGGTTTTTATATATTCTAATTTGATTGTTTATGAAACTTTCTCTAGTTTTTTCATAATAGAAAATATGAAAGCAGCAGCAATTAAAGAGAGGACAATAAAAACTAGCCAAAGTTGCCAAATAGCAACGCGAACATATAAATAGGATCCAACACCTAATAGAAGGTTGCCTACAGCCGTAGCACCTAACCAACCACCTTGCATTAAGCCTTGGTATTTTGGAGGTGAAACTTTGGATACAAAAGAGATTCCCATTGGACTTAAGAAAAGTTCGGCAATGGTCAACGTAAAATAAGTTCCAATCAACCAGCCAGTACCAACACGCAGGTGATTGGGATCTGTAGTCATTACATCAAAAGGATCTAATCCAATAGAACCAATCAGTAGAATTACAAAACCAAAAGAAGCTAAGATCATTCCATAACCAATCTTACGTGGTGTAGATGGCTCTTTTCCTCTTTTATTTAAAAAGGCGAAGATTCCAACCACTACAGGAGTTAGCAATACAATCATTGTTGGATTGAAATGCTGAAATAGTTCTGGAGAGAAAGCATTTATTTCCGGATTAGTTGAGTAGAAGTAATAGGTTGCTAAACCACCACCAGCTACAAAAAGAAGACTAATTAACTTGCCTTTTTGGGAAGTGCTTTTTGTGAAAAAAGTGATTACTCCCAAGAGTCCGATAACTATCGCTAAGAGCGACCAAATGTTAAATACTAAATAGGCAGCAGGGCCAACCTCAGTCACTGTATAATCACGAGCAAAGAAGCTCATCGTTAATCCATTTTGATGGAAAGCCATCCAGAAGAAGATCACAACGCCAAAAACAAGGAATAAAGCAGTCATTCGTTGCTTAGTTTCTGCTTTCGACATTTCTATAACTTTGCCTGTTTCATCAACTTCAGCTTTCTTCACATCAGGTAATAGACGCTTGAATATCGTAAACACAACAAACGATATAACCATCATAAGTGCAGCTACTCCAAAGGCATAATTAAAACCGGTTCCATAAGCACGCATATAATCAGCTGCAAAACTTGATAAATCACTCACATGCTGACCACTGATGGTAACTTTGTCCGCTAACATTTGAAGATTAGCAGTGTCAGTAACACTAAGCAAAGAAGAATTGAAAATGCCGTCGGCATCTTTAGCTCTATTGATTATAGCAGGAAGATCGTTATTGCGTAGATATCCTTGTGATTTGATAAACCAATTAATGATTCCTGCTGCAGCACTTGGAGCAAATAAAGCACCTACGTTTATCCCCATATAAAATACGGAAAAAGCAGAGTCTCTCAAATGAGCGTACTTTTTTTCGTCGTAGAGTTGACCTACAACGGCTTGTAAATTACCTTTAAATAATCCATTACCAAAAGCGATCACAAATAAGGCAATCAGTGCAAAAGTTAATCCAAAACCGGGGATTGCCATTAATACATAACCACCAAGCATTGTAATAAGACCAATATTAATAGTCCCTTTGTAATTTCTTGTTCTGTCTGCAATAATACCCCCCAATAAAGCTAAACCATAAATAGAACCGTAGAAGATAGCATAAATATTTCCAGCATTTTCTTCGGCGATGCCAAATTTTGCAGTGAGGTAAAATACTAGAATTCCCATCATGGTATAGAAACCAAAGCGTTCGCCCATATTTGCAAAAAATGCAACATAAAGTCCTTTAGGATGTCCTTTAAACATATTCTTTTTTTTTAGTTAATTAATAATTTCGTTTAGAAGCATACAAAAATAACCAAAATTGGATGTCAAGCAAGCTTTTTTGGAATAGGGCTGTATCCTTATCTAAATTTTAGTTTCTTTCCAGGTAAGCTAATCGACTAACATGCTGAATTGTATGCGTTTGCGCACAATGTCAACTTCGAGTACTTTCACCTTTAGCTTTTGTCCTAAATGTGCAAATTGATTTGGATCGCTTACGTAAGTTTTTGCCATTTGACTTTTATGTACTAAGCCGTCTTGATGTACACCAACATCCACAAAAGCTCCAAAAGCCGTAATGTTCGTAACAATTCCGGGGAGTACCATGCCCGTTTTTAAGTCGTCGATATGTTTTACATTCGGATCAAATTCCCAAATTTTAAAATCTTCTCTCGGATCAAGCCCGGGCTTTAAAAGCTCTTTTTTAATATCGACTAAAGTTGCTAAACCAATGGCGTCTGTTTGGTAGTTTTCTAGTTTAAGTTGATCGATTAGGGGCTTATTTCCAATCAATTTATTAATCGGTACATTTAAATCTTTAGCCATTTTTTCGACTAGGGGATAAGATTCGGGATGAACGGCACTTGCATCCAATGGATTATTCCCATTGTAAACACGGAAAAATCCGGCCGATTGTTCAAAAGCTTTATCGCCAAATCGTTTTACTTTTAGTAATTCCGTTCTGTTTTTAAAACTGCCTTTTTCATTGCGGTAAGCGATAATATTTTCGGCAAGAGTGGGGCCAACGCCAGAAACATAAGTCAATAATTGTTTGCTTGCTGTATTTAAATCAACACCCACCGCATTTACGCAACTCATCACTTCTTCGTCTAAACTTTTATTTAAAAGCGTTTGATCCACATCGTGTTGGTATTGACCAACTCCAATAGCTTTAGGCTCTATTTTTACCAATTCGGCTAACGGATCAATTAATCGACGACCAATGGATACCGCTCCTCGAACCGTGATGTCGTATTCCGGAAATTCCTCGCGCGCAACTGCCGATGCAGAATAAACAGAAGCCCCATTTTCGTTTACCATAATCGATTTTATGGAGCGACTAAAACGGATGCGTCGCACTAAATTATCGGTTTCTCGTCCTGCCGTACCATTTCCGATTGCAATCACATCAATTTTAAACATATTGCTAAGCTGATCAATTTTATTTATAGCTTGTTTAGTCTGATTTTGAGGCGAATGCGGATAAATCGTTTCGTTGTGCAATAAACTGCCTGATTCATCTAAACAGACTAATTTACAGCCTGTTCTAAATCCGGGATCGATAGCCAAAACTCTTTTATCACGCATTGGCGAACCCATTAAGAGCTGATGTAAGTTGGTGGAAAATATGGCTATAGCTTGAATATCTGCTTTTTCTTTTGCTGTTTTTGCCAATTCATTTTCGAGCGAAGGCTTGAGTAGTCGGCTGTAACAATCTTTTATGGTTTTTGAGAGATAATCAGCTGTGCTGGAATTCGTTTTTATAAAAAATCCTTCGAGAATTTCGATGGCTTTTTCTTGCTCAGGTTGAATATGTACTTTTAAATAGCCCTCATTTTGTCCACGAAAAATAGCCAACAAACGATGAGAAGGAATGCTGTGGATATTTTCTGCCCAATCGAAATACATCTCAAATTTTTGTGCTTCTTCTTTTTTCTTCTCTATCACTTTGGAAGTGATTTGCCCTTCTTTCTCGAAAAGCCGACGCATTTTTTTTCGCACTATGGCATGTTCATTCATCCATTCGGCAACAATATCCATTGCGCCTTGCAAGGCTTCTTCAATCGTGTTAACTTCTTTTTTAGCGTTTATAAAACGAGTTGCAGCCTCCTCGATATGGCTATGGTTTTGCGCCATCAGCATTTTAGCCAAAGGTTCTAAACCTTTTTCAATAGCTATGGTAGCGCGGGTTCTGCGCTTTGGTTTATAAGGGAGGTAGATATCTTCTAGTTCGCTGAGTGTATCGATTTGTTTGATTTTTTGTTCGAGTTCCTCAGTAAGAAAATTATTTTCGCGTAAGCTTTCCAGTATGCTGATTCTTCTTTTTTCTAATGCAATCAATTGCTCCTGTAAATCACGAATCGCTTTTATCTGTACTTCGTCCAGTTGATTGGTTTTTTCTTTTCTGTAGCGTGCAATAAAAGGAATAGTAGCGCCTGATTCAAGGAGTTCTATGGTGTTTTTAACCTGAGCTTCTTGCAAATGAAGTTGCTTACTAATGTTTTTAATCATAAGAATTTAAAATTAGAATTTGTTTGAACTTGAGAAAAGTTGATGCAATTTTAAAACTTGAGGTAAAACCAATTGTGAACCATCATTGTGAATGATATAATCTGCTGCCGCTTCCTTTTTACTGTCTGACCACTGATTTTTCATTCGGGCTAAAACTTCACTTTTATCGGCATTGTCTCTTTCCATTACTCTTTGTAGTCGGATATTTTTGGGCGCGGCAACTACAATGGTTTTATCAAATAAATCGGAAAAACCATTTTCAAATAAAATAGCCGCTTCCTGAATGAGATAAGCTTCGTTTTTATGGTCATTGCACCAATTTTTGAATTCCTCACGCAAGGGAGGGTGAATGAGATCATTAAGTTTTTGGAGTGCTTGTTTGTTTGTAAAAACCAGAGCCGCTAATTTTTTTCTGTCGATGAGCTTGTTCTGCCGATTAACGATATCAATGCCAAATTCGGCAATTAATTTTGGCCTTAAATTAGCGCTGTCCAGTATTTTCTTAGCTTCCGTATCAGCATAAAATACAGGCACATCTAATTTTTCAAAAAGCTGACAAATCAAAGATTTCCCACTTCCAATATTTCCTGTTAATCCTATTTTTAACATTATCGTAAGATAATATATTCGGCTGTGGCAGGCTGAATATTAGTGACTATAATATTATCCGGTTGTTGACTTAATTGGAGTTGCAGTTTTCCCGTTTCGAGCACATCAGGTACAGCCTGAAGGACAAAAGAAGCCGGCGTTATTTTTGCATAATCTTTTAAAGCTACCTGATAAGTTACCTGAGCTACGGAGGGAAATATTTTATAGCGAATTTTATTGTTTCCCTGCATTTGAATTGGTAATTCGAGTTTTCCTTCGGTATATTCTTCGACGTCGATTTTTAATTGCGTTGTTGCCGTTTTACTTTTTAACTTATCACCGGGTAAAACTAATTTTAAAACAGTATCCACTTGGGTATTAATATTGTGGAAAGCAAATGTTTTTGTTTTAATGGACTGTATGGTTTTGAGTTGCGAAATTGGACCAAAAAGAAGAACACTGTCCGGTTCTATAATCATTTTAGAATAAGGTTTAAATCGGGGGTTATAACTTAAGTCGAGTTGTGGGCTTATTATAACTTTTTTGGAAGCCAAATTCTCGAATAAAAATAAAATACTATCGGGTTCAATGTTTAAAATTTGTTCCGCATTTTTAAACTCCTCTTCAATTTCGTTATACAAATTCGAACTCAAAATATAATACTTACGCAGGTTGTTGTTGATATCCAAGTGTTTTGCTCTTGATAAATCGATCGTAATTGTTTTGTTGCGATGAAAAAGATATTGACTCAAAGCATCAAATCCATTATAATCGGTTTTAACCTGCAACAGCGAATCCGGTTTGTTAACCAATACTTTATCAACCGGAAAATTTTGGAATTCGAGTCGAACTTGCTGATTGGTCTGAAAATCGCCGGAGAGCTTAATCAAAAGCCATAATCCCGAAGCAATTAACAAAGAAATTAGAAAAGTAATCGTACGCTGATCAGCAAAAATATTTTTCATCTTATCGAGGTATATAAAATATTATAGCGTAAAGATAAAAAAAGCTTTTTGTGTTTCGGCTAACCTAACACAAAAAGCTTTTTCCTATTGAGACCAACAATTATTTTTGTTGTCCAATAATAGTTCCTTCTGGAACAATAGCGCTTTTTTCAACTTTTAATCGACCCTGACCTTCCGTTTCAATTACAACAGTAGTTTCGTCGATAGTTAATATTTTACCGTGAATACCGCCAAGTGTAACAACTTTATCGCCTTTTTTTAATTCTTCACGAAATTTTCTTTGTTCTTTACTCTTTTTCATTTGAGGACGAATAAAGAAAAAGTAGAATACAATAATGATAAGAATTAGTGGCAAGAAAGACATTAACCCGTTTTGTTCCGCTCCATCAGTAGGAGCCATTAATAATATTGATGATAGATTCATTGGATATATTTAATTTAAATTAGTTTTCAGATTCTTTTTCAATAACTTTTGCGTAAATATTAAGCACAGTAAATTCCGGATTTGTGTTCGCTCTTATTGTGATCTTTTTATGCTGCATTCCGAGTCGGTGTGAACTGTCGAACGTGATTTGAATTTTACCTGATTCGCCTGGTTTAATAGGTTCTACAGAATAGTCGGATGCGGTACATCCACAACTGGTTCCGACACTGGTTAATTGAAGATCGGTATTGCCGTTGTTTACAAATCGAAAAGCATAAGTCACTTTTTCTCCTTCGGTAACCGTACCGAAATTATGTTCTTTTTTCTCAAACGAAATAACAGCAATTTTGTTTTTGTTCGATGTTTTTTCTTGATTATTTGAAGTGGTGTTATTGCAAGCGCCTAAAACAGAAACAAATGCAATTGCAAATAAAAAATAAATAAAATTTTTCATCAAGTTAAGTATTTAAAATACAAAAATAACAAAAACTCGCAATGGCAAAGCTAATTTTACGAAGTCTTAACAAAGCGTTAGCATTCCTTTGTTTGGCAGAATTCTAGACCAAGATATTTTTATAAAAAGGAAATCGCTTAGTTTTATTTACTTTTGTGCGCTTAACAATACAAAAATGCGAATTTATTTGATTGGCTATATGGGCTCCGGAAAAAGTAGCATTGGGAAAAAATTAGCTTCCCGAATGGGCTATGCTTTTTTGGATTTGGACACCAGGATAGAAGAAGAACATAATCAATCTGTTAGCGATATTTTTGCCGATAAAGGAGAGCAAGTCTTTAGGGATTTAGAAAGAAAGGCATTGCATCAAACATTAGATACAGATCAGGTTGTGGTTTCAACCGGCGGTGGCACTCCCGTTTATTTTGATAATATGAAATGGATGAATAAACATGGTCTATGCGTTTACTTAAAAGCCGGTCCTGAAGTTTTGTCTAACCGATTAAAACACAATCAACAGCTGCGTCCTCTTATTGCTTCTTTAAATGAGGAGGAATTAATGGAATTTATTGTTGATCAGCTCGAGCAACGATCTCCATTTTATGAGCAAGCAAGCCTGCATTTGGAGGCAAAAGATCTAACGCCAGCAGTTTTAGAGCAGGAGATCCTGGCTTGGCTCGATACTCATTCTAAAGCTTAAATAAGTTCGAGTAAAACTATGTTTTCTACATGGTGAGTTTGTGGAAACATATCGAGCGGTTGTACTTTGCTTACTTTGTATTTCGCTTTTAATAAATCAATATCGCGAACCTGTGTAGCCGGATTACAGCTGATATACACAATGCGTTTGGCCGCCATTTTCAATAATTGATTTACAACCGATTCGTGCATTCCTGCTCTTGGGGGATCAGTAATTATAACATCGGCATGGCCGTTCTCTTTAACAAATTCGGGCGTAAGTACTTTAGCCATATCGCCTGCATAAAAAATGGTATTCTCAATTTGATTAATGGCTGAATTTACTTTGGCATCCTCAATAGCTTCTGTAACGTATTCAATGCCAATTACTTTTTTTGCTTGATGTGCAATAAAGTTGGCAATGGTTCCGGTGCCCGTATACAAATCGTAAACGGTTTCTTCACCAGTGAGCTGAGCATATTCGCGCGCAATTTTATACATTTCGTAAGCTTGCTCCGAATTGGTTTGGTAAAACGATAATGGCCCGACTTTAAACTTGATGTCTTCCATTTGTTCCATGAGGTATGGATTTCCTTTATAAAGCTCAGCAGACATTCCCGAAGTGGAGTCGTTTAAGTTGGTATTGATAATATACATGAGCGATGTGATTTCCGGAAAAGCCGCAGAGATATGATCCATGATCAACTTTAAAGTGGCCTCATCGTCATATTTTACAACTAAAATCACCATTAAATCGCCTGTTGAAGCTGTCCGGATGATTAAGTTTCGAAGATAGCCTTCTTGTTTTCGAGCGCTGTAAAAACTGATTTTATTTGCGATAGCAAAATCGCGCAAGCTTAATCGAATAGCATTGGATGGTTCTTTTTGTAAATGGCAATTTTCGATATCTAAGATCCGATCGAACATTTTTGGTAAGTGGAAGCCAAGCCCATTCATATTGCGCTCGTTAAAATCTATTTCTTTGGAATAATCGGATAACCATTTCCTGTTCGAGAATGTAAATTCCAGTTTATTGCGATAGAAATAAACATTTTTGGAAGGAAGGATAGGGAAGTGGCTAGGATATTCGAAATTACCCAGGTGTTGAAAGTTTTCAAGTACTTGATTTTGTTTTACTTCCAATTGTTTTTGATAATCAATCATTTGCCATTTACAACCGCCACATTCACCAAAATGTTTACACACAGGCTCGATACGTAAATCCGATTTTTTGTGTGTTTTAATCACTTTTCCTTCGGCGAATGAAGAACGGGAACGCGTAAGCTGAATATCAACTACATCACCCGGAACGGCTAAAGGCACAAATACAACCTTGTCGTCGACACGTGCTAAAGATTTTCCTTCGGCAGCAAAATTTACTATTTCAACATGTTCTAAAACAGGTAATTCTCTGTTTTTTCTATATCTTCTTCCCATGCTATTAATTTGCTAATTATTAAGGTGTTGATGTGCTGATTTGTAGATGTGTTGATATGCTGATTTACAATTCATAAAATGTTCGCATTTGTTGATTTTTTTATTATCAAATGATACCCTTATCAAATTATCCCATTACCGAATTCTCACATTAAATGTATTCTTTGGCGATTGTTTCGCCTCGTAAAACGCGCAATCCATTAAAAGCCAGAGCCCGCATTTCATCTTCTCCGGGATAAATATGTACGGGAGCCATTTTATGAACACGCTGCGAAATTTCGTTGACAAACCATTTGCTGTGCGCTACTCCTCCGGTAATTAAAATACCATCTACATCGCCGCAAAGCACAGCATACATAGAACCAATTTCTTTGGCGACCTGATAGGCCATAGCTGAAAATATTTTTTTTGCTTCTTCATCGCCTTGCTGTGCGCGCTTTTCTACTTCGTACGCGCTGTTTGTTCCTAGATAAGCAACAAGTCCACCTTCTCCTTTATTCATTTTTAGGATTTCTGCTTCCGTGTATTTTCCACTAAAACAAAGGCGAATCAATGGACCTACAGGAAGACTTCCGGTTCGTTCCGGCGAAAAAGGGCCATCGCCGTCTAAGCCTTGATTTACGTCTACAACACGACCTTTTTTATGTGCTCCAACGGTAATTCCACCTCCCAGATGCACAACAATAAGATTCATATCCTCATATTTTTGCATTAAAGAGCGGGCATGTTGTCGGGCAACCGCTTTTTGGTTGAGTGCGTGAAAAATAGAAGTTCTCGGCAGTAAGGGATGTCCGGAATAGCGAGCAATATCGTCAAATTCATCAACCACCACCGGATTAGCAATATAGGCTTTGGCATTGGGTATTGTTTTTGCCATATCGGCGGCAATCAACCCTCCTAAATTACTTGCATGTTCGGCGCCTAATGGGCTATGAATGAGGTCTTGCTTCATTTTTTCATTAACAAGATAAACGCCTGACTCAATAGGCTTTACTAAACCGCCTCGGCCAACTATGGCGCGAACCAAGTCCATCCGAATTTCAGCATCGTGAAGGACTTTGCATATTATATTTTTTCTGTATTCAAACTGATCCGTTATTTTTTCAAAAGGAGCTAGTTCTTCAGGAGTATGCGTAATATTTTTAATCAAAACAGGGGTTTCGTTTTCATACACCGCAATTTTGGTTGAGGTGGAACCCGGATTAATAGCAATTACACGTATACCGTCGCTTAATTTCATGTATCAATTGTTAGTAGATTAGGCTTGCAAAGCAGCTAATCCGATGCTAATTAATTTTGTTTCAACACTATCGCCTCTTGAAGAAAGTACAGCCGGAACGCGAGCTCCAAGAACCATCGCACCTAAAACGCCACCGGCGAGCTTTGTATTGGCTTTATAAAAAACATTGCCTGATTCAATATTTGGAAAAACCAAACAGTCGGCATCGCCGGCCACATGGCCACCAAGTTTTTTAATTTCAGCACTTTCTTTGTCAATGGCTACATCCAAAGCCAAAGGGCCATCGATATACGCATTTTTAAACTGTCCGCGATCGCTCATTTTGGAAAGAACGGCTGCATCGACAGTGGCTTGCATTTTTAATGAGATTTGTTCGCTGGCAGCAAGAATAGCTACTTTTGGTTTTTCAATGCCTAAAGATTGTGCCGTTTTGATTAAATAATTTGTAATGGCAATTTTTTCGGGCATTTCGGGAGCTGGAATTATAGCTACATCACCAAAAACGAGAAGCTTATGATAAGCGGGACTTTCCAATACGGTGACATGACTAAGCACCGATTTAGGGAGCATTAATCCGGTTTCTTTATTTAAAAGTGCTCGCATATATTGCTCGGTGGTTACCAAGCCTTTCATAATAAAATCACCCTTGCCTTCATTAATCAATTCACAAGATTTGTGTGCAGCTTGTTGCGGATCAGCTTCTTGAACTAATTCAAACTTTGCGCTATCAATATTGTCCTTAGCGCAAATAGATTTTATAGTGTCAATATCACCTACCAAAGTGGCGTTGATAATACCCATATCCACAGC
>JBFHQD010000044.1:0-17389 GCA_041592395.1 Bacteroidales bacterium | reverse complement strand
CTATGGTTTCTTGTCTGAAGTGTTTAAAGTAATTTTCCATGTTAAATGTATTCAAGCGATAGTAAAAACATTTGTAAATATTTTACAAAGTTAATTAAACATATTTAATAAATTACAAATTTAACAAAATTGTAATTTTTCATAATAAGCGATTATCCTAAAAACTTTGTGTAAATTTGACGTAAATGAAAATTTATGGATAATCAAAATGCCATTCTGATTTTTTTCAGTTTATTGATCATTCTATCTTATATTTTTAATATAATATCTCAAAAAATTAAGGTACCCTCTGTGCTGCTCCTTTTATTCACAGGAATCGGCGCCCGATTATTAATTCCTGAGATAGCGGATACGATTCAAGGATTAGATAAAATTTTGTCACTTGTGGGGACGCTAGGCTTAATTTTAATTGTATTGGAAGGGAGCTTAGAATTGGAATTTAGCAGAGAAAAAGTTCCGCTTATTCTTCGAAGTTTTTTGTCGGCTATAATTATTCTATTGATAACCAATCTGTTAATCGCATTGAATATTTACTGGTTTACCTCAGATATCAGTTTTAAGGCAAGTTTTGTTAATGCAATACCCTTTTCTATTATTAGCAGTGCTATTGCTATACCTAGTGTCGAACAAATAGGGAAGGTAAAGCGAGAATTTATTGTTTACGAGTCTATTTTCTCAGATATTTTCGGAATTTTAATTTTTAATTTTGTGGTTTTTACGGCCAATATCGTTCCAAGTTCTTTTAGTTTTCTTATTTTCGATTTGGTAATTGTTTCTATTGTTGGCATTGCATTGACTTTTATCTTGCTTTATTTTATTTCAAAAAATCAATTGAAAGTTCGTTTTTTTATTCTGATAGCTGTAATTATTTTATTGTATGCTAGTGGAAAAGTACTTCATTTTTCGTCCTTAGTCATTGTTTTTGTTTTTGGTCTTATTCTGAATAATATCCAATTTATTTCGAACAAGTGGATTTCGAAAATTATCAGTTATGATGTACTAAAGGCGAATATTGAACAGTTTAAAATGATCACGATCGAAAGTGCTTTTCTAATTCGAACACTTTTCTTTTTTATATTTGGTTATTCGCTATTGATTACCAGTTTCTTAAACTTAAATCTACTGCTTACCGCAAGTATTATATTGATTATTTTATATGGGATACGTTTCTTGTATTTGCGATTTGCTGTGGGCCGACACATTTTTCCGGAGTTATTTATTGCTCCACGCGGATTGATTACCATTTTATTATTCTACAGTATTCCGGAGGAATATAGTATTGGTATCATCAGTGAAGGTTTGCTTTTTACGGTTATTCTTTTGTCTAGTCTAATTATGATGATAGGCTTGATGCTAAAAAGCAAATCTGAAATGGATGTTCACCTTTTTAGTGTAAATAATGATTTGGACGAAAATAGAAAACCGGATTAACTGGATTTGATTTTTGGCTTATTCGCTTTCTTTTTGATATCCAAATAAATGCTTTTGCTTAATTTGTTCCGAAACGTAGGCCGGAACCATGTTTTCCCATTCCGGATTTTTATCGTGAATAAGTTGTAGAACCTGGCTGCTAAAAATATGCAATCGCTCTTTATTTACATTTTTTATATCGATGATTTTGCGGTTTTGAATGAGGTAATTGTAAATAAAGTTCAAATCGTGACTGCGTGGAATACTTGTAGAATCCATCAGGCTTTCGTGATCTTTTTGCAAGGCGGGATACACGTATAATTTCATATTATCCGTAAATAATTTCCCAAAAGCCTCCAAAACACCCCCTTTTAAATGACTATAATAACTTTTATCGAGTACTTTGTTAAGTGTTAAAACGCCTATCACTATGCGCAGGTTTTTAATCTGAAATTGCGAAAAGTAGGAGACGAGCTTATAATATTCGCGGTAATTCGAAACCATTACATTTTGTCCTAAACCGTTTAAAATATCAACACGGTCGAGAAAATCTTGCTCCGAAAATTCCCCTTCCGAAAGCAAGTTATTTAAGGTAATCTCACAAAGTGCAAGCGTATTTGTTTTCTCATAATCTTCGTCGCGCTTAAAAAGATCGTAACTGCTTTGGATCATATCAAAACCGACATGGGTAATCGGCCTAAAGCTTCCACGAAAGGCCAATACATTCTTTTTATAGAGCATATCTTCGGGTGTTTGGACATGGCCTTTATTATCGAAAATAATGGCTTTAGCCATTCCGTTTTTTACCAACTGCACACCTAATAATCGGTTGTCGACGTAATCCAATTCGGGGCCAGACATTTCGATCATCGTAATCTCTAATTGATCGGGCAATAAAGAATCCATCAAAGATTGAAGAAATAAATTAGGGCGATTGTAATTGTGGAAACAAGCATACAATAAATTAGTGCCTAAAACACCATACGTTTCTTGCTGTTGAAGCGCTGTATTCTCGAGCATTCGAACATGCAGAATAATTTCATTTGCCTCGCCTTTCGGATCAATCTGAAAGCGAACACCCATCCAACCGTGGCCTTCTTTATCTTTGGCAAAATTGATCGTTGTTACCGTATCGGCAAAAACAAAAAAGCGAGTGCCTTTTCGAATGGTTTTACTCAGTGTTTTGGTTAGTTCAGTAGCTTCTTGCTTTAACATCTTTAGCAAGCGATTTTTTGAAACATAACGGCCTGAAGCTTCTTTGCCGTAAAGCTGATCGCTCATCGCCATATCGTATGCGGATATTGTTTTTGCTACCGTTCCGGAAGCACCACCTGCCTGAAAAAATGTTCGTGCTACCTCTTGCCCTGCACCGATTTCGGCAAAAGTGCCATAAATAGTGGGATCCAGGTTTATTTTTAAAGCTTTACGAATAGAACTTAAAGTATCGACTTGCTGCATAGTTTAGTGGTTTCTCTACGCCGCAAAATTAAGGAAAAAATTAGGAAGGTTCTGCATTTGGAAAACTTTCCTTCAATACTTGCAAGAGTTCAGCAGGTTTAAATGGTTTACTCATATAATTATTCATTCCGGCTGCTAAACAAGCTTCTTTATCCCCTTTCATCGCATTCGCCGTTAAGGCAATTATCTTAATCGGATTGGTAAGCTGAATATCAGTTTCAAATTCGCGAATAAGTTTAGTCGCTTGGATACCATCCATTTCAGGCATCTGGATATCCATAAAGATTAAGTCGTAATTGTTTTTGGTATACATCTCAAAAGCAATTTTTCCATTGTTGGCACACTCCACTTTATGTCCCAGTTTTTCGAGATGCATTTGAGCCACTTTTTGATTAATCGGGTTGTCTTCCGCAAGCAAAACCCTTAATTTATTTGGTTCTACATTATCATCTACAGCAACAGGTTCGCTTTTTAACTGCGCCTGTTGCGAATTTTTATAATTGACAACAAACCAAAAATTCGATCCTTTTCCTTCTTCGCTTTCTACACCCATTTCTCCGCCCAGCAGTTTGGCTATATTTTTAGAAATTACCAAGCCAAGACCGGTTCCGCCATACAAGCGCGTCGTTGAAGAATCGACCTGCGAAAAAGATTGAAAAAGTTTTTTAAGATTACTTTCGCTAATTCCGATTCCCGTATCGATAACTTCAAATTTAATTTTTGTATGTGTAGGTGTTTGATCTGTCATAAAAACATTAACCGTAATGCCTCCTTTTTCAGTAAACTTAACCGCATTATTAAATAGGTTGGTTAAAATTTGCTTGAATCGATATTTATCTCCTTTTACCCATTTGGGCACATTTGGAGCAATATGCGTTTTTAAATAGAGTTGCTTTTCGTTGATTTTATATTTTAATAGATCAAGGATTTCAAGAGTGGCTGCATGAAGATCAAAGTCAAGTTCTTCTATATCAATCTGTCCGGCTTCAATTTTTGAAAAATCCAGAATATCATTGATCAAATTCAATAGGGAAGCTGCCGAATGTTGTATGGTTAAAACGTAATCTTCTTGCTTATGATCTAATTTTGTTTGCTTTAGTATATCGGTCATCCCAATTATACCGTTCATTGGCGTCCTAATTTCGTGACTCATATTGGCCAAAAACTCACTTTTGCTTTTATTTGCCGAATCGGCGCGTTCTTTTTCTGCAATTAATGCATTTTCAATCCGCTTTCGCTCAACAATTTCTTGCAATAATTTATCCATATTGCGCTGCAAATCGATGGTTCTGTCCTTCACCTGATCGCGCAATTCCTGTTCGCTTTTGTTTAAACTGCTAACCCAGGCTCTGTAAATGATAAAAGAAAGGACGAGTGCTATCAATAATAACATCAAATAAAACCAAATGGTATCCGTAAATTGCACTTGCTCATTTCCTTGATAATCAGGAAATATAGAAGATAATAGTACATTACTCATCGCAGGTGTAGAAGTAATGGTAGTTAAAATAAAAGTGCTGAAAAACAATAAATATTTCAGATGTTTCATCTAGTTAGTTTTGCTTTTGCAAATTACAATTTTTTTTGATTCGTTGATATTCTGATTTAATTTCTTGAATTACGACCTGCTTTATTTAATTTAGCATCAAAATTTAATAAATGCTTTTTGAAGATACTTACAAGATGATAAGTGAGCCGTCAAGCGGCGAGTACAAAGATAAAGGAAGTAAATTTATTGCCTATGCTTTTCCGGTATTAAACGAAGAAGAAGTAAAAGAAGACTTGGCCGAATTGCGTAAAAAACATTACGACGCCAGACACCATGCTTATGCCTATATAATTGGTACGGACAAATCGAGTTGGAGAGCTAATGACGATGGCGAGCCATCGGGGAGCTCGGGAAAACCGATTCATGGCCAATTATTGTCTTACGATTTAACCAATACACTCATTGTGGTGGTTCGCTATTTTGGGGGTACAAAATTGGGGATACCGGGATTAATAAATGCCTATCGCTCAGCAGCAAATGAAGCCATAGAAGCGGCAGAAATTGTCGAAAAAAAGATTGAAGATATCTATGAGCTTAGCTTCGAATATCCGGATATGAATACGGTAATGAAAATTTTAAAGGATGAAAATATAAGTCCTTTAACGACTGATTTTCAGATCAATTGTAAATTGCAATTCAATGTCAGACAACAAGATTCGGCACGCATATACGATCAATTTAAAGCTATTCATACGCTTAAAATTGCCTATATAAAAACAATTTAGAGCACTAGGTTTTTAGAAAACCCAACAAGTGAATTTGTTCTGGAACGTTTTCTAAAATAGTTTTTAACAAATAGCTGTCGGGTTCCTGCTGATACAAATCCTTGTACAGCTTCGTGATTATCAATTTCATTTCGCTTTGCGAAATTTTTAAAAAGCGCGAATTAGTCAGTACGCATAATAAAGTATTTGTAAAATCTTCGCTGTTAGGTGTTGGAACTATCGTTTTTACCTCATTTATCAAGGAAAGCCCTTGTGTAAAATAGAAATCAAGTTTCTTTTGTCTTTCTTCACGATCACCAAATTCGGGATCTTCCACTTCAAAAATAATATGGTTATCTTTAAGGTATTCGGATGATTTTAAAACTTCCATATAGATTCGACCTAAGGGGAGGCGCTTTGCTGATGGAATTATAGATATAATTTCATTCACATAAAAATTTGTTCCTTCCAGTTTCCACAGCAGCGCCATAAAAACGGGCAAGATATTTTGTTTTCCGAGAATGATTACCGCATTTCTGCTGTCTATTTTTTTCTCTATTTCTTCCGTTTTGATTTGAAGTTCGTCCGGTGTGCCGGCTTTGTAAACTTCAATAGCATCCAGGTATTCAACACTTTCTTTATCTGTAATATTAAAAAATTTTATCATCGTCTATAAAGAAAGCCGATTGCTCGGCTTCTGTTTTTAATTTGTAAGTTGCGATTTAATTTGCTGATAAGCTTTTTCCAATCCGGCCGGATTTTTCCCGCCTGCAGTAGCAAAATGAGCTTGACCACCGCCGCCACCTTGAATTTCTTTGGCAACAGTGCGTATCATTTTACCGGCATCTAATCCTTGTTTCTCTATCAAATCTTTTGTTAAAGCGATTGTTAAGCTCACTTTTCCTTCGGATTTGCTACCAATTGCAACCAATGTGTTTGTTTCGGCTTCTTTTATCAATGCGAAAACCAAGTTCTTGATTGTATTTGAATCCAGATCAACAGTTGAAGTTATTAGGCCAATACCATTTATGTCTTCTTTATTTTCGAACAGGTCTTTTTTTATCGAAACTGCTTTTTCGTTGTTTAATTCTTCGATCTGTTTTTGCAGTTTTTTATTTTCATCGACTAAGTTCTGAACACCTTTGCTCACTTCTTTTTGTCCTTTTAGAATACCTTTAATATTCTCCAATTCAGTAAGTTGTTCGTTGTAAAAAGCAATGGCTTTTTCACCTGTAATGGCTTCTATTCGTCTAATTCCTGCTGCTATTGCGCTTTCGTGCAGTATCTTAAATAAACCGATTTGTCCGGTTGACTCTACGTGCGTTCCACCACATAATTCTATGGAATCTCCAAATTGAACAACCCGAACTTTATCGCCATATTTTTCGCCGAAAAGGGCTATCGCGCCTTGTTTTTCAGCGTCTTTAATCGCTACATCAGTTTGAATATGTGCAGGTGCATTTGCCCATATCGCTTCGTTTACTTTCGCTTCGACTTGCTGAATTTCTTCATCCGTCATTTTTTGAAAATGAGCAAAATCAAAACGTAAATAATCGGCATCTACATAAGAGCCTTTTTGCTCCACATGTGCGCCCAATACTTTGCGCAATGCATGGTGCATAAGGTGGGCAGATGTGTGATTATTGGCGGTTCTCCATCGCTTATTTGAAGCAACCTGCGCTTGAAAAGTGTGCTCCGGATTTTTGGGCAATTGCTTGCAATAATGTACGATTAAATTATTCTCTTTTTTTGTATCGTAAATAGAAATTTTTTCTGCTTCGTTTTGTATATATCCGGTATCGCCAACCTGACCTCCTGATTCGGCGTAAAAAGGCGTTTGATCAAAAACCAATTGATAAGCTTTTGTGTTTTTGGTCTGAATTTTTCGGTATTTTAAAATTTTTATTTCGGCCGAAAGTTGATGATAACCCACAAAAGCACTTTCTTTTTTTGAGTCGGATACAATAACCCAATCATTGGTTTCCGTAAGCGAAGCTTGCTTCGACCTTTCTTTTTGCTCCTGCATATGTTTATCAAATTCAGCCTTACTCACCCGCAGTCCTTTTTCCTTTAAAATTAGTTCAGTTAAGTCGAAAGGGAAGCCAAAAGTATCGTACAATTCAAAAGCATCTTTGCCCGACAGCTCCTGTTTTTTACTTAAAGTAAGCTGTTCGATAATCTTTTCAATGCGTTGTATAACAGTGCTTAATGTATTTAAAAAAGCATTTTCTTCTTCCTGGATTACCTTTGCAATCAGTTTTTCTTGTTTGATTAATTCAGGAAATGCTTCGCCCATTTCTTGAATCAAAACCGGCAGAATTTTATACATAAATGCTTCTTTCTTGTCGAGGAAAGAATAGCCGTAACGCACTGCTCGGCGCAAAATTCGTCTTATCACATATCCAGCACCAACGTTCGAAGGCAATTGTCCATCGGCAATAGTAAACGCCAGTGCCCGAATATGATCGGCAATTACGCGCATAGCGATATCTTGCTTTTTATCTTTACCGTAGGTAAAACCGCTTTCCTTTGCGATAGTCTGAATTATAGGTTGGAAAATATCCGTATCGTAGTTCGAACGTACGCCTTGAATGGCCATTGTTAAACGCTCGAATCCCATACCGGTATCGATATGTTTATTAGGAAGGCTTTCCAATTGACCATTTGCTTTTCTATTGAATTCGATAAAGACTAAATTCCAAATTTCAATAACTTCAGGATGATCTTGGTTGATAAGATCGCGACCGGGAATCTTTGCTTTTTCTTCTTTGGTTCGGATATCGATGTGAATTTCTGAGCAGGGACCACAAGGACCGCTATCGCCCATTTCCCAGAAATTGTCTTTTTTGTTGCCATTTAAAATGCGCGCTTCAGGAACTATTTTTTTCCAAAAGTCAAAAGCTTCCTGATCAAAAGCAGTTCCATCTTCTTTATCGCCTTCAAAAACCGTAACGTAAAGATCTTCCTTAGCAAGGCCATACACTTCGGTAAGGAGTTCCCAAGCCCATGCAATGGCTTCTTCCTTAAAATAATCGCCAAACGACCAGTTACCCAACATTTCGAACATGGTATGATGATAAGTATCGTGTCCAACCTCATCCAAATCGTTGTGTTTTCCGCTTACGCGTAAACATTTTTGTGTATCTGCTACGCGATTACTTTCGGCTTGTCCATAACCAAGAAAGATATCTTTAAACTGATTCATTCCGGCATTTATAAACATTAAAGTCGGGTCGTTTTTAACAACCATAGGAGCAGAGGGAACAATTTTATGTTGTTTTGATTCAAAAAATTCTAAAAATTTTGATCTAATTTCTTTTGCTTTCATAGAGTTTGTTGTTCGTTAGACTAATTAAAAACCAATAACTAACGGGTTTTTATACACAATTAGTCCGTTAAAAAAAATCGTGACAAAAATAGAGTAAATTTGGTTTAAATCATTAAATTTGTAGCTTGTTGTTTCATTTTATTTAAAGGGAATTTAGACTATGGCGAAAAATATCTATCGCTTTAACGAAGAAAATCTACAATACGAATTAATTAAGCCAACATTAAAATCAAGACTCATTCGTGTCTTTTCCATGGTTTTTTCCGGTTTGTTTTTTGCCCTGCTTGTTTTATTTATCTCTATGAATTTTTTCAGATCTCCAAAGGAATTGATTCAGCAACGAGAAATAGATCAATTTAAATTGCAATTTTCTATTTTGAATGATCGTTTGGATCGTTTAGATAATGTAGCTAAAGATTTGCAAGAAAGAGATGATAATATTTACCGTGTCATTTTTGAGGCTGAGCCTGTTCCTGAAGAGATTCGCGAAGCCGGTATGGGTGGTTCTGACCGCTATTCCAAGTTGAGAGGATTTAAAAACTCGGATTTGATTATCAATACTTCTAAAAAAGTGGATCAATTGAGCAATAAAATGTATGTGCAATCTAAATCTTTCGATGAAGTTTTTGAAATGGCCAGGAATAAAGAAAGAATGATGGCTTGTATTCCTGCTATTCAGCCTATTAGCGATAAATACAAACGAAGAATATCTGCCTTTTACGGATACCGAATTCATCCGATTTACAAAACCAAAATTTTTCACGAAGGAATCGATTTCTCAGCTCCGGTTGGTACTGACGTTTATGCTTCGGGCGATGGTGTGGTCGTACAAGCTACACGGTCGAATTACGGATACGGAAATATTATAAAAATTGATCACGGTTATGGCTATATGACCGTTTATGCGCATTTAGATAAAATAGATGTGCGTAAAGGCCAAAAGATTAAACGTGGTCAGATAATCGGATTAGTTGGTAATACAGGCCTTTCAACAGGTCCACATCTGCATTACGAAGTTAGAAAAAATGATAGGAGAGTGAATCCCATTTATTATTTCTTTAACGATTTAAATGTAGAAGATTATGATGAAATAATAAAGTTAGCGAGCTATTCAGTAGCGAATGTTGCAAATTAATCAATGGAACACCCTAAAGATAAATTATACTACTCGATAGGTGAGGTGGGTCGAATGTTTGGTGTTAGCCAATCGCTTATCCGTTTCTGGGAAAGTGAATTTTCAATAATAAGGCCACGAAAAAATAAGAAAGGAACGCGCTTTTTTAGACCTAAAGATGTCGATAATTTTCACTTAATATTTCATCTGGTAAAAGAGCGCGGTTTTACATTACAGGGTGCAAAACAAATTTTAAGCGAAAAACCCGATGAAATGAACGAAAGCTTTGAGCTGGTTAAGCGATTAAAAAATATCCGCAGCTTTTTGGTTGATTTGGAAAAAAAGATCTAATGTTTTGTTTAAAAGGGGAGCTTGCCTAAATCAACGTTTCCGCCCGAAAGTATTAATCCTACACGTTTTCCTTTAAAATAAGCTTTATTTTTTAGTACGATAGCCAGTGTAATAGCACTCGATGGCTCAACAATAATTTTCATACGCTCCCAAATAAGTCGCATCGCTTGTATAATTTCATCCTCTTCGGCCAATTGAATTTCTTCCACATAGTTTTGAATAAAGTGAAAGGTTATATTTCCCAAAGCTGTTCTTAGGCCATCAGCGATAGTTAATGGAGGCAAGGGCGCTTGAATAATTCCGGTTTGAAGCGAACGATAAGCGTCGTCGGCAAGTTTTGGTTCGGCGCCAATTACTTTTGTTTTAGAAGAAAAATAATGCGTGGCCAGTGCTGTGCCCGATATCAAACCTCCGCCACCAACGGGCGAAACAATAAAATCCAAAATATCTATTTGTTCAAGCAATTCTTGGGTAGCCGTGCTGTTTCCTAAAATTACATCGAGGGCATTGTAGGGATGAAGTGCAGTGCACCCATGCTGTATAATGACTTTTTGCAACGTGTTTTCTCTCGCTTCTAGAGTTGGTTCGCATTCAATAATTGTAGCTCCGTAAGAAGCAACAGCATCTTTTTTTACTTGTGGGGCATTGGATGGCATAACCGCCCATGCCGGAATTCCTAATAATTTAGCACTCAAAGCCATAGCTTGAGCAAAATTGCCTGACGAATGTGTGGCGATTCCTTTTTTTTGTTCCTCAGGGGAGAGTTGAAGGGCAGCATGCATGGCGCCACGCATTTTAAAAGCCCCCATTTTTTGTAAATTTTCTGCTTTGAAAAAGAGCTCACATTCGGCTATATCGTTTAGGGCAGTTGACTGAAAAACAGGTGTTTTATGGATGTAGTTAACAAGCCGTGTTCGGGCTAGTAGAAGTTCGCTTTTGCTTGGTGTTTTGATCATTGTATGTTGTGTTTTAAAAAATAATGTCCTGTTTCTAAGTCTCTGTCGAAATTCTGAAAAGGAGAAATTAATCCTTGAATGGCAAGATAAACTCCGGATGTAAGGGTTTGGACTCCGGCAAGTGCCATCCCAAAATGAAGATCGGCATCTGAATTGCTAAAACGCTCCGGACGCATAGCGCCCGTAATCACTATCGTTTTGCCTTTAATTGCTTTTAATACTTGCGCCGTATCTAGCATAGTATCTGTTCCGTGGGTTATAATGATTTTATCGTTACTCGTATTTCTACAAGTATTTAAAATTTTTAATCGGTCGTCTTTTGTTAGTTCTGTACTGTCTTTTTTCAATAAAGGAATAAATTCCCAAGCTATTGTTTTTGGCACCTTTTCAATAATCCGCATAAAAGCGGGTTCTCCAATTTCAAAAGCCCAACCTTTTATCGATTTGGGATAGTCTTTATCAATAGTTCCGCCGGTTTGAATTAAGGTAATTCTCATATCAATTATTTAATTTTACAAAGCTAATCAATTCTCCAATTAATTGATTTTGGATGTTCGCTAATCTTGTGAATTAAATCTTGCATTTTCTTCTGAACAGCAATCGTTTGCAATCAAATTTAAATATATTTATGATTTGAAATTAAGTGCAGCTTTAAGAAATATCAATATCTTTGTACCTAATTAGGAGTCTATATTTTAAGTACTATTCGATAGAAGAATTAATTAATGAGTTACATTCAGTTTGATAAAAAGCATTTGACCAATTTAAGTTTTGCACTGCAGAAAGAATTTGTAAGAACCAATCGAAGTGGTTCTTATGCCAGTAGTTCTGTAATTGGCTGTAATACAAGAAAATATCACGGACTTCTTGTCGTGCCTCAACCCAATTTTGGAGGAATAAATCATGTCTTACTGTCGTCTTTAGATTTAACAGTAATACAGCATGATGCTTCTTTTAATTTGGCAATTCATAAATATAAAGGTGGGGAATATAATCCGAAAGGTCATAAGTATATGCGCGAGTATATTACTGATCCTATTCCCAAAATCACCTATCGTGTGGGTGGTGTAGTGCTTTCTGTCGAAAGTATTTTTAGCGAAAAAAAAGCAAGTATGTTTATGAAGTATACGCTTATAGAGGCGACTTCAAAAACAATATTCCGCATTAAACCATTGCTCGCTTTTAGAAATATTCACGACTTAACCAGAGCCAATACAGAGGCGGTAAGCTCTTACGAACCCATTAAGAATGGAATAAAAATGCAAATGTATCCCGGATTTACTCCGCTCTATTTGCAGTTTTCTAAAGCCGTAGATTATGTGCATCATCCGGATTGGTATACCGATTTTGAATATATGAAAGAAATCAAGCGGGGATATGCGGGTCACGAAGATTTATTGGCTCCGGGCGATTTTGAATTTGTGATTAAAAAAGGTGAGAGCGTTATTATTCAGGCAAGTATAGAAGAAGGAAATCCGACAACTTTTTCGCGTCAGTTTAATTTTCAGCTCAAAAAGCGTGTAGCACGAGATAGTTTTAAAAACAATCTGATCAATGCTGCACAACAATTTATTATCAAGGAAAATAAAAATACCGAAATAGCAGCCGGATTGCCTTGGTATGGCAGTTGGGGAAGAGATACATTTATAGCTTTACCCGGTTTAACGTTGGCGCTGGGCGAAAGAAAATTGTTTTTGGATATTACCGATACTTGGGTCAAGAAAATAAAAGGGGGCTTTTTCCCTAATAAGAATAAGGATTTAAAAACGGATTTTTATTCTGCCGATACCTCTTTATGGTTTTTTTGGGCTTTACAGAAATTCATTTTTTATACAAACGATGCTGAAATGGTTTGGAAAAAATACGGTTCAACGATGTTGTCTGTATTGCAAGCCTACAAAAAGGGAAATCCCGATATTGGTATTCGTTTAGATGAAGATGGTTTAATCTATGCCGCCAAAGAAAACGTTCCGTTAACATGGATGGATGCTGTTTTGTTTGGTAAAGCTGTTACGCCAAGATATGGTTATACTGTTGAAATTAATGCTTTATGGTATAATGCGATTGCATTTTATCAGGATTTAGAAGCGCAGTTTTCCAAACAAAAGACAAGTACTACTTTTCCGATTGACTTAGACTTAATAGGGAAGCGCTTTTTGGAAAAATTTACGGATATCAAGCACAATTACTTGGCCGATTTTACGAATGAGAATGAAACTTCTTGGGATGTTCGGCCCAATATGCTTATCGCAGCATCGCTGCCATTTTCGCCATTGCTTAATGAAAAGAAAAAATTCATTCTCGATGTTGTTAAACAAGAATTACTTACACCTCGAGGTATAAGAAGTTTATCCCCAAAAAATCCGAAATACAAATCGAAATACGAAGGAAATATCGAAATACGTGATAATTCCTATCACAATGGTGCGGTATGGCCTTGGCTGTTGATTCCTTATGCGGATGTTCTCACTTCTTTGTATGGCAAAAGTGCAATGGCTGAATTGCAAGTCATAGTAAATCGCTTTGAAGGCGTAATGGCTGAGCATGGGATAGGAAGTGTTTCGGAACTCTATAATGGCGATCCGCCTTTCGAAGGTAAAGGAGGTGTGTCTCAAGCTTGGAGTGTAGCCGCCATATTAAGTCTGATGAATATTCTTGAAAAAGAAAATAATAATCAAAAAAACAGCCAATTATGAAAGTTTTAATGTTTGGCTGGGAATTTCCACCTCATATTACCGGAGGATTAGGCACTGCTTCATACGGTTTAACCAAAGGTTTGTTAAAGCACGGAGTTGAAATGATTTTTGTTGTTCCAAAAGCTTATGGTGATGAAGATCAAAGAGCGGCGCGTATTGTAAATGCAAGCGATATTCCGGTAAATTATAAGCAAAAACATATTCAGCAGTTTTGGGAAAAATTAACCTATCTCGAAATTGGTTCAAATATCAGGCCTTATATCGATCCGGAAGATTTTGCTAAAATACACGATGATGTAAAACATTCAATTAAAGAAAAGGAACATCTCATATTAGGCGAAAAATATTCCTTTTCAGGAAAATACGGTAAAAATTTAATGGAAGAAGTAGCGCGTTACGCTATGGTGGGAGCGAGTATTGCTGCTGAAAATGATTTTGATATTATTCATGCACACGATTGGTTAACCTATATGGCCGGAATTGCCGCAAAAGAAGTTTCGGGCAAACCATTGGTCGTTCATATGCATGCCACTGAATTCGACAGGGCAGGAGAAGGGCGCATAAATTCTGAAGTATTCGGCATTGAGCAAAAAGGGATGAAAGATGCCGATAAGGTGATTACAGTGAGTAATTTAACACGTGATATTGTAATCAAACATTATGGAATTGATCCGGCTAAAATTCAAACCGTTCACAATGCTATTGAACCGGTTGATAAAGAAAATCTTAACGTTAAAAAGTCGGTTAGAGAAAAAGTTGTAACCTTTTTAGGTCGTTTAACTTTTCAGAAAGGTCCCGAATATTTTGTTGAAGCCGCAAAATTAATTCTCGAAAAAGACGAGAATGTCCGCTTTGTAATGGCCGGAAATGGCGATATGTTCGAGTCGCTTATTAAACGCGTTGCAGAATTAAAGATTGGCACCAAATTTCACTTTACAGGTTTTTTAAAAGGAGCTGATGTTGATAAAATGTTCCTTTTATCGGATGTCTTTGTGATGCCTTCCGTATCAGAACCGTTTGGTTTAGTTCCTTTAGAAGCGATGCGATCCAATGTTCCTGTCGTAATTTCCAAGCAATCCGGTGTTGCCGAAGTGCTCACTAATGCATTAAAAGTCGATTTTTGGGATGTAGAAGGAATGGCTGATGCCATATATGGATTATTGCACTACCCTTCTTTATCAAGAATGATGATTAACAATGGAATTGAGGAGGTGGATAACCTAAAATGGGAACATGCCGCAAAACAAGTAAAAGCAGAATACGAAAGTGTTTTGTTAAATATAAAGAATTAGCTAAAAAATAAATATGCAGTCAGTTTGTCTATATTTTCAGGTACATCAACCTTATCGCTTAAAGAAATATCGTTTTTTTAACTTAGGGAATGATCATTATTATTACGACGATTATTTAAATAAATCCATTATGGAACGTGTAGCGGCCAAAAGCTACATTCCTATGAATAATCTGTTGCTCGATCTCATTAAAAAACATGGTAAAGCTTTTAAAGTCAGTTTTTCGATAAGCGGTTTGGCGCTGGAACAATTTCAAGAATTTACACCACAAGTCTTGGCTAGTTTTAGACAGTTAGCACAAACGGGTAATGTTGAATTTCTGGCCGAAACTTATGCCCATTCCTTAGCCGGAATGAAAAGTAAGAATGAATTTGTTCGACAAATTAAAATGCATCAAGAAAAAATTAAAGAGCTTTTTGGAGTAAATCCGCAAACCTTTAGAAATACGGAATTAATTTATTCTGATGAAATGGGAGAGACCATTGCAGAGATGGGCTTTAAAACCATGCTTACCGAAGGTGCTAAACATGTTTTAGGTTGGAAAAGTCCAAATTTTGTTTATACCAATGCCATCAATCCAAGATTAAAGATATTGTTGCGTAATTTTAATTTAAGCGATGATATCGCGTTTCGTTTTTCGAATCAGGATTGGAATGAATGGCCGCTGACAACAGAAAAATTTTCGGATTGGCTGAGTAATATAAATCCCAAAGAACAAGTAGCTAATTTGTTTATGGATTATGAAACTTTTGGGGAACATCAATGGGCGCAAACCGGGATTTTTGAATTTATGAGAAATTTACCCGAGAAAATTTTGAAAAAGCCTAATCTTTGTTTTAAAACACCCAACGAAGTAACTAAAGAATATCAACCCATTGCAGCTATTCACGTGCCTAATCCTATCAGTTGGGCCGACGAAGAAAGAGATTTGACGGCTTGGTTAGGAAACGAAATACAAGATGAGGCTTTTGAGAAATTGTATGCTGTTGAAGAAGCCATGGTCAATTGCCAAGATCCAAGCTTGCAAAAAGACTGGTTAAAACTACAAGCCAGCGATCATTTTTATTATATGTGTACAAAATGGTTTTCAGACGGTGCAGTGCATGAATATTTTACACCTTATGGATCTCCTTATGAGGCGTTTATAAATTTTATGAATGTATTGGCTGATTTCCATATTCGCATAGAAAGAGAGGGGAAATTTATAAATACAAATGGTGAGCAAACGCCTACACCTGCTCAGGAAGATGTTTTTAGCATACTTTTAAAATTTACAAATGTCAAACTTAAACATTTGGTTAATAATTTAAGCGTAGAGGAATCGGCAACCTTATTTTTCGAGAGTGATCAGCGCTTACGCGATAAAATGATGAAAATTTTAGGGAAGAAAAATCTGAAGAAAATTCAAGCCTTTCGCGAAAATTCCACTGCTTTATCTGCCTTGGATGTATACAATTACAAGGAAGAGTTAAGGCACAAAATTGCCCGTATAGATTAGGTAAAGAATAAATAATTTAATAATAAAACTCCCATTTTATTAAATGGGAGTTTGTGTGTATACAAATAAAACAGAAATCTAATGAAAGCAAAATATATTTTTGAAACAGCATGGGAAGTATGCAATAAAATAGGAGGGATTCATACCGTTTTAGCCTCAAAATCGCCTGCAATACAACCCCAATATGGTGACAATTACCTGTTTATGGGTCCTGATGTTTGGATGGAAACAAGCGAGAATCCGGAATTTACAGAAGATAAAACCTTATTTGCCGATTGGAAAAACCATGCGCGCTCCGAAGGCATCAATTTTCGGGTTGGACGATGGAATATCAAAGGAAATCCAATCGCAATTCTTATCGATTTTAAGCCTTACTTTAGTGAGAAGGACCAAATTTTTGCTGCTTGGTGGGAAACTTATAAATTGGATTCTATTTCCGGAGCTTGGGATTATATCGAACCGGCCTTATTTGGATATGCTGCCGGACGCGTAATCGATAGTTTTCAAAAATATTATGGAGTTTTTAAAGATGGTATTATCGCCCATTTTCACGAGTGGATGACCGGTTCTGCTATCTTGTACTTAAAAATGAATAACCCTTCTGTAGCGACTGTCTTTACAACACATGCCACCGTTTTGGGTCGTTCTATTGCCGGAAATGGGTTAGCCCTTTATGATCATATCGAAAATTACAATGCCGATTTGGTCGCTCGTGAATTTTCGGTAGTCGCGAAACATTCTTTAGAAAAATTGGCAGCCACAAATGCCGATATGTTCACAACGGTTAGCGATGTTACCAATGCAGAATGCAAGCATTTTTTAGGAAAAAGTGTTGATAAGGTAACACCGAATGGTTTTGATGGAAAATTAGAATCAACTTCAAATAATAAAGCGGATATCAGGGAAATTAATCGCAAGTTGCTGTTAAAAGTGGCTTCACGTATGACCGGTATCGCTTTTGATAAAGACAGTTTATTGGTGGCTATCAGTGGCCGTTACGAATACCGAAATAAAGGTATCGATGTTTTTTTAG
>JBFHQD010000043.1:0-17682 GCA_041592395.1 Bacteroidales bacterium | reverse complement strand
TCCCTTTCCGAACAGAGAAGTTAAGCCTGCCTGCGCTGATGGTACTGCCCTAACCGGTGGGAGAGTAAGTCGTCGCCTCCCTTTTCTAAAAAACCTCGCTATTTATTTAGTGGGGTTTTTTTTATGCCTCGAAATTACTGAAAATTAAATATTCCAATGCTTCGTAGAGGAAAAGTGAATTCTAAAATGCAAAATGAAATTGACAGCAGTAACACTATGTAGAAGATAACATTTAGTGGGAGCCGCTCATTGCGGATTAATGCTAAAACCGGTGGGCTAGGTATAAATACCTTCTATCCCTAAATCATGTCAAGACCCTATCCCCTTTTCTGTTATAATTAAACAGAATAAAACATATCAAGAGAAGGTCAAAACCTCCAATCCAAAACAAGTCCTATCAAACTTTTATTTGGGGTATTCTATTCGGATATGAAAAATATTCAATAAAAAGCGCTTTAATATTTTCTTAGCGGTATTGATATCTCTAAAAGTAATGTTCGAATTAATAAATTGATCCGCATTGATTTGACTTTCCAAAATAGAATCGACCAATTGACTTATATTGTCCTCATCAGGTTTAGAGATACTGCGTGAAGCAGCTTCCACCGAATCAGCCATCATAAGAACTGCCGTTTCTCTGGAAAAAGGAATCGGTCCATTATAGGTATAATCCTCTTCATACACTGCATTTTCGCCCAAATCTTTTACTGCATTCCGGTAAAAATATTCTACCCTTCTATTGCCGTGGTGCGTGCGAATAAAATCAATAATCGCATCCGGAAGGTTATGCTTTTTGGCCAATTGAATACCTAAAGCCACATGCCCTTTTATCAGAGCCACACTTTCTTCATAACTAAGTTCGTTGTGCGGATTCAATCCCGTAATCTGATTCTCGATAAAATAGCGGGGATTATACATTTTACCAATATCATGATAAAGGGCTCCTGCCCTAACTAATAACGGATTCCCTCCTATTTCTTGAATAACAGCTTCTGCCATATTCCCCACTTGAATACTGTGCTGAAAAGTACCCGGTGCCTTACGAGCCAACTCACGCAAAAGCGTAGAATTCATATCCGATAATTCGAGCAAGCTAATATTGGTCAATTGCGAAAAGACTTTCTCGAACAAATAGATAAGCGGAAAAGAGAATAGGGTTAATAATGCACTGATAGCAAACAAGTAAATATTAAAAATATTGAATTTACCCAGTCCTCCGTCCATAACCAACAAAAGCATAAAATAGACAAACAGATAACTTACAAAAATCAATAATGAAGCTATAAATATTTGACCTCTTTTATGTAAATCCTTTACTCCAACTACCGCAACTATTCCGGCAATCATTTGAATAAAAACAAATTGAAATCCATCGGGGACAAAGGCCGACATAATAAGCACTGTCATTAAGTGAATCATTAAAGTCAGCTTTTCCTCAAAAAAGGAACGCAACAACAAAGGCAAAAGAGCAAACGGGAATAATAAAATATATTCGTTTGCCGCCTGGATTAAAATACTTAGCGGTATTACTATAATCAGAATAGCGCTCAGAATAAGCATAACCTGCCGGCTATCATTTAATATCTTGGGATCGAAATATCCAATAAACAACCCAAGTAATCCTATCGATAAAAAGACGAGCAAACTTTGGCCTAAGAAAAGACTTCTAAATTTATTAGAGCCTCCAAATTGTTTATTAAACTCATTTTCTAATGAATACAAGACTTGAAAATTTTCTGCCGAAACCAACTCGCCTTTAGCGATTATCCTCTCTCCTTTTTGAACTAGTCCTTGCGTTAATGAAAGCTGACTCAAAAGCTGAACTTCTTCTTTTGAAGTCATTGCCTCATCGTACTTTAAATTGATAAAAAGATATTCCTGAAGGATATCCAAAGCCAATTTCTTGTCAATACGGTTGGCTTTCGTAATTTCTAATTGATAAAATTTTTGCGCCGTTTGCAAGGTAAACAAATCGCTTAGTGCTATCCGATTGGCATTATTCCCTCGAAGTATATTAAGCATAGGTTTATCTTGAATGATTTCTTTAACACTCACTATGCCTCGCGATGTAACGGCATCAAACAAACGATAAATTTCGCTTAAAGTATTCCTTTTTAAACGGGGTTCGGTATTGTTGTATTTGACTTCCCATTTTTTCTGAAAAGCACGTCCTAATTCCTTGCGCATAGAGTCTGTAGTCGATTCAGATAGCGTATAAAAAGGGATCAACTGATTTAGCAGAAGCTCTTTTTCGCCGGCTAATTCTTTATCCGTTTTTAAAATCGCAAAGTCGAATGGGGCAATAAGCTCATTATAAGCCCATGGCAAACCTTGCACATAATGATAATTAAACCGTACTGTTTTTGGCAGGCTTATCACAATAAGCGTCATCGCAAACAAAGTGACCAGTACCCTATAAATGATATGATAGCGGTAACGAATAAAGTACAAAATTTTACGAAGTAAATTCAAGGTGCTTAGCGTTTAAGGTATTTCTTTAAATTATTTACGCATCAAAGTTCGGAAATAAAACCGACACCAACAATTTTAGTTAAATTTGTGAAAAAGATAAATTATGTTAGCCTACGGATTTTGTCATTTAAGCGTTATTCCGCTACGCGAAATGCCTTCGGATTTAAGTCAAATGACCAGTCAATTGCTTTTTGGCGATGTGTTTAAAGTGCTTGCAAAAGAAGCCGAATGGATTCAAATCCAAAATTCATACGACGATTATATAGGTTGGATAGACAGCAAACAACAATTGCCCCTGAATTTAGCTGACTTAGATAAACTAAAACCGCTGCGGTTTACCAACAATCAGATGGGATTGATAAAAACGGATTTCGATACATATACCGTGTTACCTGCGAGTTCTTTTCCGACCAATACAAAATTTAATGTTGGCAGCACTAATTTCGAAGCTGACTTTCCTCTGCAAGCTTTCTTATTTAACAGATCTGTAGAAATTCCAAAACTGGCTTTAATCTATTTAAACGCACCCTATTTATGGGGTGGGAAAACGCCATTTGGGATCGATTGCTCGGGATTTACTCAGAATGTTTACAAAATGGCAGGCATAAAATTAAAACGCGATGCCGCCCAACAAGCAAATCAAGGGCATACCTTAAGCTTTTTATCTGAAGCCAAACCGGGAGATTTACTCTTTTTTGATAATGCCGATGAACTAATTACCCATGTTGGTATTTTGCTCGACGACAATAAAATTATTCACGCTTCAGGAAAAGTACGAATCGATAGTATAGATCATCAAGGTATTTACAATAATGAAACAAAACGCTATTCGCATAAGTTGAGATTGATAAAGACCTTTACGACCTAGAAGCGATAACTTGCACCGAACATAGCACCAAATTCATTTACAGGATAATTATACCACATTTGCTTATTTTTCGAGAAGATCGTATTCAATCGTGCGAACGCACTTAATTTCTTATTAAAATGATAATCAGCACCCAAATTCAATTGTACCCAATTGTCGAGTTCATGTTTTAACAAGCCTTCTTTTGCCCACACTTTCGACTGTGTTTTTAATGTTGCACTTAATTTTAAATTATCAAAAAGCCAATAGGCTCCATCGAGTTGTACACTCCAGTCGGGTTTATACCAAGCCTCAGCTTCTACAGTCGTTGTGTATTGTTGATAAAGCACTTGCATACCGATAGAAATTTGCTCCATACTAAATTTTGCTTCACCTCCAACTTGAATTAAATCCACATCATCATAAATCAAATTGAACTGATTAGTATATACGCCACTAGTATCGCTTGTAAAAAATGAAGCATTGCTGATTTGCTCAGTACTTCCCCATAAAATAATAGCCACCTTATCCACGATATTTGCTTTTAGCCCAGCTTTAATTTTATTGGTAGAGCTACTGTATTCCAAAGGAAGAAATGCGGATACATAGGGATTTTCGCGTGTTAGGGAATAGTACGAAGGACTTTTCAATTCGCCGCTATAGCGCACGTATAAATCCAAGAACTCGGGCACTATATTTAAATCAAGCAAAAAATCGGGATACACTTTTAAAGTTGATGTTGAATCTAAACCTACGGCCAACAAGGCCCCAGCCCTAAATTTTACACGATCCATTTCTATGGAATAATTTAGCGCCAATTCTGTTTTTCCGTGAAAAAATTCTTGTGCTGCCTGTGGCGAAGCACCCAATAAACTTGTATTAGAAGTTTGTGTTTCATTTTCCCAGTTGGTGAAAACGAGTTCCGATTTCAGGTTTACATTTGCTGACTGTTCTTGAATTCCCAAAAACTGAAACGGCTTTTTAAGAGTCGCATCGACATTTACACTATGTTCTCTGTTCGCATAGTTATCCCAAAAATTGCGATAACTGCCCTTTAAACTCAAACCTTCTCTAGTAGAATTGATTGTGTTCTGAAAATTGAATTTGAAACCTGCATCAGAAAAAATCTGCTCTGAAACCGCTCTAAAATCGGGCATTGTGGAAAAAGTACCCGCCGGAATATCATTTGGTTTAAACCCGTAATAATGAAACATATCTCGCTGATAAAAAGCGCCAATCCCCCATTTATAATAAGACTCCGTTTTTTTTGCCCATATTTCAACGTTATTCTCACTAAATCCGGAATAGGCATAATCACTTACACTTGCTTTGCTCGACAAATAACTGCTGTGAATTCCAATTGCATAATTTCTTTTTAATTGGGTATTCAGAAAAAGCTCCGCATAAGGCGTAGTATACAACCCCATTCCGGCTACAAAATAATTTTGTTTATTGCTCGACGGGCCCATGCTTTGATACGGTGCCGCCTTTAATTCTTCCACAGAGAAAGGCGTGTTCATCAATTGAGGATGTATGGAATAGAGTGGTTTTAATCGGCTTACTTGTTGCTCTTCAATGGCCGGAATATCGTTTATCTTTTGCGCTTTCGAAACCGTTGGATTGTAAGGGGCGATTACTGTAACTTGTTCTTCGGTAACCGTTTGAGCTTTTACGTGCAAGCCCATGATAAGCAAAATACTAATTCCCACATATAAAATAATCCGATGGTGTTTCATTGTTTTCTCCGCTATTGAATTAAATTGTTTTCTAACCGAATGGTATCCGCATTGATTTGCTGCTTTTTATTTTCCAAACTATCTAAAAATTCCAATTCGAGTATCACTTTCTTTTTTTGTTTTGCTATTTCAATCAGCTTGGCGTCGGTTTGATTATCGATAATACTTTGTAAAGTATGTTTGGCTTGGAAAGTATTGCCATATTTTACATAAATATCGGCCAAGAGAATAAATCCTTTCGCCACCCAAAAATCGTAAGATGCATAATCGTTTATCAATTCAAAAATTATTTTTTCCGAATCTTTATAATCGCCAAGCATGTATTGAATTAAAGCCAAATGGTATTTTGCTTCGGCAGAAACCGCTCCGCCTAGCAATTTTTCCACAATTTGGTATTCGCGTTTAGCCAATGCCGTTTGATTGGTTTTAAATGCAGCATCGGCCAAAAACATATGCGCACGTTTATACGCTTGATCATCCGCATTTGGCGAACGTAGAATTTGCTGCGCCACCCAGATTGTTGAATCGTAATTATTTAATTGATGGTAAATATCCAACTGACCAACACGTGCAATCATCTTGTTCTTTTCGCCCGTTGCCGAAATATATAAATCGTCATACTTTGTTAATGCTTCGCTAAACCGCTGTTGAATGCTATAAATTGAAGCTAATTTTAAGAGTGCTGTTTCATAAAACAAACTGTGTTTATGCGCATTAACAAATTGAAAATCTTCGGCTGCTTGATCAATCAAACCGGATTTTAAATAACATTCTCCTCTATAATAATGGGCATTGATACTAAACGTTCCTTGAGGGAAATTCCGGATATATTTCGAAAATCCTTCCTTTGCCGATTCGCAGTCGCCTTTCATATACACATTTTCTGCTGCTCTATAGGTAATCGTATCTTGCTCTGAACTCCGTATGCGCGCATTTGGCAAACTGTTTATATAGGCAAAAAATTCCTCCGCCGTATTCGACTCTACATAGATGTTTCGGATACTCACTAAAGCTTCTTTCGATTCTTGTGTTCCCGGAAATTGCGCCACAACCCTTTTTAAGTTTTGCAAGGCCTCACTCCTATTATCGAGATTATAATTGGCCAATCCCATTTTTAATAAGGCTATTCGAACAAAGGGACTGTTAGGAAAACGAATGATAAGGGCTTGAAATTCGCGAATGGCATCCCGATCTTTTCCTAGCAATAAATGGGTGTTTGCCAACTCATAAAAAGCATCATCGCTCAAATCATAATCAATTTTTTTGCTCGTAAGCGATTGCAACACTGCTATTTTCGATTCCAAATCTCCATTTCCGCCATAGGCTTCCGCTTTTTGATAAACGGCATAAGCCAAATAGGTTGTGCTTATTTTTTCTGCCTTTTCGTAATAGCTAATGGCCCGATTAAAGTCTTTGGAAATAAAATAAATATCCGCCAATCTTAAATAGGCATCTAAATAACGGGGATCGTTAGCTTGGGCATTTTGAATATACTGATTAAAATAGGTTTTCGCTTTTTCGAAATTATCGAGTTGATAAAAAGCATAACCCAAATTATAGGCAATAGGCTGTTTATCCAAAAATGAATTAAAAGAATTCAAACGATGAATCTCTTCGAATATTTGAGCTGCCGAGCCATAATTTTTTAATTGATAATGGCTTTCGGCCAACCAGTATTTTGCTTTTATACGCGTATTTCTATCGTAATTGTATTGGGCTGATTTATCAAAAAGCACCAGCGCTTGTTCGTAATTCTGCTCGCGATACAATTCTATGGCGCGATTAAAAGTAATCAATTGATAAGCCGCCAAAAGCTGATGATTCTTCTGTGGAATCCGCTCTATTTCTTCTAAAGCGCCTTTGTAATTTTTTGCCGAAAGGAATAGATTAACCAAGTATTCGTTGGCTTCGACAATACGTTCAGAGTTTGGGTAATTTGTCATAAAATCCAATAAAGCTTTAATGGCTTTATTGTAAGGATCGTTAGCCAATTCGTATGAAATCTTTGCAAAATTAAACATGGCATCTTCACTCAGTCGTCTATTCAAATTGAGCTGATAAGCCTGATAAAAGGCTTCACCGGCAAATTGCTTTTGTCCCAGAGCCAAGTAACATGCAGCAATATTGTAAAGCGTATTCTGACTTAATTCATCCTGCCTACTCTCCACCTTTTCAAAGGTGCTAAGGGCTTTAGCAAATTCCTCATTTTTCAAATAAGCAAAAGCCAATTGATAATAAGAATCACGTGTAAAAGCACTCCCAACAGCATCGCGATAAAATTCTAAATACGGAATGGCTTGAGCATACGCTTCCAATTTAAAATACGATATCCCTAAAACTTGTGCAATTTCAGGTTTTCTTTTTTCGCTGACTGATTTAAAAAACTCGGGAGCATCCTGAATTACTTGTTTATAATCGTTTTGCTCATATGCAATCTGAATAAAATAATAAGGAACAATATCTTTAAACTGTGCCGTGTTCTCGATCTGCTTAAACGCTTTTAGCGCCGTTGTAAAATGCTTGTTTTGATAGGCAATATGACCGTAATAATAGGCTGCCGGAGCTGCGTATATCGAGTTTCTGTCTTTTACTTTATACAAGCAAGTATTGGCTTTATCAAAAGCCTCTGTAATATAATAGCTATAGCCCAAACGGAAATTGTATTTATCCTTATCTGCTTGATTTAAACTGACCACTTTTATCGATTCGTAAACAGGAATAGCTTCTTTAAATTGGTTATGCTCAAAATGATAATCTGCAATTAAAAGATCGAGCTTCTTCATGTGCGTGTAAACACTGTGCTTTTTCTTAAATTCTTCGGCCTGATAAAAGGCATCTTTATTTTCTAATTTTATCGATGATAGCACGCCATAAAACTCGACATCTTGTTTTAATCCTTCCGATAAGTCATCCGCCGATTTTAACTTTTCTAAAATTTGCTGTGCCGCCAAAAACTGATTGTTTTCATACAATTCTACAGCCCGTTGAAAATCGTTGTTGAAATCGACATTCAATACAGAAGATTGAGACCAAACCAGCGTTTGCGAATTAAAAAAAACAAAGAGTAAGACGAATAAAAAGAAAGATTTTCCTTCTCGCATAATCCATAAAATTAGATGATTTGCTAAATTACCAACAATAAAAGACGTTCTTATTTTGACGCATTCAATTCTAATAACATCCTATTGTTAATAAACGAAAGAAGTGCGAAATTCGTGTAAAGCCAAAGGTTTTTTTAAGAAATTAGATGAATCGAATCGTTTTCATTTCAATCCAACCAATACTTCCGTTAGCAATTTTTATTTCGCACCATTGGCCAACTTTATCAATGACTTGGAGTTTTGCTCCTTCGTGAATAACAAAGAGATCGACGCCATTTACATTGGGCGAGCTTTTTACCGTTACAGCGGGGGCAAATAAAATGGCCTGATTTTGTTCTATTTGACTGTGATGCTTTTTATAGGTTAAAAACAAACTTGAAGCCGATAAAATCAGAAAAACAAAGCCCAAATAAAAACCTGTTTTACGCACTAAAACCGATTTGCCCAAAAAATAAAACAGACTAAACAAAGCAAACAATGAAAACAAAACCAGTGCTATTTTGGCCCAATTATCTACCGAAAACATCGTGTACAAACCTATATACCAGCGAACAAAGAAAATAAGAGGTAAATCTTCAATTTTATCTTGAATGCGACTGTTAGCCAGTTTTAAATTAAACAAGATATTATCATTGCCCGGATCTAATTTCAACGCTTTTTCGTAATACAAAATAGCCGATGGAATTTGGTTTTGCTTGTAAAAACTATTCCCTAAATTATAATAAAGTTCGGCCGAATGATAGCCTTCATCCAATACTTTTTGATAAGCCATCGCCGCCGAATCGTAGTTTGCATCTGCATAATAACGCTCGGCAAGACGAATATTGCTTTCATAATTTTGTCCGAAAAGCCAAACCGGCAATTGAACTAAAACGACTAGTATTCCCCAAGCAAATTTTTTCATCGTTTTCCTTATTTTAATTGACTTTCAATTTTACTTATTATCTGCAAACCTTCTTTATACACTTTTTCCATAGCTACATCTTTATCGCCGGGCGCAAATCGTGCATATTCGCAATCGTTGAGCGTATTGGTAAACTCTTGAATCAAATCCGGTTTCACTTTTTTCTCGCTCAAATAATCGTTTACCGTATCAATAGACAAAACGGATAATGGAATATTAAATTTGTCGGCTATATATCCCCAAAGGGCTTGCGATAGTTCTACATAAAATTCTTGATCATTCCCCGCTTTCAGAAAATCGTTTGCTTTTTTCAAGCGTTTTTTAGCGAGTTTTGTGGCTTGCTTATTTTTCATCAAGCCTTCGTTGCTTCGTTTCTTAATTTCTTTTCTCCAGATGATGACAATCAATACAACGAGTACGATTGGTAGAAACAATAAAATATAAAACAATAAAGAGCCAAAGAATGAACTTCCAATCAATTGCAACTTATAAGGATAGGCCACTAAATAACGAATATCTTGACCTAAATAACGAATATCCTCTTTGCTATCACCGGCAAAAGTCATATTCGAACTTGTTGCCAAATCGCCTTTTTCAACCTGAATTTGATAGGCATCGGTTGATTTTTTCTCGTAGCGTTTTGTTTTCGGATTAAAGTAATTAAACTGAACCGAAGGGATATCATATGTTCCGGCGCTTCGTGGTATTAAGGTATATTCATAAATCTTATACCCCGAAACACCCGAATTGCTCTTGCTTGTATTGGTCGATACTTTAGGATCATATACCTCAAAATCGGCCGGAAAAAGAACCGCTAAATCCGGAATTAAATCAATATTCCCATCCCCTCTAACCGTATATTTTACGGTTACGGCTTCGTTGGTTTTAACTTGTTTTTGATCGATATTGGAACTGATGCTAAAATCGCCAACAGCTCCACTAAAATTTTCGGGTTTGCCTTGTGTTGGCAAAGGTAAAACCTCTACAGAAAGTGTTTTTGTAAATAATTTCTTTTCGATACTACGGTAAGCATTATTGAAAAAAGGATCGTTGAAAAAGCTATCAAAAAAAGGATCGTTAGAAGCGCCTCTTTTTTTGTTCGTCGGAATTTTAGCCACACAACTCAATTCCATGGGTGGTATTTCCAGTGTTCCTGTTTTTTGCGCAAACAGCGCTTCGCGTTTTAAATCCGCAACAATATAATCCTTTCCATTAACCGTTTGATTGTATTGATTTAATTGTTGGTTATTATCCAACAAATTGATCGACCAAAATCCGGGATACGACGAAAGTTTATCAACCGATAGGTTAGAAACAGGAACCAAAGTAAAGATTTTATGTGTCAGCAAAATCTGCTCTCCCTGATATACTTTTTTCTTATCGATAAAGACATCGATAAAAAGCTGATCATCATCCACTTTAACCAAATCGGGCGATTCCGTAGCACTTGCCCCTCCTGTTACAGCTTGTGCCGACGCACTTTCGCCATCTACCTCAATGGAAACAGCTCTACTCTTATATTTCTTACCATCAACCACACAAGTAGCCGGATCAATCGTATAGCTTCCCTTGGCTTTGGCGTAAAGTATAAAACTGTAAGAAACCGAAACATTTTGAGAAACCTTTCCGTTGATAAAAGATATGCTGGAGCTTTGCGAGCGATTGGGACCACTCAACATTTGAAACCCATCAAAAGTGGGTGCACTAAAATCATCAACATCGGCATTGGCCGTAAAGGTCACGCTAAATCGCTGTCCAGCAGCAACTTGATTTGGCGCTTTAACAGAAAAGTCAACTTCTTGAGCCGATACAAAGGCGCTAAATGATATAAAAAATAGAATAAGTATATAGAGCCGTCGATTCATTTTTATTTATTTTTTCGAATTGCAAAAGTATTAAAACTAAGGATATTAAGGGTATCAAAATAATAGCTACCAATCTTTTTCCTTTTTCACCACTTTGGCATTTACTTTCTTTCCTTTTTTCAATTTCTCTAATGTTTTTTTCTCATTATTTTTGAGCGCTTCCAACATACGTTCTGCATCTTTCTTCGAAATCTGCTTCGATTGCTGGTCGTTCATTTGCTGCTCAGGTTTTCCCTGATTGTCTTTATTTTCCTGCTTTTGATCTTGATCTTGATTCTGATCTTTTTTATCTTGCTGATCTTTCTGTTGATCCTTATTCTGATCTTGGTCTTTCTTTTGATCTTGATCTTTGTTTTGATCCTTATTTTTGTCTTGCTGGTCTTTTTTGTCCTGTTTATCCTGATCTTTATTTTTATCCTGATTTTTCTGCTGATCTTGCTGTTGCTTTAACATTTTACGAGCATATTCTAAATTATAGCGCGCATTTTCATCATCCGGATTATTACGTAGAGCCATTTTAAACGCTTCTATGCTTTGCTCGTATTGTTTTGCCTTTAAAAAAGAATTGCCCAAATTATAATAAGCCATTCCTTTTTTATCTTTTGCTAAATCGGCCTGCCCGATTTTGGCAAATATTTCGGCCGATTTTTCATAATTCTCTTGCTCATACATCGCATCGGCCAAATTAAAAGTCCCACTTAAGGAATTCGGATTCTTATCTAAGGCTTTTCTGTAATTGAGTTCCGCATCAGCATAATTATCACTCTGATACAATTTATTTCCTTGACGCACCAAGGTTTTATCGCTCTGCGCATGAGCAAAGACAAAAGAAAACGCAAAGACGATTAACAGTATATTCTTATTCATTTTCTTTATTTTTCAAACAAATTAATTTTACCGGCAAACTTGCTTTTTCGCTCGAAAATAAGCAGCTCTAAAACAAACAAAAACAACGCCAAACCCAAAAAATATTGGAAACGATCTTCATAATCTGAAAACATTTTTGTTTCGTATCGTTGTTTCTCCATTTTACTTATTTCCTGAAAAACCTGATTTAATCCGGCCGATGTATTATTGGCCCTTACATAGATTCCATTTCCGGCGGCGGCCACTTTTTGAAGCGTAATTTCGTCCAATTTGGTTATCACCGTTTTCCCCGATAAATCTTTTTTATAACCCATTTGTTGGCCGTTTCTAAACTCCGGAATTGGAGCTCCTTCGGGCAAACCAATACCAATGGTATACACTTTAATTCCTTGCGAAACAGCTTCTTCTGTTGCAGCAATAGGATCATCATCATGATCTTCACCGTCCGTAATAATAACGATGGCTTTCTCGTGTTTATTATCGCTAAAAGCAGTTAGCGACAAATCGATAGCTTGACCGATGCTGGTTCCTTGTGTAGGCACAACTTCCGTGTCGATAGTCGAAAGAAATAATTTTGCCGCACTATAATCCGAAGTAATTGGCAATTGCATATAGGCTTTACCGGCAAAAACCACTATCCCTATTCTGTCGCCTTGCAATTTATCGATCAATTGCGAAATGGCCCGCTTTGCTCTTTCCAAACGATTGGGCTTAATATCTTCGGCTAACATACTGTTTGATACATCTAAAGCAATAACCAAATCAACGCCCTTGCGTTCTACCTCTTCGAGTTTAGACCCGATTTGAGGATTAGCCAAACCTATTATCAAAAAGAAATAGGCCAATATAAGTAAGGTAAATTTCACCCAAAGTTTAAAGTTGGAGCGATTGGGCATAAGCGCCTCAACAAGTTTCACGTCGCCTAATTGCCTGATGTTCCTTTTTCTCCTCAAGATCATAATCCAGAAGATGACGAAAAACACCGGAATCAAAATCAACGCATATAAATAATTTATTTCTTCAAATCGAAACATTTCCATTGTGTACTCGCTTTTAAGGAATCGTTTTTAAATAGACATATTTCAAAAATATCAGAACAAAAAAGAAAAATAAAGCCGCCAAAGCATAGGGCTTAAATTCTTCTGTTTTCTGACTAAAAACAGTCACATCAATCTTAGATTTTTCTAACTCATCAATCTGAGCATAAATTTCCTGAAGCTTTTTATTGCTTGTTGCTCTAAAATATTTACCATCGGTAGTTTCGGCAATTTGTTTCAACAAAGGTTCGTCTATTTTTACTTCCATCGGTCTTAATTCAATACCAAAAGGTGTTTGAACCGGATATGGCGCTGTACCCACAGTTCCAACGCCAATGGTATACACACGAATACCATACATCTTAGCAATTTCGGCTGCTGAAGAAGCATCGAGCGAACCCATATTGCTGATTCCGTCGGTAAGTAAAATAATGACTTTGCTAATGGCCTGACTGTCTTTTAATCGAGCCAAAGCTGTTGCCAAACCATCGCCTATGGCTGTTCCGTCTTCTATCATACCACTTTTTACATCGGCAAAAAGCGAGTTTAAAACCTGATGATCTGTCGTTAACGGACATTGTGTAAAGGCTTCGCCTGAAAAAATAACCAATCCGATGCGATCGTTAGGCCGACCTTTAATAAAGTCGATAGCAACTCTTTTAGAAGCTTCCAGGCGATCGGGTTTTAAATCTTGCGCCAGCATACTTCCCGAAACATCGAGTGCCATTACTATATCTATCCCTTTTACCGAAACATTTTTCTGTTTAGCCGTACTTTGCGGTCTTGTTAATGCCACAATAAGTAAAGATAAGATAATCATTTTAAGGATAAAAGGAGCGTGTATTAAACGCTGTCTGAATGTTTTTGGAGCGCCCTTAAACCTACTCAATCCCGAATAATTCAGTTGCGCGTAGTTTTGTTTGTGTTTAAACCAGTACCAACTGATAAACACTGGAATTAGCAGCAATAAATAAAAAAACCGAGGATTTACAAAATCGATATTATTCCACATCACCAACCTCCTCTTCTTTAGCTGTTGCATTGGCTATTGCTTTGGTTTCGTTTACAAAATCAACAGCCATATTTAAACAAGTATCGTTTTCTAATGCGGTAGGTTTTGCTTTTGCAAATTTTACCAAATCGGCCAGCTCTAAACTCCCTTTTAGTTTATGCATCACCTCGCTATTGATTGGATGTGCTTTCAATCCGACCATAATTTCTGTAGTGGTCATTTCCAAAGCGATAAGCTGATAGCGTTCTTCGATATATATTCTTAAAATATCGGTAAGTTCAGAGTAATATTCTTTCACTTTACCTGCTTGCCAAAGTTTTTTTAATCGTAAGCGCGCCAAATTATCGAGCGCTCTTTCGTGAGCCGGAATTTTGGGCTCTTCTTTCTTAAACAAAGGCTTTTTCTTCCTTTTTCGATAAAAATAAAAGAGCGTAAATATCAATGCCCCCGCAGCCATAATAAAAATAATCCATGGCAAGAATTCCATCAAAGTATAAGGCTCAGGAATTGGTCCAACTAAAGGTTTTATGGGTTGAGTAGTATCTGCATCTACAGTAAAAACACTAATCAAATGTGGATCTGAAACAATGCGCTGAATTACCGAATCGTCTTTACTCTTATAAGCAAACGCAAAAGCAGGCAAAACGAAATATCCGCTATCAAAAGCCGTTATTTTCAATTGCTGATAAAAACGCGTGTTTCCATTTAAGAAACTGGTATCGATTTTAGAGCGTTCTATTATTTCCAAATTTGGCCCCAATGAATCGGGTAAAATGGGGAAATAACCTTGCTTATCTTTAGGCAATTGATAATCGATAGCCACCTTAACTTGTTGTCCGATTAAAATGGCATTGGTATCGATGCTTACTTTCACTTCTTGTCCGAAAGCTGTCAGACTAAAAATACTGATGAACAGGAAAAATACGATCTTTTTCATTAATACCTTCCCTCCCTTTTCTTAAACATTTTCATCAATGGAATCACATAATCTTCTCCGGTTGAAATCTCGGCGTAATCGACACCGCTTTTCTTTACTGTATCTTGCATTTTACGAACAAAATACTCCGATTTTTTAGCAAAATGATTGCGCACTTCCTTGCTCGACGTATCTACCCATATTATTTCGCCGGTTTCGGCATCTTTTAATTGAACCATCCCTACATTTGGAAGCGCTGATTCTCGCTCATCACTCACTCGAATAGCCATCAAATCGTGCTTATTCGATGCGATTTTTAATGCATCAGAATACTGATCACACATAAAATCCGAAATCAAAAAGGCCGTACAGCGTTTTTTTATGGCATTGGTTAAATATTTCAAGGCTTCGCCGATATTGGTTCCTGTATTGTCGGCTTTAAAATCGACCAACTCACGAATAATTCGCAAAATATGCGAGCTGCCTTTTTTAGGAGGAATAAATTTTTCAATTTTATCACTAAAAAAGATAACGCCCACTTTATCGTTGTTTTGAATGGCAGAAAAAGCCAAAACAGCAGCGATTTCTGTAATCACATCGAGTTTAAAACTAGCCTTGGTGCCAAAATTATTCGATCCGCTTATGTCTATCAAAAGCATAACCGTAAGCTCACGCTCTTCTTCAAATATTTTGATATAGGGCTTATTGAAGCGAGCCGTAACATTCCAATCAATTGCACGAACATCATCTCCATACTGATATTCGCGAACTTCGCTAAATGCCATTCCCCGACCTTTAAAAACAGAATGATATTGCCCCGAAAATACTTGTCGCGACAAACCACGTGTTTTTATCTCAATCTTCCTAACTTTCTTGAATATCTCTTTTGCAGTCACAATAGGCTTACTTAATGAAGTGATTCTTTTTCAAAATCACAAAAAATACATTTTACTCTTCATCCATAAAGCAATAATCTATGGAACTTCAACCGTATTTAAGATATCGTTAATGATATCTTCGGAGCTCATATTTTCAGCTTCCGCCTCATAGGTCAGGCCAATGCGGTGACGTAAGACATCATGAGCAACTGCCCGAATATCTTCCGGAATCACATAACCTCTTCTTTTAATAAAAGCATAGGCTTTGGCTGCCATTGCCAAGCTAATACTAGCACGTGGCGATCCACCAAAAGCAATAAACCCTTGCAACTTCTTGAGGTTGTATTTTTCAGGATATCGCGAAGCAAAAACAATATCGGTAATGTATTTCTCTATTTTTTCGTCCATATACACCTCGCGAACCACATCGCGCGCACGAATAATATCTTCAGGCTTTACAACGGCATCAATAACAGCAAATGTATTGTTGATATTTTGACGTAAAATAAGGATTTCTTCTTCTTGTTTTGGATAGCTAATCACCACTTTTAACATAAAACGGTCGACTTGCGCTTCAGGCAAAGGATAAGTTCCTTCTTGCTCTATCGGGTTTTGAGTTGCCATAACCAAGAACGGATCGGGCAATTTAAATGTTTCATCACCAATGGTAACTTGTCGTTCTTGCATCGATTCCAGAAGTGCACTTTGCACTTTGGCAGGCGAACGGTTTATCTCATCTGCCAAAACAAAATTGGCAAAGACAGGTCCTTTTTTAATTTGAAAATCTTCGTTCTTTTGAGAATAAATCAGTGTTCCTATAAGATCGGCAGGCAATAAGTCCGGAGTAAATTGGATACGACTAAACTTGGAATCAATAGCTTTAGACAAACTAGTGATTGCCAATGTTTTTGCCAAACCCGGAACTCCTTCCAATAGAATATGTCCATTGGATAATAGCCCGATTAACAAACTCTCAGTCATATGTTTTTGACCGACGATCACTTTATCCATTTCCTTAGTAAGTAACTCGATAAATGAACTCTCTAATCGGATTCGTTCATTCAACTCACGAATATCTGTTTGCATCATAATTTAAAAATTTATGCGCAAAGATAGCCTGCTAAGCGGACTTCCGAAAATAAGCGTCGTTAAAATTTGTTAAGTGCTTTAACCGTTCATTAAGCTTTTTTTAAGAGTTCAAATCATCATCAAGCGCGAGATAGCTCTTTGCAATCCAATATTTTGTAATTTATTACTGTAATTTTTAAAAAGGTTTTACCACAAAGGAGTACAACTACCTAGTAACGCCAAGGCATTAATATCAGAAAGGAATAGTTATTAGGAAAGCATTTTTAGCATATTAACTTCAGCGGGTAGCAGATAACGCCATTTGCCTCGAGGCAAATCCTTTTTTGTAAGGCCGCCCAATTTAACGCGATCGAGTTTAACAACCTTATAATCAAAATGCTCAAAAATGCGACGGACAATTCTGTTGCGCCCTGAATGTATTTCAATGCCTATTTCTTTACGGCTTTCCGTATTTTCGACATAGGCCAAAGCATCCGGTTTTATAGATCCATCTTCCAATTCAAAACCTTCCATTATTTCGTTGAAATGGTTTTTAGTTAAGGGTTTATCTAGAAAAACATGGTAAATCTTTTTAATGTTATGGCTGGGATGCGTCATTTTCTTAGCAATTTCCCCATCGTTTGTAAAAAGAAGCAATCCCGTTGTATTCATATCCAAACGTCCTACAGGATAAATCCGTTCTTGTACGGCATTTTCCACCAAAGACATCACTGTTTTTCTTTCAAAAGGATCGTCGATTGAAGTTATAAATCCCTTGGGTTTATTTAAAAGTACATAAACCAGGCGCTCTCTTTGTAAGACTTTATCTTTATACTCAATGCGATCGCTTGCCTGCACTTTATAACCCAATTCACTTACTATTTCTCCATTTACTTTAACCAAACCCGTGCTTATTAGCTTATCTGCTTCGCGACGAGAACATACACCCGAATGCGCCAAAAATTTATTGAGGCGGATT
>JBFHQD010000042.1:0-17732 GCA_041592395.1 Bacteroidales bacterium | reverse complement strand
TTCTTTTTAAATAAATTCTTTTTAAAGATCAAAACTCAAATTCAGGGGAGGAGGATAATTCGGGATATTCATATTCATCGCTCACTTCTTTTACGTTACCTAAAGCCGTTTTGCCTCGCAACTTTCTGACCGTATGTGCTTTGATATGGATTGGCGCTTGTTTCTTAAGTAGATATTCCAAATTATTTTTATCAAAATCAGTTGTCAGCCACATTTCTTCTTCAGCTTCATCTAAAACCAAAGGCATACGTGCTTCGGCCAATTTCGGATTATTGTGAATCTTTTTTAGAAGCGCATTTCCTTTTGTGGTAACAATAGAAAAGCCTTTGTAAATTTCACCTGTTTCTGGATTTACCCATTCGTCCCAAACTCCGGCCAGACATAAAGGTTTAGGTTCGATGGATTGAATATAAAAAGGAAACGTTTTGCCTTGAAAATGATGGTGTTCATAAAATCCATCTACGAAAATCAGGCAATGTTGATTTTTAGCTGCTTTTCTAAAAGCAGGTTTTTCGTGCAGCGACTCGGCTCGTGCATTTAAGGTACTGTTTTGTATTTTTTTTGCTGATTGCTCGTCCTTAATCCAAAAAGGAATCAGTCCCCAATCGACTAGTTTTGGTTGGTTTGGATTTAGCGAAGTATAGATTGGTAATTTGGGATGTGAATAACCGGAAACATGATGAAAATTTAGCTTATCAAACCCTTCAAGTTCCTTTTCAATGATCGATATCAGTTCCGGGTCGTTTTTTCGACGGGCGCGCTTCAGCGCAGTTTCGTGTAGAACTTTTATGTCGTAGCACATTTTTTTTTAATAGTGATACAATGACTTCAAGTCATCGTATCACCTTTATTATCATCGTATCACTTTTATAATTCATTAAATATGAATCACTTCATCGTATGCAGCCGCAACGGCTTCCATAATGGCTTCCGACATGGTGGGATGCGGATGTACGGCTTCGATAATCTCGCGGCCCGTCGTTTCCAGTTTTCTGGCCACTACAGCTTCGGCAATCATTTCTGTTACATTGTCTCCAATCATATGACAACCAAGCCATTCGCCATATTTGGCATCGAATATTACTTTTACAAAACCTTCTTTATTTCCGCCGGCACTTGCTTTTCCTGAAGCGCTAAACGGAAATTTTCCGACTTTGATTTCATAACCTGCTTCTTTAGCTGCTTTTTCGGTATAACCAACGCTTGCAACCTCAGGATTGGTATAAGTACAACCCGGATTGTTATTGTAATTCATTGGTGTTGGATGATGTCCGGCAATTTTTTCTACACAAATAATTCCTTCGTGTGAAGCGGTATGTGCAAGTGCAGGTCCGGGAACAATATCGCCAATGGCATAATAGCCTTCAACATTGGTGCGGAAATATTCATCCACAAGTACTTTTCCTCTCTCTGTATTTATGCCTGTTTCTTCCAAGCCAATGCCTTCGATATTTGTGGCAATTCCAACGGCAGACAAAACCACATCGGCTTCCACTTTTTCTTCGCCTTTTTTGGTTTTAATCGTTACTTGGCATTTTTTACCTTTTGTATCTACATTGGTTACTTCGCTGGAAACCATTACTTTCATTCCTGCTTTTTTAAAGCTTCTACCCAATTGTTTGGATACTTCTTCATCTTCCAGCGGAACAATATTATCTAGAAACTCTACCAAAGTTACTTTGGTTCCCAAACTGTTGTAGAAATAAGCAAACTCAGATCCGATAGCTCCTGAACCAACTACAACCATTGACTCGGGCTGTTTTTCGAGCGTCATCGCTTGGCGGTAACCAATGATTTTTTTACCATCGATAGGTAAATTAGGCAATTCGCGTGAGCGAGCTCCAGTGGCGAGGATAATATGATCGGCTGAATATTCTTTTGTTTTTCCTTCAGCGTTGGTAACTTCAACTTTTTTTCCGGGTTTTACTTTACCAAAACCTTGAATTAAATCGACTTTGTTTTTCTTAAATAAAAACTGAATACCATTGCTCATGCCCGCGGCAACACCACGACTCCGTTTGACAATAGCTTCGAAATCGGCTTCAATTTTTCCGGCTATATTTACACCGTAATCGCCGGCATGCGAGGCATAATTATAGACTTGTGCACTTTTTAATAAAGCTTTGGTTGGAATGCAGCCCCAGTTTAGGCAAATTCCACCCAATTCTGCTCTTTCAATAACGGCTACTTTTTTACCCAATTGGGAGGCGCGGATGGCAGCAACGTAACCGCCTGGTCCACTGCCTAATACGAGTATATCGTAATTCATATTGATTCTAAATTAGGATTATTTTTCTGCAAATTTACAAAATATATATGGTATGTTAAAAGAAACTTCTCTTAAACCTGTTTTGATTAATAATATCTTTTGTTTCAATTTTAAATTTGAAAAACTTCGGATATATCTCAAAATAAATATTTCGTTTTCAATGTTTTTTATTTTGTTTTTTGTGAAATTTCGTGAATTGGTGTTTTAGTGACTTATTTTTTTTCGCCACCCCCAATGGGATGCCTTTGGCAAAAAGCACTGATACACTAAAAAGGCACCAAAATTTTTAGAGTAGACATTATTTTAAAAAAATTTAGATAGTTTCTTGACATCCTTTACCATTTAGATTCGTTTGCCATATAAATCGAAACTATCGGCTTCTGTAATTTTAACTTGATAAAATTCTCCGATTTTCAATTCGTCGGCTTTGCCTTCTATCAAAACTTCATTGTCGACTTCCGGTGAATCGTATTGGGTTCTTCCAACAAAATAAGGGGCTTCGTAACGATCGATAATTACTTTGTTTCCTGAACCAATCCGTTTCTGATTGATTTCGCTCGAAATTTCGGCCTGAAGTTCCATTAAGCGTTCTTTGCGCTCTTGTTTAGTTTCATCGGGTATATCATCCTCGAGCTTAAAAGCAGAGGTGTCTTCTTCGGGCGAATACGTAAATACACCTAAACGCTCGAATCGGGTTTCTCTAATAAAATCCAACAATTCTTGAAATTCTTCTTCGGTTTCGCCAGGATAACCCACTATAAACGTTGTACGAATGGCGACATCAGGCACTTTATCGCGCATAGCCTGGACCAATTCGCGTGTACCTTTTCCGGTATGACCACGTTTCATCGAGCGTAAAATGCGATCGCTAATGTGTTGTAAAGGAATATCAATATAATTGGCAACTTTAGGCTCTTCGCGGATAATATCCAACACTTCTTGCGGGAAATTTGTGGGGAAAGTATAATGCAAACGAATCCATTCAATACCTTCTATTTTAGCTAGTTCTTGAATTAAATCCGCTAGGGCTTGTTTTTTATAGAGATCGATTCCGTACCAAATCAAATCTTGGGCTATCAAAATCAGCTCTTTAACCCCTTTTTCAGCTAGTTTTTTGGCTTCGAGGAGCAGTTCTTCTTTGGGTACGGAAACATGTTTGCCTCGGATGAGAGGAATGGCGCAAAATGAGCATTTTCGGTCGCATCCTTCGGAGATTTTAAGATAGGCGTAGTGCGAAGGTGTTGTTAATATTCGCTCGCCAAGCAATTCGTATTTATAATCCGCACCTAAATCATGTACGATTTTTTGTAAATCCGAAGCGCCATAAAACCCATCTACACCATTAATTTCATTGGGCAGCTCTTTTTTGTATCGCTCAGAAAGACAGCCCATCACATAAACTTTTTCTATTTCGCCTGCCTTTTTTGCCTCAACGGCATCCAAAATCATATCTATCGATTCTTCTTTGGCATCATTGATAAAACCACAAGTATTGATAATTACGATGTCGTTTTTTATGTCCTCGTTTTCGTGGACTACTCTTAAATCATTTGCTTTGAGTTGACCCATCAGATGCTCCGAATCGACAAGATTTTTACTGCATCCCATGGTTATTATATTGATTGATTTATTTTTCAATTTTGTTTTCATAATCGTTTTGCTTTAAGCGCTGCAAAATTAGTTGAATTTGTGGGAATTGTTGTTAATTCTTTCTAAAGCTTTCGTGTATAAACCTAATTTTTACCTATCTTAGCTCATATCAAAATTAAATATCATGAATAAAAAATTAAAAATTACTTTATGGACAATTCTAATCGTTCTCGTCGCTATTCAGTTTGTTCCCGTCGATAGGGAAAATCCCAAGGTCGAAGCGGATCACGATTTTTTAGTAGCGACACAAGCACCCGAGCAAATACAGCATTTGTTTAAATCTGCTTGTTACGATTGTCATTCGAACGAAACAGTATGGCCGTTGTATTCTTATGTTGCACCTGTATCTCTAATTGTTGGGAATCACGTCGTAGAAGGAAGGGAACATTTGAATTTTTCGAATTGGACGATTTACGATTCGGAAGATCATCCCGGAATTTTGAAACATATCAAAAAAGAAATCACAAACAATGCTATGCCTCTAGCCGGCTATACTTTATTGCATCCGGAGGCGAAATTATCTGATGAACAAAAGACGCTGATTATAGATTATATCGATTTACTTATCGAAAAAAGCAAGGTGGAAATAGAACAATAAATAACGTTTATGTCGCAAGTTCAGCTTCTATTCGTGGATACGTTGGCATGGAAGTGGGTATCCATTTCCGTGCTTGTACTTATCTATATTGTAGCCATATTTATTGTGCTACGTACGATGTTGCAGAACAGAAATCCCTCAGCTACATTGAGTTGGGTATTGGTTTTGGTCTTATTGCCCTATTTGGGATTGGTGCTTTATTTTTTCTTTGGTCAACGTTTACGTAAGCGATGGATATTTAAACGTTTGAAGATACGTGAATTGGTAAAAATTAGGCAGGTTAGCGAATCGCAATTAAAAGCACTTCAAGATGTAGATGATATTAAGGATAGGCAGGTTTTGGATAATCTAAAACTGATTCGCTTATTGTTGAAGGAAAATTCGTCCTTTTTATCGGTGAATAATAGTGTAGAAATTTATCATAAAGGTACGGATGTTTATCGGCAGCTTTATCTGGATTTAGAAAAAGCGGAATCCTTTATTCATATTCAGTATTATTTATTTGAGGATGGGGAAGTGGCCAATCGCATTCAGCAAATTTTACTCGATCGCTTAAAAAACGGAGTTGAAATCAGTTTTATGGTTGATGGAATTGGAAGTAGAACGCTATCCAACGAATACATAGAAACCTTGCGAAAAGCAGGAGCGGAGGTGCATGTTTTTCGCCCTGTTCGGTTTCCTCGGTTGACGAGTAAGATAAACTATCGCAACCATAGAAAAATTCTGGTTATCGATGGTGTTATCGGTTATACGGGCGGGATTAATATAGCCGATAAGTATATTTATGGCGATGGCGAGCTCGGTTTTTGGCGCGATACGCATATTCGAATTTATGGCGATGCTGTAAAGATGTTGGAAGCTGTTTTTTTAGTCGATCGCTATTTTGTTACCAATAAATTTGAGAAAGCACCGGCTAAATATTTCCCGAGTATTCATTTTACAGGAGATACCTACATTCAGATTGCCAATAGTGGACCGGAATCTTCAACGCAAAATATTTTGAATGCTTATTTTACGGCGATATGTTCTGCCAAAAAAAGCATTTGCATAACCACCCCTTATTTTGTTCCTAATGAGAGTATTTTAATGGCGCTTAAAACAGCTGCTGCCAGTGGCGTTGATGTTCGTATTATTCTTCCCGGAAGAATCGATAGCCGCTTGGTTCAATACAGCTCCCGCTCTTATATTTCGGATCTCTTGAGTGCAAATATCCATGTCTATTTTTACGAAACGGGCTTTGTTCACGCAAAGATTATGGTCATTGACGATCATTTGTCGGTTGTTGGCTCGGCCAATTTTGATTACCGTTCTTTCTATCATAATTTTGAAATAAGCGCACTCATTTATAACCGCGAAGTGAATCAGGAATTACGACAACAATTTAAAAAGGATAAACAGCAATGCCGACGAATACATCAAGCGCAATGGAGAAAAAGATCGCTGTTGGATAAGCTCAAAGAGTCTGTATCTCGTTTAACATCACCCTTAATTTAGCTTCTTTTTTTGGCTTTAAAATGAAGCGAATCTCCCCATTCTCCATAACCAATCGTATGTTCAATTTGTTGAATATGGGCTTCCAATTCTTTCTTTTGCGCATCAAAAGTTTCGTCTAACCCAATTTTGTTGTTGTACAATAAATAATCGTCGCGGTATTTTAAGGGTGTTAGATTGGGCATAATCACGTTAGCACCAATGGCAATGGCTTTTTCTCTTCCTTGGGAATCGATAGTTTGCATGGCCGTTGTTGCGGCGATATTAATTTTAGGCATTAGGATGCGTAATAGGGCCACCATTTTTAAACTCAATTCAAGGCGCTCTTTTAGTGGGGGTAATTGACTATTGTGTTGATAAAGAGGAGTTTCTTGGTGTTCGATATAAGGTCCCATACCTACCATGTCTATATCCATGGCTTTAAAAAACAGCAAATCTTGGGCTAAATCATCCAAAGTTTGAAATGGTAAACCAATCATAACACCTGTTCCGGTTTGAAACCCAATTTCTTTTAAGTGATGGATAGCTTGTATTCGTTTACTAAAGCTATGTTTATTGTTTTGAGGATGGATTTGGTGATAGAGTTTTTCATTGCTGGCTTCGATTCTGAGCAAATAGCGATGTGCTCCGGCAGCATACCAGCGTTGATAGGTTTCTTTGCTTTGTTCGCCGCACGATAATGTTATACCGAGTTTACCATCACCTATTTTTTTAATTTCTTTAAGGATATTTTCGATCTGATCGACAAATTTGCGATCGCTGCGTTCGCCCGATTGAATTACCAATGAAGCAAAGTCATTTTCATAGGCATATTTTGCCGCTTTAAGTACTTCTTCATCTTTCAGTTGATAACGCTGTATGCTTGTATTGCTTTTTCTAATACCACAATAAAAGCAATCTTTACTGCATTGGTTGGAGTATTCGAGTAAGCCTCTGAAATACACCTTATTGCCGATTTCTTTTTTCTTAACTTCTGCGGCATAGTCGAAAAGCTGTACTTTTTCTTTTCCTTCTAAAGCAAGTAAAGCGCTTAATTCCGAAGCGGAAAAAGTATCTTGCAAGCTCTTTTTGAACGCGTTTATCATCTATTGTTATTTAATTCACAAAGATATTTATTTTATCCATTTCCTATCCAAATCTTTGCTGTTTTTAACATTTTAAATTTGGGTAATTCGTATTTCTGTTCGCCTATTTTGTGCCCTACCCATTTCATTTTTATTATCCGCCACCGGACAAGTATCACCAAAACCTTTGTAAGTTAAACGTTTAGCTTGAATGCCATGATTTATTAAAAAGTCGTAAACCGATTTTGCCCTTGCACGAGAAAGTTTTTGATTGTATTCCGTATTTCCGACCGTATCGGTATGGCCTTCAATTTCGATATGTACATTCGGATTTTGATTTAAAAAAAGAATCAGTTTTTTAAGTTCAATTTCCGAAGATTGTTGCAAATCCGATGCATCGGTCTCGAAAAAGATGTTTCTTAAAATTGCTTTTTCGTTAAGTGCTATGGACTGAAGTACTATGTTTTTTATATGTGGATTTGCTTGACTGTTAATGTCTTGAAGCAAAAACTGATCGGAATAAAACAGATAACCCCTTTTCGAAACATTCAGCAGGTAGTTTCTTCCTAATGGCAAAGGCAGTAAAAAACTCCCTTCTTTTTCATCTGACTGCGAATAAACTATTTGCTTATTGCTTTCCAAATCAATTAATTCAAAACTTGCGCTTAAAGGTTTCTGTGTTTGATTATCTAATACGAAACCTTTCAAATAGGTGATTTTTTGAGGCTGCTTATTTTGCGGCAATCGAAATGAGTACAAATCCAGATTTCCAAATCCTTCTTTTCGGTCGGAGGCAAAATAAGCCAGTTTTCCATTTGGAGCAACCACAATGCTGCTTTCCTCTTTATGGGTATTGATTGGATAACCTAAGTTTACGGCTATGCCCCAATCTTGTTTTTCCTCGTCCCAACGCGATAAATACAGGTCGGATTTCCCCATTCCTATTTGCCCATCTGAAGAAAAATAAAGGCTTTTATTATCGGGATGTATAAAAACGGATTGTTCGTTTTTTGTTGTGTTGATGTTTGTATTTAATTTTTCAGGCTGTTTCCAATGCTTGTTTTCATCCAAATCGGAGCGATAAATATCGGATTGGCCTTGCCCTTTTTTTGGTGCCCGAATAAAATAGAGGCTTTTTCCATCCGCAGAAAGGGAGGGCTGACTTTCCCACTGCGATGTATTGATCGCTGAGCCAATATTAACCGCTTTGCTCCAATGAGCACCTGTTTTATGCGCGATAAATAAATCGCAGCTGCCGTAACCTTTTCTACCCGCGCCGTAGTCGCCGTAATTTTCGCACGAAGTAAAAACAATTGTTTTTCCATCGGCCGATAGGCTTGCTGCGCCTTCGTTAAAAGCCGTGTTGAGCTCTTCGATTGGAATACTTTCGTTCCAAAGACTATCGTTTATTCGGCGACTTTCATAAAAATCTTCTTGTTCGTATCGGATGTCCAATCTCCGCGTAAACAGCAAATGCTGATCATCCACTGTAAGTGAAGGAAAATATTCAGCGTATTTGGTATTGATATTGGCGCCTAGATTTTTTGGTTCGAATGCCGTAGGGTTTTTTATGGCATCCAAAGCAAACAAGCAGTTTTGTGCTTGAAATTCAGCGGTTTCTCTTACTTGTGGACTGATATTGGGATAGCTGATGTATTTATTAAAAGAAAGTAAAGCTTCGTCGTACATCCCTTCTGAAAAATAGGTTTTAGCTAAATAATAATAGCCGGTAGGAGCAGCATCGGGATTGATGGCAAGTCCTCTTTTATAATAGTCAATGGCTTCAAGCGGCAAACCGGATTCATTTTTAATTGTGGCCATTAAAAAATAAGCCGCAAGAAAATCTTTGTCGATTTTTAAGACTTTTTTCAATAAGCCTTCCGCTTGAATACTATTTCCAAGGGTATATTCTTTTCTAGCTTCACTAAATTTCTTTTCTGCTCGTTTCGATTGATTATCAAATCCTTGTGCTTGTAAAAATAAGACTTGCACACTATAGAGTAAGACCAAAAAAAAGAATCGTAAACGCATAATCGTGTTTTACACAAAGATAGGACTTTTGTTTTTGAAGTAAATAAAAACGGTAACTCAAAGGGTTGTAGACTTTAGCCGAGTAATTTCTTGTCGCTAAGCTTCCTAGATTTTTTATCGAAATAGGGTAGGTTTAATTAGATGATTACCTGTTAATGTTTCACTCTTTTTTCGATGTATTTTGAGTTTAGTATGCGGAGTGTTCCCATATAATCGAGTTTAAATTCAAGCAGATCACCTACTTTATAATTCTTTTTATTATCGCCAAGATCGACGACTATCATATCGGAGCTTGCGCCTGCAATTTTTAAGGTTTTATCAATCAATTCAAGATGATTTACATCTACATCGAGCAGGACGATATCAATAATGGCTCGAATCGAAGTTTGTCCTAAATTGGTTTGGTCGAAAGTAACGCTCTCTCCCTCAACGTTTGTACCAAATTCGCCCATAGGAACCGAAGGCTTTTCTGTTAATTCGATAATCTCGGAATATAACTTAAACACATCGGCTCGCATTTTTTTAAAGGGTTTATTATTGTATACGTCAGTGCCCAGAAAAAGCGTTTCTCCCACTCTGAAATGATTGATCCCTTTTGGCAATAGATTCTGGAAAATCAAGGGAATGGTTACTGAAGCGCCACCTGATACATATTTGATCTGACGGTTAAATCGTGCTTCGATCAATTGTTCGTATAAACTCAATTGAATGAGTTTATCATGATTAGGCAATACGCCGTATAAACATGTTAAATTGGTTCCTATTCCAACAACCTGAATGTTTTTTAATTTAAAGACGCTTTCATAAAAGGCCATAAAGTCTTCGCCCAAAACACCTTCGCGCAGTTCGCCCAATTCAATCATAATGATTATTTTATGGGTTTTGTTCTGCTTTTTTGCTTCTTCGGCTAACATTTTAATCGTTTCGTATTCCGTATTCATACTCACATCGGCATATTTTACTACGGTTGGGATTGCACGTTTTGCCGGTGGTTTGATGTAAATGGTTTCAATCTTGGGGTTGATTGATTTAATCATTTTTAAATTGGACACGCGAGAATCGCATATTTGATCGATATTAAATTTTAAGAGTTCTTCTAAATACACTTTATTTCCGCTTAGTATTTTGGAAACAACCGACCATTCAATATTGTTCTTTTTAAAAAGGGTATTGAGGTAATCGAAATTTGATTGAAGTTTTTTTATATCTAAAGTTACAAAAGCCATAATTGAATTAAATAAATGTGATTAATAATTATATAGAGAAAAATATTGATTTTCTTAAATTAATTTTCGGGATATATTTTCAGGTAATCGCGCTAAAATTTCGTAATTTAACGAGTTATTCATCTCCGCAAACGAGGTAAAAGAAATTTCGTTCTCCTCTTGTTTGCCAATAAGGGTTACATTGTCGCCGGATTTAATTTCAGGTAAATCCGTAATATCACAAATGATCATATTCATATTTACTGTACCTACAATAGGGGCAATACCGCCATTAACAATGACATGGCCATTATTGCTTAACGACCTGCTGTAACCGTTAGAGTACCCTACGGGGATGATCATTATTTTAATTGTACGTTGTGCTTGAAAGCTCATTCCGTAACCAATAAATTCTCCTTCAGGAACTGTTTTAACTGAGGCTACCTGTGTACACCACCTCAATGCTCTTCTTAAAGGGTCCGTTTTGTCTTTTCGCCGATGGACATAATGCATATAAGTTTCAATAGTGGGCCAATACCCATAGAGTAAAATACCGATTCGAACCATATCAAGCCTTGTTTCAGGATAATTTATTGTGGCCGCTGAGCTGGCAATATGCTTGATTTCTGAATAGATTCCGTGTTCATTTAAAAGTTTGATTCGCTTTTTGAAAACTGAAAATTGCTTTTTTATACGGAGATGGTTTGCGATGCTTTCCGCTCCCGCTAAATGTGAACTTACACCTCGGATTGTCAATAATTTTTCATTGGCTTTTAGTAAGGGGATTATTTTTTTTAGTTGCGCAATACCAAGCCCGGTTCTGTTCATTCCGGTTTCCAGATCGATATGTATTATTGCTTTTTTCTGTATTCTGTTGATTGTTTCTAAAACCTGATTAAATGCTTCGGGGCTTGACACGAAAAATTCGATATCATTTTCAATAACCCATTGATAATCTTCTTTATAGATAAATCCCATAATCATGATTACGGATTCCGGCGATTTTACTTCATAGGCGATTCTTGCCTCTGCCGAAGAATACACCGAAAAATGATTTACTCCCAGTTGTTCCAATGCCGGAACAATAACTGAGGTGCCATGTCCATATGCATTCCCTTTTATTACGGCCGATAGCACCGTTGATTTGTCGAGAAGAGATCTGACAAATTTTACATTTTGTTCTAAAGCCTTCGATTTTATTGTAATTTTTGATGTACTTGTCATTTTTATTTAGCTAATTATTAGGGAATTAGACGAATTTCTTATCAATAAATTTTGAGTTTAGCAAGCGCGCTACACCCATATAAGAGGGTTTAAGACAAATGGTATCCCCCACATGGTATTTTGTTTTTCCTTCGGGTGTTTTATTCGATCCAATATCAATAACGGTCATATCCGAGGTAATCCCAACAAATTTAATCGTCTGATCGCTGGAATCTATATCCTGCCTGTCTACATCCAGCATGCCAAAATCAAGGATGGCTTTATAGCTGTTTTCGCTGATATCATTTTCGTTGTAATCGGCAGTATGACCAATATTTGCATCATTTATAATGCCGTCCGGAACAAGGCCTTTTTCATCCAATTCAATAATATTGGCGTGAAATTCGAAGGTATTGGTTGATAAATTCAGGAATTGCTTGTTTTCTAACGGACTTGTCCCAAAAAATGCAGCCTCCCCAATTCTAAAATGATTGATATCTTTTGGAATAATATTTTGTGTTATTAAGGGTAAGGTAATGGAACTGCCCCCGGAAACATACTTCAGTGTTTTATTAAATTTCTCGGCAATTAATTCTTTATAAAGTGTCAATTGCAATAGTTTATCGTAAGTGGGCTCTACACCATACATGCAACCCAAGTTTGAACCCAAACCAATGACTTCAATATGGGCGAGATTAAACGTTTTTTGGTAAAAATCTATTAAATCATCTCTTTGTACGCCCTCTCTCAGTTCCCCCAATTCAATCATAATAATAATTTTATGGATTTTATTTTGTTTTTGAGCGGCCGTATTTAATGCTTTTATTGTTTTGTAAGAGGTGTTTAAGGAGATATCGGCATATTTAACCACTTCATCGGCATACATTATTGCCGGTGGTTTAATGTAAATGGTTCGCATATTCGGATTCACTTTTTTTAGATTTTTCAGGCTCGTAAGCCTCGAATCGCCAATAGAACCAATATCTTCAATGGTATCGTCTGTCAATATGTTTTTTAAAAAGGCAATATCGCCGGAGAAAACTTTTGTTATTAAACTCCATTCAATATGATGCGCCTTAAAAAAACGACTTAAAATTTTAATATTGTTTTTTATTTCTTCTGTATGTATTATTAATTCAGCCATTTATGCTATTTAAGTTTAAATGTTTGTAAAGCTTTAATTCGCTTTACAAACATTTATAAATTTTGCGTCTTATTTATTTTCGAATCTCATTTCGGCGTATTTAGAAGTGAAACCGATTCGCTCATAGAGTCTTTTTGCCGGATTATCGTATTCAACGTGCAGTTTTATTCTTCCGTCGCAGTGCTTGAACGATTCTTTAATGATTTGAGCGCCAAAACCTTTGCCTCTATAACTGGCATCAACGGCAATATATACAAGTATCCAGTCGGGAATATAATCGCCCATACCCGTTTTATTCATAATTTGGGCTCCTACAAGTTTTCCTTCGTAAAAAGCAGCAAGAGCAAAGCCGCCTTCACATTCTTTTTCGGAGAAGGCATAATCTAAGCATTTATTGATGTCTTTTTTTGGGTCGCCAAAGCGGCCAAGATGCGTAAAAAGAAAATCGATAAACTCTTCTCTTGTAATACTTGTGAAATCTTCTTCTTTATTTATTCTTTTAATAGTTAACATAGTCCTTATTTTAAATGAATTGATTTATAGATTTGATAAAACATTTTTATTCCTGTTTCAATAATTTCATCGGGGAAATCATAATCAGGATTATGAAGCGGCGCTTGATTTTTTCCGGAGCCTAAACCAAAATAGCAGGCCTCGTATTCTTCTGTAAAATACCCGAAATCTTCTGACCATTTAAAGGGATTTTCGATATATTCCGTATTCAAACCAAGCGTTTTAGCCGATTGATCAACCAGTTGGACAAACTCGTCCTTATTTACCGTTGCCGGAAACACCTCGTTATAGCTAATCTCGCAGCCAAGTTTTTCTGCTTTCGCGATGGTATTGACTATTTTCTCGGCTTGCGCCGATAGCAATTCCATATCTTTATTCTCGAAAGCGCGAAGTGTGATTCTAATTTCGGCATAACCCGGCGAAGTGCCAAAAGCGATTTCACCCAGTTGAATATGAATTATCGTAAGCAAGATAAAATCTTTAAAAAGCGTTTTATCCGCTTTTAAAACATGCAATTCTTTGATGATCTCTGCAATTGCTGTAGCCGGACTGATGCCGTTTTGAGGTTCAGCCGCATGCGATGTTTTTCCCGAAAGTTTAATCGTCATCCCTTTTGATGCGGAGGCAAAACTTCCTTTTTTAAGGATAATCTTGTGTTTATCGAACCCGGGAACATTATGAAGTGCGAAAATAGCATGCGGTTTTAGTGCTTTAAACAACGGATTTTCTACAATGTCTCGAGCGCCTTGTTCCACTTCCTCAGCCGCTTGAAATAACAAAATTACACGACCGACTAGCGGGCGATTTTCGGCGATTTTCTGAGCAAGGCCTGTTAAGATGGCCATATGTCCATCGTGCCCGCACGAATGGGCAATATGATCGTTTTGTGACCGATATTCAATAGTGGATTGCTCTTTTATTTGAAGTGCATCCAACTCCGAGCGAAAAACTACGGTATTGCCTTTTGTTTTTCCATTAAACGCAAATGCTACACTTGTTTTTCCGAGTTTAATCATTTCGTCGGGATTGAGCTTCTCGATGAATTTTATAATCCGTTTCGAAGTATTATACTCCTTATTGGAGAGTTCGGGATATTTATGGAGCTCATGCCTAAGATTTACGATTTCCTGATTCATAACTTTGTCTGAATGATTCATCATTGCGTTTTTTTCTTCGGGAATATTTGTATGCCAATAAAAATAATTGCCGACAGTGTTATGCCAAAGAAATTGGCATCTAAGCCGTAAGGCAAATCCAATTTGCTTAAGATTAGTCCCAAAGTAGTTATCCCACCAAAAAGCATCGAAAAGAGTGCTGCTTTTGAGGAGGGGTTTCTTAAAAATAGGGTTCCCAAAACCGGTACAAATAAACCCGAAACCATAAAAGCATAAGAATAGAGCATCAAATCTAGTACATTTTGCATCATAGTTGCAAGTATAATCGCAAGTATTCCAATGACTAAGGTTGCCAATTGGGAGTATTTAATGCTTTTGCTGTTGCTTTTGGAGAGTCTTAGGATATCGGTGGTAAAATTACCGGAAGCGGCCATCAAACAGCTATCTGCTGTTGACATAATCGCCGAAAAATAAGACGACATAAGCAAGCCCATCAATCCGACAGGAAAAATATGGGTTAGGAGTAGGGGAAGTCCAATTTCTTCATCAATTGGGCTTCCCGGCGCATAACCAAACTCCGTAAACATCCCTTGTTCAAAAGCTACACGACCTAATAATCCTAAAGTAATTCCCATAAAAGCCATGATCGGCCATTCAAACAAACCGGCAACAAACCAAGCTTTTTTGGCTGTTTTTACATCTTTGGCAGCATAAATTCTTTGGTATAAGGTCATCCCTACAAACCAGATGGGCACAATGGTTATCAACCAATTGAAAAATTGGACAAAAGTGATGTTGTTTAAACTTAAAAAATGATCAGGCAAATACATTCTGATGGCTTCCCATCCGCCAACTTTGACAAATCCTAAAGGAATCCCAACAAGAATAAGTCCAACCATAAGAATTATCCACTGAACCGTATCCGTATAAATAACCGCTTTAAGTCCTCCGAGCACCGTATAACCAATCACTACAACACCCATCATTAGAACAGCATCAATAATGCTTATCGATGGAAAAGTTGCGGCAGCCAATTTAGCTCCGGCTAAAACCTGCGAACTCGTAAACCCAATATAGCCAATCAAGGAAATAATACCTGCTAAGAGGGCTACTTTGGTGTCGTAGAAATGATTAAGTACTTCGGGAAAGCTTAAGAAATGATGCTTTTTGGCTAGGGGATAGATATAGGAATAAGAACCAATGCACTAATCCAAGCGCCTATAATGCCTGTAAAAAGCATCCAGCTTCCTGATAATCCAATCAAAAAGCCTAGTCCGCCTAGTCCTATGGAAAACCCGCCTCCAACATCAGTTGCAACAACGGAGAGTCCGATATGGATAGAAGACATGCCTCGGCCTCCGACGTAATAATCTTCTTGTGATTTATTTTTTTTCAGAAAGTAAAAGCCAACGCCAAGCATGGCAACCATATAGAGGATAAATATTGTAATGTCGATGAAATGAATATGCATAGCTTATTTTTTCAACCTCATTTCTATATATTTACTGCGAAAGCCGACTTTTTCATACAAATGTCTGGCCGGATTATCCGGTTCCACATGCAGCGCAATATTTCCTTCGGCTAATTCAATGGTTTTATTCATTAATACTTTTCCTATTCCTTCTCCTCTATGCTCTTTATGTGTGGCGATGTAAACCAGTATATTTTCGGGGATATAGTCTTTCATTCCTGTTTGGTTTGCCACTACAGCACCGGTTATCTTATTTCCTAAATATGAACTTATAATAAACCCGCCAAAAGAGGGCGTTTCTTTTAATGCGTAATTGATTGCTTTCTCAATGTCGGGCCTGGGATCTCCATACTCCTGAAGATTTTCATATAAAAACTCGATTAGACTTTCTTTTTCTTTTGAATTTGGCAAGATGCCGGCATTGTGAATTTTTGTTTTAATCATAAAATAATGATTTTTGATTTTATATTTTAAACGAATTGCGCACAGTATACTCTTTTTTTTTAGAAACGCAAATTTAATTTAGGGCGAGCGCTCTATATGGTAGAAAAAAACACGTTTAAGGATTGACGTGCAATGTAATTAATCGATTGATATTCATAATTATACAAAAATCAATCAAAGAGGCAATAGGTTTTGTATATGTTTTTTTAAATTGTATTCAAAAATTCGATCAACTTCCGGCTTGCTAAAGCGCGGTGACTGATTTTGTTTTTTTCGTGCAAAGGCATTTCAGCAAAAGTTTCGGTATAGCCCAGGGGTCGGAAAATGGGATCGTAACCAAATCCATCTTTTCCAATTTGGTGCTCAATTATTTCTCCTTCTACGACACCTTCAAAACTAAATTCTTGGCCATTTAAAATCAAAGCGATAACTGTTTTAAAACGGGCAGATCTAAGCTTTTTTCCTTCCATTTCGAGGAGCACTTTCTTAACATTGTCTTCAAAACTGCAATTTTCGCCGGCATAACGCGCGGAATAAACGCCGGGACGACCGTCTAAAGCATCAATTTCAAGACCTGTATCATCTGCAAAACAATCAATTTTGTAGCGATTATAGATAAATCGTGCTTTTTCAAAAGCATTATCGATTAAGGTATCGTGAGGCTCTTCAATTTCTTCGAAACATTCAATATCGGACAAACTGAGCAATTCGAAATGACTTTTTATTAATGGAGCAACTTCTTCGAGTTTATGTTTATTGTTAGTAGCAAATACTAGTTTTTTCATTTTATGAGGTCTTGTTTTTTAAAATTATTCTCCATCACTCCATCACTCCATCTCTTTGTCTCTTTGTCTCTCCGTCTCGCCCTCTCTCCTCCGTCTCTTATCCCTTTCTTGACGCTTCTTCAATAATCATCTCGTAAAAAGCGCTTAAGCTGTATCCCATGGCTTCAATTTGTTGCGGTATGATACTTTCGTTTGACATCCCCGGAACGGTATTCACTTCTAAAAACCAAAGCTTTTCTGCTGTAGAAATATAGTCGAAACGAACGATACCTTTGCAATTTAAAACCCGATACAAGCGTGCAGAAGTTTCTTGAATTTCCTGCGTCAATTCCGCTGAAATGGCTGCCGGTGTAATTTCATCGGCAAATGCTTTGTCGTACTTGGCCTCATAATCGAAAAATTCTTTTTTCGAGAGGATTTCTGTTACCGGCAATCGCATAATTTCATTTTTATATTTAAAGATACCGCAGGTTAATTCTCTTCCTTTGATGTATTCTTCAATCAAAATTTCATCGTCTTCAGCAAACGCTTTTTCGAGGGCTGCACTTAAATCAGATGCACGGTTTACTCTCGACATACCTACACTCGATCCGCCTTGATTTGGCTTTACAAAAGCGGGCAAATTTATGGTTTTTAAGATTTCAGCCGGCTCAACGGGGTGACTTTTAAACAAATGCATATTTTTTGAAACCGCTACTCCATTGCCTTTTACAATATGATTGCAATAGGCTTTATTAAAGGTAATTGCG
>JBFHQD010000041.1:0-17733 GCA_041592395.1 Bacteroidales bacterium | reverse complement strand
GTTTATGGTTTTTGAGGAATTGAAAGCCAATCCAAAGTCGGCAAAAATACCTGTCATTTTTGTTACCGTACTTACCAACGATCAAGATTTATTAAAAGCGTTTAAAAGTGGAGCCGTCGATTATATCACAAAACCCTTTACACCAACCGAAGTACGCATTAAAATAAAAACGCAAATCGAACTCCAAAACAGTCGCAAAATAATTGCCGGCAAACCCAATGTGGCTACTCTTATAAAAGCTGATCAGCATCAAAATTCGCTGGCAGATCTAAACGAGCTGCTTCTTGATATAAAGGAACAAATAGAGGATATTAAGAAAAACCCCTTGGATAAAAAAGCTAAGAATCAATTGATTGAGAGCATTACACTTTCCAAAGAAATTGCAGAAATGCTCACCCAATTATCCAAAGAAACACCAAATTAGCTATTGTTTAAAACAGTTGGGGAAAACCAAACTGTTTTTAAAGAAAGGAGCGATTTCAATGAAAGCGTTCTTTCTCCCAAATGAATATCATTTAATCGCGAGGAGAATAAAAATCGCTTTTAACAATAACAAGTAGTGTTCCGATATATTTTCTATTTTTGTGACTCAATTTTTACCATGACAAAATCACAAAAATACACACAACTTTTTACGCAATTTTCATCGCTTAATGCCTTGATAATTGGCGATGTAATGTTAGATGCTTACTTGTGGGGAAATGTAGAACGTATTTCGCCTGAAGCTCCGGTTCCAATAGTACAAGTTTACAAAAGAGCCAATCGATTAGGTGGTGCAGCAAATGTTGCCTTAAACATCAAAGCACTTGGCGCAAACCCCATTATTTGCTCTGTAATTGGCGATGATATACAAGCACAAGCTTTTTACGCCCTTTTAAATGAAGCATATATCAGCAACGAAGGCATTATAAAAAGTAAAAATAGAATAACCACAACCAAATTTAGGGTCATTGGCAATAACGCGCAAATGCTCCGAGTCGACGAAGAAACTTTGACCAATTTATCGACTGAAGAAGAAGCCCTTTTTATTGAAAGAATAAAAAAGATTATTCAAACTACAAAGATTGATGTCATTGTATTTCAAGATTACGATAAAGGCGTTATATCTAAGTCGGTCATCAACAAAATAATGAAATTGGTAAAAGGGACTATACCGATAGCTGTTGATCCCAAGCATAAAAATTTCTTTTATTATAAGAATGTCGATTTATTTAAACCGAATTTAAAAGAGCTCCAAGAAGCCACGCACAGTCATTTCGACAAAAAAGATTTGCAAAGCTTACAATCGGAAGTGGAAAAACTTCAATCCCAACTCAATGTAAAACAGCTATTTACGACTCTATCAGATCAAGGCGTTTTTATAAGCGAACTCGAAAACAATGCCTTTAAATCTACTTTTGTTCCTGCTCACAAGCGAAGTATTTCCGACGTATCCGGAGCCGGCGACACCGTAATAAGTGTTGCTGCCCTTTGTTTGGCTTTGAAACAAGACAAAAAAACAATAGCTGAAGTATCCAATCTGGCAGGAGGTTTGGTTTGCGAAGAACTGGGCGTAATTCCTATAAACAAAGAAAAATTACTTAAAGAGACCCTTAAAATTTATGGATAATAGTACAACACAAACGAATAATGGCAAAAAAGAACAAGTTAAACAGATGTTTAACAATATTGCCGGTAAATACGATTTCTTAAATCATTTTCTTTCTTTAGGTATTGATCATCTTTGGCGACGCAAATTGGTTAAAATGCTTAGTAAAGAAAAACCCCAACATATTTTAGACATTGCTACCGGAACCGGTGATTTGGCCGTAGCTTTAGCAAAATGCAATCCAAAAGAAATTATTGGCGCTGATATTTCGGAAAAGATGTTGCAAGTGGGCATTGAGAAAATGAAGAAAAAGAAACTCGATCAACTTATTAAGTTAGAATTGGGCGACTCTGAAAACCTCAAATATGCGAATAATTATTTCGATGCCATTACTGTGGCTTTTGGTGTTCGGAATTATGAAGATTTGGATAAAGGCTTGGCAGAAATGTATCGCGTAACTAAACCTAAAGGCAGTGTTTGGATACTCGAATTTTCAAAACCATCGGTATTTCCGGTAAAGCAAATCTATAATTTTTATTTTCGCTTTATCTTACCTACCATTGGCAAACTGGTTTCTAAAGACGACGAAGCTTATACTTATTTACCGGAGTCGGTTAATTTATTTCCCGATGGTAAAGATTTTTTAACACATATGAGCAAAGTTGGCTACCAGGAAAACAAACAATTAAAACTGAGCTTTGGAATTGCTTCTATATATTATGGAAGAAAATAAATACTAAATTGCAATTTAAAACGTTTAGAAAAGGTGTTAAAAAGAAATCAAATATTTCGTGCTGTTTTTGTAGTTTTAGGTTTGTTGTATTTCACTAGTGGGTGGAGTCAGCAATCTAAAGTTAAAAATTTGCTTACTTTCGATGATAAGCCCTATCATTTCGGCTATCTTTTAGGGGTAAACCAAATGCTTTTTACGATCAAAACCGACAACAGCACCATAGGTGCAAAACCTGCATTGGGATTTACTATTGGTGTAATTTCGGACTTACGCTTAGGGGAATATTTTAATCTGCGTTTTATACCCAATTTGCAATTTGGCGAGCGCGTTCTTACTTCGTGGAATAGCTCTACAAATGCGGATGACGAATACCGTTATTCTTCCGTTCTACTTAATTTACCTTTGAATCTAAAAATAAAAGGAAAGCGCTTGCAAAATATGCGCCCTTATATTTTGGTTGGAAGCAGCCTGTCTGTCGATGTTGGAGGCAATGCAAAAAAAGACAATTCTACAAATACAACCGATTTCCTTCTTTATAGAAATGATGTATATGTCGATACCGGAGTAGGCATGGATTTCTATTTTAATTGGTTCAAAATGAGTACTGAAATTAAAATGTCTTATGGTTTAAGCAATATGTTTCTTTCGGCCGGAACAAATAATACATGGGCAACTGATATTAATGGCCTAAACTCAAAAGTATTTCAATTCAATATTACTATCGAATAAAGCGCTATGCGTAAAGAGGTTGATTTACTATTGAGCCCTGAAGAGGCCCAAAACAAGGAACAATATATCGTCTATTTATCGCAAAAGCTACGACAAAAGCCCGAGCAAATAAAGGCTTTTAAACTGCTGCGTCGATCGATAGATGCAAGAAAAAGTCCCGTAAAAATACTTTTGCATTTCGAGGTCTTCCTTTTCGAATTTCCTGAAGAACCTGTACTTAAACCAACCATTTACCAAACAAGTAAAAAACCCAAAAAGGTATTGGTAATTGGAGCCTGTCCCGCCGGAATATATGCCGCTCTTGGCCTCTTGGAAAAAGGCATAAAACCAATTCTTTTAGAGCGCGGTAAAATGGTGAGCGAACGTAAAGTCGATCTTGCCTTATTGAATAAAAATCACCTCGTTAATCCGGAATCGAACTATTGTTTTGGCGAAGGAGGTGCAGGCACTTTTTCGGACGGAAAATTATTTACCCGTTCATCAAAAAGAGGCAATGTAAAACATATACTCGATGTGTTTGTGCAACACGGTGCTAATCCGGATATTCTCATCGATGCGCATCCTCATTTAGGAACCAATAAACTTCCTTCGATAATTAAACGCATGCGCGAAACCATTTTGAATGGCGGTGGAGAAATTCATTTCGAAACTAAAGCGGCTGACTTTATCCTAAAAAATAATCGAATTATTGGTGTTATTGATCAAAATAGCATTGAATATCATGCAGATGCAGTAATTTTGGCCACAGGACATAGCGCCAGAGATATTTATTATTTACTGGAGAAAAAAAACATACAACTCGAAGCGAAAGATTTTGCCATTGGCGTTCGGATTGAGCATCCCCAACAACTCATCAACACCATACAATACCACTCTCCTATCAAACATCCTCTTTTACCGACGGCCAGTTACAGTCTGGTTTGTCAGGCTCAAGATCGCGGCGTTTTTTCATTTTGTATGTGTCCGGGAGGAATCATTGTCCCTTCGGCAACCGGACCAAATCAAGTTGTCGTCAATGGGATGTCTAATGCCGACAGGAGTTCGCCTTTTGCTAATTCAGGAATAGTAGTTAGTGTAAAACAAGAAGATTTGCAAGCATATTCCAAATACGGAATTTTTGCCGGTCTCAAATACCAAGAAGAATTAGAGTACCTGGCTTTTAAAGCAGGTGGAGAAAATCAAACGGCTCCTGCCCAACGGATGATTGATTTTGTTGATAAAAAGTTATCCAATTCGCTGCCAAGTACGTCTTATATTCCGGGAATAAAATCGGCTGAATTGCATCATATTTTGCCCGCGGCCTTAAGTAATCGATTACGCGAAGCCTTTCAAACTTTCGGAAAAAAAATGAAGGGTTATTATACAAAAGAAGCCCTTGTTTTGGGCGTAGAATCGCGCACTTCATCGCCTTTGAGAATTCCGAGAGATAAAGAAAGTATGGAACATATTCAAATCCAAAATCTGTATCCCGTTGGCGAGGGAGCCGGTTATGCGGGTGGAATCGTCTCCTCGGCCATCGATGGGTATAATGCCAGTTTAAAAATTGCTGAAAAATTGAGCTAAAATCTTTTATTAATTCTTTTGTTCATCCTTAGAGATTTGAACTAAATTCACATCTAAATCACCGCCTTCGGGCAATAAACTTATCCAGTTATTGTCTTTATTTATCCAACGAAGTTGGCGGTCGATGCGCACAAAATATTTCATATAACCCGGTCGCTTAATCAGATTAACAACATAACCGCCGTTTTTCATTCCATCTTCTCCAAAATTGATAAAAACGCGTATCGGTTCTTCCGAAGGGTTTTTCAATTCAATTAAAATATAATTGTTTTGGCGATCTTTATATTCAATCGGAACAAAAGTATATTTGCGCTCGGTTCCATCTTTAATAATTTCAGACCCAAAAAATACGTTCACAACAGACTCGCGTTTTAGTCGCGCATCGATTTTTTCAAGCATCATTTTTGGATAAGCCTCGTTTGGATATATAGCCAAGGCATTTTCAAAAGCCACAATTGCCTCTTGAAACATGACGTATTTATAGGCTTCATCCCCTTGTTGGATATACGCATTATAAGCTTTGTCGTTAGCCCCAAGCATATCCTTAATCTTAGCGATTTGTTCAGGAGGATAGCTTTCTTCTGGAATCAATTGATTCGCTTCTTTATAAAAAGGAAGAGCTTCCACATAACTGCGTTTTGCATATAATTTGTCGGCATTTTCAATCGCTTTATTATAGGCCGCTTTCTTTAAATCGAGTTGACTCAATTGCGCTAAAAGAGCATCAATTTCCGCAATTTTTGATTTTGGATATTCCTCATAAGGCATAATATCGATGGCTTCCACATATTTTTCTTTTGCCGGATTGTATTTTTTTAGCAGAAATAAGCTATCCGCAGAAGCTACAAGCTGATCGTATTTATTACTCCGCTTTTGAGTGGCGAGCATGTGATTGATAATGGCAATTTGCTGTGGGGGATATTCTTCGGCAGGTTTTAAAGCTTTGGCTTCTTTGTACAAGAATAAAGCACTCCCATATTGCTTGTAGGAGAAATAATTATCGGCTTTTGCCAGTACATCCTTATATTTATTTTCAAGTTGATCCAACTGAGCCAAGATATCTTCAATACGAACAAGCTGATCCTTAGGATATTCAGCATCAGGTTTAATTTCCAATGCCTTTTTATAGTGATTTATAGCCACAGGATATTGTTTGGCCTCAAAATTTTGGTCGCCATTTAATATGGCATCTTGATAAGCCAATTCCATATCGCTCAATTCTGCCAAAAGCCGATCAATTTCTTCAATCTTCGTTTTTGGATAGGCTTCGTTAGGCTTAAAATTTAATGCGATGAGATAATCCGCTTTGGCTTTCCCATATTCGCTTTGCGCAAAGCTTTCATCTGCACGCCGAATGGCATTATTGTAATTTGTTTCCAAAGCGACTAAATCCGAAAGCAAAAGATCGATTTTATTTATTTGTTCCGGTGGATAGTTCTCACTCGGTTTTAATTCTTTTGCTTTGAGATAAAGTGCACGTGCAAAGGTCCATTCATCCAAATAAAAAGCGCTATCAGCAGATTTGACATACACAGCATATTGATTATCAGTCTTTTTCTGCGCATCAAGAATTTGACTTATTTTTTCTATTTGTTGCTTTGGATAAAGCTCTGTTGGCTTTAATACTGAAGCTTGCTTATATTGACTAAGCGATAAGGGATAAACTTTTTCGTTATAGAGTTTATCCGCCGAGGTGATCAGGCTGTTGTATCTCGTATTCGTTTCACGAATATCTTTTTGCTCGACTATCGTATTGATATCTTCAATTTTATATAAAGGATACTGCTCATCCGGTTTTATCTTATTCGCCGCTAAATAAGCCTTTCTTGCTTCCGGAAACATTTTATTCTCGAAATAGGTATCGGCGTCTTTTATGGCTTTCGTATAAGCTGCAATCAACTCATTTTCTGCTAATAAAAATTGATTAGCCTCGGCTAATTGTTTTTTTGGATAGGCCTCATTCTTCTTTAAAGCAAGTGCTTTTTCGTAAAAACCAATGGCTTCTTTCCATAGTTTAGCGCCAAACAAACTGTCGGCTTTAAGCACATCCATTTGATATAATTTTTCCTCATTGTCTTGAGCAACCAATATTTTGTCTATCTCGGCTATTCTATCCAATACGTGAGCGGCATCCGGTTTTATATTTTTAGCTTTGTAATAATCAAACAAAGCATCATTGAATTGACCTTTTGCAAATTTAGCATCGCCATTGACTACTAAATCAGTAAATTCATTTTCCTGCTTTACAAGTGCTTCTAATTCAGTAATTTTACCGATTGCGAAGGTTTTTTCGGGATAAAGTGATTGTGCATTTTGATAGATATCTATCGCTGATTTGTATTCTTTAGTTTTAACTAAAACATCGGCTTTGCTTAATAATTCATTGTATTTCGCCAATTTTTGTTCTTCCGCCAACTTTTGTTCGCATGCCCTTTTTAATTCTGCCACTTGTTTGTTAATCGCATTAAATCGGGCTAAATCCATTGTGAATTTATTTGCGGATTCTTGAAACGATATAGCGGCAACAGGATTTTCAAGCAATGTTACATCGAGAGAACATAGGGGAAAAAGCTCAATCGAAATCTCAAAGCTATAATCTCGATTCAGATCCGCATTATCCGGCATCCGCGTATCCAATTCGACGATCTTTTGAACGTACTTTTCCTTTTTGAATTTTAATGTATACCGACTATTCAGTTTTAATTTTAATTGATGACTGCCAAGCTTTGAAAAATCAATCCTTTCCGTTTTTCCCTGTTCCGTTATTTCAACAAAAACCTGAGCTAGAGCTTGACCATTGTCGTTCACTTTACATAATAAATCAAGCGAACCTTTAGCCAACAATTTATTGATTTTCTGAATTTGATTTTGCGGATATTCTTCAGCAGGTTTTAAATTTAAAGCCTTGATATACAAATCGTAAGCTTGTTCGAAATTTTGCTTATCAAACTGTTGATCGGCTAAATTAATTTTTGATGCATAGTCTTTGTTTATTTCATTCAGTGAGGCCGTTCTCCGCTGATTGGCTTCATCCATTTTAGCCAGCATATTGCTTGGGTACGTTTTTTCCGGCCAAATTTTCCGGGCTTCCTCATAGGCTTTTTTTGCTTGCTCAATATCCAAAGCAACATAAAAAGCATCCGCTTGCTCTATAACCTTATTATAGGCTGCTTCTGTTTTAATGGCTTCTTTAACTCGGGGTATTTGTGCATTTACATAGGCTTCATTTTCAAAAAGTTTTGAAGCCGCCAAATAATTATCCAAGGCGAACTGAAATTGATTGATCTCAAATTGTTTGTCGGCATTCGCCACAAGCTGATCGAATTGTTTTTTACGCTCGATTTGTTGCTTAAACAATAATTTTACCTGTGCTAATTCCTTTAGGATTTCCGAGCTTTCGGGCGCTAGTTTATTGGCTCCTTCAAGATTTTCTATAGCCGAGGCAAATTTTTTTGCCGCTTTATCTTTTTGAGCTTGCGCAAGAAAATTTTCTATTTGCTTTTGTTTTTCTATTAAATCGGCTCGCTCTTTTTTAATACGAATAAGCTCTTGTTTGGGTTTGTCTTCATAACTAATTAAAGCAGAAGCTTCTTCGTAAAGCGAAATGGCTTTGTCATAGTCTTTATCGGCATACGCTTCTTCCGCTGCTCCTATTTTTTCTTCGTAAAGAATACGTATTTCCATTTCATCGTTAAGCAGTTGAATTATTTCTTTAATCCTGTTTTTTGGATATTCGGCATTTTCGTCCAATTGCAATGCCAATTGATAAGTTGTTTTTGCATTGTAATACTCTTTTTGCTCAAAATACTTATCCGCAGAAATTATAAGCTCCTTATAGCTTGTTGAATTTTGTCCAACAAGCAGGTTTGCATAAACAAAAAATAAAAAAAGAATGGTGTATTTTAAAAAGGCTCGAGCCATATTGAAAATTCGAATTTATATACAAAGATTAATGAGAACGATTCGCCCACAAATTTATTGTACTTTTACTAACTAATAAGGATTAAAACTAATGAAAATAATTGGAAACATCATTTGGGTAATTTTTGGGGGAATAGTTATTGCCCTAGAATATTTTGTCGCTTCTATCCTGTTAATTATCACAATAATAGGTATACCATTTGGGATTCAAACCTTAAAATTAGGACTTTTGGCTTTGTGGCCTTTTGGGAGTGACATTAGAGAAAAACCGCAAAATAGCGGCTGTTTAAATACGTTAATGAACATTATTTGGATATTAATTGGAGGTATTTGGATTGCATTAAGCCATCTTTTATTCGGAATCTTATTTTCAATAACGATTATAGGAATTCCATTCGGTATGCAACATTTCAAACTTGCACGCCTTGCGCTAACTCCTTTTGGAAAAGAAATTGTTTAAAAATCATGAATTTATTAATACAACATATCAAAGCGCTTGTTTTTACAGAAGATGAGCCAAAACCCTTTTATTCGGGAAAAGAAATGGCCGGCATTTCGCTATTAAAAAATGCTTGGTTATATATAGAAGGCAGTCAGATTTCAGATTTTGGAGTTATGGATACACTCCCCGAGTCTTACAAAAAAGCGAGCCAAATAATTGATGCTACGGATCGCTTTGTTTTCCCGTCGTATTGCGATTCACATACGCATTTGGTTTATCCTGAGAGTCGCGAAATCGAGTATGTTAATAAGATAAAAGGCTTGTCTTACGAAGAAATAGCCAAACAAGGTGGAGGCATTCTAAATTCGGCAAAAAAAATGGCCGAAAAAACAGAAGATGCGCTTTTTGATGATGCGATGCAGCGCCTAAACGAAATTATCCGCTATGGCACCGGAGCGGTTGAAATAAAATCGGGATACGGTTTAAATACCGAAAACGAACTTAAAATGCTTCGTGTAATCAAACGACTAAAAGCGCATTCGCCGCTTGAAATAAAAGCCACTTTTTTAGGTGCGCATGCCATTCCACCAGAATATAAAGCCGATCCATCAGTCTATGTCGATCTTATAATAAATGAAATGATTCCGCAAGTAGCAGCCGAAGATTTAGCGGATTATATCGATGTCTTTTGTGATAAAGGATTTTTTACACCTGAAGATACCGACCGCATTTTAAATGCCGGTATGAAATATGGCATGCGCGCGAAAATTCATGCCAATGAATTGGATTATTCAGGCGGAATTCAGGTTGGTGTAAAATACAATGCACTATCAGTAGATCATCTAGAGTTTACGGGTGATGCAGAAATAGAAGCATTAAAAAACACCGAAACGATGCCTACTATTTTGCCCGGCGCTGCTTTCTTTTTAAATATGCGCTATGCACCAGCACGTAAAATGATTGATGCGGGATTGCCTGTTGCCTTAGCTTCCGATTTTAATCCGGGCTCATCCCCTTCGGGCAATATGCAATTGATTCAAGCTATGGGAAGCATCTTATACAAAATGACACCCGAAGAAGGCGTTTATGCTACTACAATTAATACGGCCTATGCTATGGGACTATCTGAAACACACGGAAGTATAGCCAAAGGAAAAGTGGCCAATGTATTTATAACCAAAGCTATACCAAGTCTAGAATATATGCCTTATTCCTATGGAGATAACAAAGTAGATACGGTTATTCTTAGAGGCAAAATTATCGTCTAACCCTTCCATTTTAAACACATTAATTTTGCTAAATTTGCATCAATTATAACACATTAATCCTATGGTAGATTTTGAAAGTATTCGGCCTTACAACGATTCTGAAGTCAACGAAAAACTAATCAAATACAACGAAAGCTCCGTATTTAAGAAAATGGTTTCGCATATTTATCCAACGTGGACCCAAGAAACGATTGCGCGAAGAACCAAAAATATTAGCTCAGCTCAGGCTTTTCAGGAATTACTGATTTTTCCTGCAGCTAAAGCAGCTATCGACCGCAGTATGGAACAATTCACCATAAGCGGCTTGGAGAATCTCAATCCCGATGATAATTATTTATTTATCTCTAATCATCGCGATATTGTTTTGGATTCCACCCTTTTGTATTACGTTTTGTATCAAAATGGATATAAACCCGGACAAGTTGCCATTGGCGATAACCTGTTGAGTTCAGAATTGGTTACCGACATCGTAAAGATGAATCGGACTTTTATTGTAAAGCGTAATCTTCCGGCCAGAGAAATGATAGAGGAGGCTAAGATCTTATCGCGCTATATGCGCTATGTTTTAACAGAAAAGAAAGATTCATGTTGGATATCGCATCGCGAAGGAAGAACCAAAGACGGAAACGACAGAACCAATCCGGGCGTTTTAAAGATGATTGCTATGGATTGTCAGGAAGATAAAATGGAATACTTGAAATCGCTTAAGATTATTCCTTTGAGTATTTCTTACGAATACGACAGTTGTGATGTTTTAAAAGCGACAGAATTAGCCGAAATTGAATTGACCGGGTCTTATAAAAAAGATGGCACCGAAGATATGAAGAGCATCATCACCGGAATTACCCAACAAAAAGGTCGCGTTCATTTTGCTTTTGGCAATGTGCTATCCGACGAAGCATTTCGTTTCAAATCAGATAAAGTTCAAGATCAGTTTAAAGAACTATCTGACAAACTGGACGATACAATCCATCAAAATTTCAGACTGTTTCCCGGAAATTACCTTGCTGCTGATCTGCTTCGCAATAATTCCACTTATGCCGATAAATACAATGCCTGGGAAGAGGAAAAATTCCTGAAACATTTTAACGAAAAATTAGAGTTAAGAAAGAATAAAGAAGATTTTGAGGTTTATCGACGCATATTCCTTGAAATTTACGCTAATCCTGTATTCAACCAACTTGAAAAGAAATAAAAATGAGAAAACTTATTGAATGTGTTCCTAACTTTAGCGAAGGACGCGATCTTACTATAATCAAAGAAATTACGGATGCTATAGAAAGTGTCGAAGGAATCAAATTGCTTGATGTCGATCCGGGAGCCGCTACAAACCGGACTGTTGTTACTTTTGTTGGAGAACCCGAACCCGTTATTGAAGCGGCATTGCTTGGAATGAAGAAAGCCAAGGAACTGATTGATATGCGCAAACACAAAGGAGAACACCCTCGTTTTGGCGCTACGGATGTTTGTCCACTTGTTCCGGTTTCTAATATTAGTATGGAAGAAACCGCTGAATGGGCTTTAAAACTGGCAAAACGCGCAGGTGAAGAACTAAATTATCCCATTTATTGTTACGAAAATGCGGCTCAAAAACCGGAACGAAGAAATTTGGCCAATGTAAGATCAGGCGAATATGAAGGCTTGAAAAAGAAACTTGCCGATCCCAATTGGAAACCCGATTTTGGTCCCGCTACATTTGTTGCCGAAACAGGTGCTACAGCAGTAAGTGCACGCGATTTCCTTGTCGCTTTCAATGTAAATTTAAATACGACTTCTACACGCCGAGCCAATGCCATTGCCTTTGATGTTAGAGAACGTGGAAGAGTAAAACGTGAAGGCAATCCAATCACAGGTAAAATTGTATTGGATGAAAATGGCAATAAAGTAATGACTCCGGGAACTTTAAAAGCCGTAAAAGCAATCGGCTGGTATATTGAAGAATATGGGGTTGCTCAAATCTCTATGAACCTTACGAATATTAGTATAACTTCCGTGCACGAAGCTTTTGACGAAGTAAGCCAAAAAGCAAATGAAAGAGGAATTCGCGTTACCGGATCTGAATTGGTGGGTGTAATTCCGTTAAATGCCATGCTCGAAGCCGGTAAATATTTCTTAAAAAAACAACATCGTTCCGTAGGCGTTTCGAATGAAGAACTGGTAAAAATCGCCGTACTTTCGATGGGTTTAGACGATTTAAAACCATTTAACCCTAAAGAAAAAATCATCGAATATTTAATGGAAGAAGAGCAAAGCAAAAAGCTAATCGACATGAATCTTCGTGAATTTGCTAATGAAACCGCATCCGAATCACCTGCTCCCGGTGGAGGATCAATTTCTGCTTATGTTGGTGCATTGGGTGTTTCTCTTGGAACTATGGTTGCCAACTTATCTTCACATAAAGCCGGTTGGGACGAACGCTGGGAAGAATTTAGCACGTATGCAGAAGCAGGCCAAAAATACAAGGATATCTTGCTTCATTTAGTGGATGAAGACACCAATGCATTCAATAAAATAATGGATGCGTTTAAACTTCCAAAGGGAAATGATGAAGAAAAAGCGGTTCGCAAACAAGCCATTGAAGACGCATCTAAATATGCCATCGAAGTACCATATCAAGTTATGGAGACTTCATTAAAAGCGATGGAGATAATCAAAGCGATGGCTGAGATCGGCAACCCCAATTCGGTATCCGACGCCGGAGTTGGCGCCTTATGCGCCAGAACAGCTGTAATGGGAGCCTATTTAAATGTAAAAATCAATGCTTCCGGGTTGAGCGATAAAGCCTATGTAGAAAATATCCTTTTAAAAGGAAAAGAACTGGAAGAAAAAGCGCAAAAACTTGAAAATGATATATTAACAATCACCAATAATAAAATCAGCAATTCCTAAAGCCTATGAAAAACGGGTATCTTTTCGTATTAATAAGCGGACTTTTCTTTATTTTTGGATGTACTCAAAATAATACAAAGCCTTCGAATTCGCAAATTGAACCCAGTTTAGGACCGGAAAAAGGCACTTTACTCATTATTGGTGGCGCTGCACGCGATCCGCTATTCTTAAATCTTTTTAAAGAGTACGCCGGAGGCGAAGACGCCAAAATAATTGTTGTTCCAACGGCTTACGACGATCAGCAAATTGAAAAAGATTCCGGATTTATCCATTTAAAAACGACATTTGAACGTGCCGGTTTTAAAAACATTAGCGTGCTTCATACCAGAGACTCCGCAACAGCAAATACAGCCGAATTTATTGCTCCGATCAAGGAAGCGAATGGTGTTTATTTTATGGGTGGAAGACAATGGAGAATAGCAGACGGATTCCTGAATACCAAAGCCCACGAAGAGTTTAATAAGCTCTTAGATCGAGGCGGTATTATTGCCGGTTCTTCAGCAGGTGCAACAATTCAAGGTTCGTATTTGGCCAGAGGCGATACCAAGGCGAATACGATAATGGCCGGGGATCATACGGAAGGATTGGGTTTTATGAAAAATGTGGCTATCGACCAGCATATCTTAGCACGAAATCGTCAGTTTGATTTATTCGAAATTATGGATCATAATCCACAACTTTTAGGAATTGGCTTGGATGAGAATACCGGAATTTTGGTACACCACGATCGTTTTGAAGTTGTTGGTAATCATTATGTTGCCATATTAGACGGAACAAGATGGTCGAGAGAAAGAGATACTATTTATCAGCTCCCAAAAAATACAAAGGAATTTTATTTTCTTAAATCCGGAGACCAATACGATTTAAGAAATCGCAAAGTACTTATTGATAAAGAAATAAACTAAGCGAATGCAACTCGAGGCTTGCATTGAAACTCTTGAAGAAGCGGTATTGGCGCAAAAATACCAATGCAAGCGCATTGAAGTGTGTTCGGCTCTCGATTTAGGAGGCTTAACACCTTCTTCTAGTTTGATTAAAGCTTGTTCCAAGTTATCTGGAATTGAATCTCACATCTTAATTCGACCCCGCGCAGGCCGTTTTATTTACACTGCCGAAGAATTAAATCTGATGCAAGATGATATCCGTTTTGCTGCAAGTAACGGAATAAAAGGTGTTGTTTTTGGATGTTTAAATCATGAAAATAGGATTGACATCAGCGCCACTAAACTTTTAGTCGATTTAGCAAAAAGCTTGCAATTACAAACCACTTTCCATCGTGCCATCGACTTTGTAAAAGATTACGAGGACTCCATTCAGCAACTTATTGATCTGAGATTTGAACGTGTACTTACATCAGGTCAAAAGCAAACGGCTTTTGAAGGTCTTGCATCTATCCAATCCCTAATAAAACGTTTTTCCAATCAAATAGAAATAATGGTCGGAAGTGGAATAAATGCAGCACATGTTATCCCTTTTCAATCCATCGGAGTCGATGCCCTGCATTTTACAATCCGCAAAAAAATCAATAGCAATACTCTGTTGAAAATGGGTATTCATTATCAGGCTGACGAAACGAAACTGAAAGAAATCATCAATAAAATAAATAGCCATGAAAATTATTAATACGGCAAATATGCCAAAAGCGGCAGGTCATTATTCTACAGTGATCGAACACAATGGCTTGCTTTATATCTCAGGACAGCTTCCTTTAGATCCAATAACACGAGAAAAACCGGATACTTTTCGCGAAGAAGTCAATTTAATTTTTAAAAAGCTCGACCTTATTTTAAAGGAGTCCGGAAGTGCAAGAAATCAGGTGCTACAGATGCGAATATTCCTATCCGATATTGCCTTATGGCCGGAAATCAATGATTTGTATGCTGCTTTTTTTGGGGATCACAAACCTGCACGAATTGTCGTGCCTTCGCCTCCCCTGCACTATGGCTGTTCTTTAGAAGTTGAAGCCACTGCATTTGTCTAAATAACAATAATTTTAATTAACTTTTTCTTTGCATTTTATATAATAAAATATACTAATTTTGAGGAGCAACCTTTAACCAATTCTTTATGAATCAAACGTTTCGATTTTCTACACTATTACTTTTATATATAGCACTCCTGAGCGCTTTTCCAAAAAGTGTTAATGGTCAAGAACTTAACAAAGAAGGAAATGACATTCTCGTTTTATCTAATCTGATTTATCGTTCGGACGACCGTTTATTAAATGGGAAGTATTATGTTCCAAAACATTTTTTTGCTGAAGGGCATCCTTATTTTATTTCGAACGATTGGATCAATGGCACCTTGTTTATCAAAGGAATTAAATATGAAGAGGTTCCGTTGAAATACAATATTGAGGATGATCATGTGATTATTAAAGCCGTGTATGAAAATAGGATTTCGAAAGATATCTTGATGCACAATACTTTTGTCGATTCCATCTATTTATATCATCACATCATTCACAATACGGCAAATCAATATCCGGATAATAATATTGGTTTTGCAGAATTGATATATAAAGGAAAAAACTGGGCGTATCTAAAACATTATATCGAATTTAAAGATGAGCTTTCGGAAAGGCTTAAATACGGAAAATATTTACCTGCTAAAAAATATTTATATTTATACGATGGCTCTACATTTACACTTATTCAAAAAAAGAAAAGCCTTTTTGTGTATTTCCCCGGACAAGAGAAAGCGATTAAACAGTACCTGCGAAAAAATGATATTCTCTTTAGAAAAGCATCTGCCGAGCAATTAATGAATCTTATCCAATTTTGCGAACAATTGTAAATATGAAACAAATTAACATAAACCAAACCTTATATCGCATGTTGCAAGTGCAAGATTCTGCAAAATTTACTCCATATAAGAGCAAACACAACTCCCTAATTACAAAAACTTTATCGAGTTTAAACAAAATAATTAAACCGATTTTGCTTGTTTTGTTCTTGACTTCATTTACACAATTAAATCAAGCTCAAGAAAGTAAAGCAGGCGTTACGAATATCAAAATATCGCGCACTTATTCAAATTTATCGTGGAATCAGTTTGTTCAAAAAGTTGAACAAAATTATCCCGTTCATTTTTATTATCTATCAAGCGATTTCCCCGATTTCAGGATCTCTTTTGAGTCGGATAGCATTCCCTTAAAAAAAGTGCTTAGCGATCATTTTTTACAATACAATGTTTTTGTTTCTTACGATCAAAAAGGAAATATTTTTCTGAGCAAAAATTCAAGTATTGCTACACAATTATCTCCCCGTTTTTTTAAAGCTCAAGTAATTGAAAAAGAAACAGAAAGTGCAGATATTACAAACACAAATTTCATTCGAACCACCAAAGAATTTATTGCAAAAACAATAATTGTTGGAACAAAAGAAGCAGGTGTAAACAAACGGTCGGCCACTTTAAGCGGTATTGCACTAAATGGAATGACAGGAAAAAATGTGGAAGGGGCGACTGTCGTAGATTTAATCAGTGGTAAAGGCACGGTAACCGATGAAAATGGGTTTTATAAACTCTTACTAAATAAAGGGAAACACGTACTTAAAATAAGCAGTGTCAATATCGTAGAAAAGCAAATCGAAATTGATTTGCGATCAACCGGAACCTTGGATTTAGTGCTGGACGATAAAATCATTATGCTTCAGGATGTTATTGTAAGTGCTGAAAGAGACAATAAAGTGGTGGGCACACAAATGGGATTAGATAAAGTAAGCACAAAAAATGTCAAGAAAATTCCCTTGGTATTTGGCGAGAAAGACATCGTAAAAGTGGCTTTATTATTACCCGGAGTTCAATCCGTTGGAGAAGGCTCATCCGGATTCAATGTTAGGGGTTCACCTACAGATCAAAACGTTTTTTATATCAACAACTTACCCATTTATAACACTTCGCATGTGGCGGGCTTTTTCTCTGCCTTTAATGCCGATGTGGTGGATGAATTTTCGTTGTATAAAAGCAATATTCCTTTACAATATGGAGGTCGTTTGTCTTCTGTGTTCGAAATTAAAACCAAAGCCGGAAACAAAGATCATTTCACCGCTCGTGGCGGAATAGGACCTATAACCGGTCGTTTAACTGTAGAAGGTCCTATTAAAAAAGATACAAGCAGCTTTTTAATTGGCATGCGTTCGACTTATTCCGATTGGATCTTAAATTTTGTAAAAGATCCCATCATAAAAAACAGTCACGCGAAATTTGGCGATGTAGTAACTAATTTCACCTTCCAACCCACCGAAAATAATCAACTAAACTTATTTACTTATTATAGTTCCGACAAAATGGATCTTTTCACACAATCGAACTATGACTATCAGAATTATGGTCTTTCGGCCAGTTGGAAACATTTTTTTAATAATCAGAAAAACAGTTTAGAATTAAGTTTAGCGCACAGCGGCTATAAATTTAACGAAGAAAATACCCAATTGGAAGTGGCCGCCTATTCGCACAATAATCAGTTAAGCCATACCGAGTTTAAAGCGATATATGCTTTTGCGCCCATCGACAATCACAAATTTCAAGTCGGAATTAATTCTACACTGTATGCCATAGATAAAGGCGTATACAATCCTTTAACAGGCGTTAGCTTTAT
>JBFHQD010000040.1:0-18113 GCA_041592395.1 Bacteroidales bacterium | reverse complement strand
TAGGGATGATTCACCCGCTCACTTTTTAAGCGTTTAGTGATAGGATGAATATTTAATTGAATTTCCAACGCTCATTAGGAAAAATTCACCCTCTAACTTTGCCAAGAAACTCTAAATATTTCTTCTCTTCCAATTCCCAGTTGAGTTCCTTTTGGGCAAGAACCAGATTTTTCCTCCATTCTGCCAAAAACTGCTTATTCGACTTGATTGCATTGATTCGATCGGCGATACATTGTGGGTTTATGTTTCTAACACAAGCTCCAATTTGGTAATTATCAACTAAATGCATGAGCTCCGGAAGTTGGGAAACCAATACTGGAATACCGGCGTGGATATAATCAAAAACCTTGTTGGGCAAGCTGTATCGGTAATTTAAATTGGTGTCTTTATCTAAGCTTAAACCCAAATCAGCAATGGCCGTGTATTTCATTAACTCCTTATAAGGTAATTTATCAATTATCTGAACCTTGTCTTCTAAATGAAATGAAATCCTTTTCTTTTTAAGTTTTTCAAAGACATCGCCGCTACCGATGATTAATAATTTAGCGTCAAATACAAATTTCATCGCCTCTAAGGCCTCTTCTGCACCTCTGTCGATATTAATCCCTGCTCCTTGCAAAATGATTAGGAAATCGTTTTTTTCGTAGCCGAGCTCTTCTTTTGAAGGCTTATTTTCCATTGGAATTTGCATTGGAATATTACGGATAACGGCTATATTTATTTTGTATTTATCGGTGAATATATCGGCAATCGACTGATTTACAGTGATCATATATTTTAATTTCGGAACAATAAATGCTTCAATTTTTGTCCAAATATACTTAACCAATGGCCTGCCAATGAGTTCGGGAACTTCGGTATACAATTCGTGAGAATCATAAATAAGGGGTTGACGTTTTATGAGCGAAACCAAATAGTTAGGCAATAAAGTGTCTAAATCATTCGAAAATAAGACGTCGGATTTCTTAAACAGCAAGAGAAAAAACAGACGTATATTATATTCCGCATAAAAAAGGGGACCTGTTTTAAAAAGAAGATGCATTCTTTTGCATGTGTACGAGCGAGGTTTTAAAGCTAGACTTTTCTTATACTTCCGACCAATTAATTCAACTTCAAACCCCGCTTTTTGCAAAGTCAAGCAGCTTCGATTTACGCGTTGATCCGAAGTAAGCTCGTTTATTACACTAACAATAATTTTCTTGGGCATATTCTTTTTCTAAAAGGCATACAAAGCTACTAAATATACACCATTTTATCCGAAAATTCGGTGAAGAAAGTAAAGGAATAATTCTGGTTTTAAGGCAATTGTGAGTCCAAATCCAAAGATGCCGCCCCAAAAATGAGCATCGTGACCGATATTATCAGTGCCTTTTTTATCCATATAGGCGGAATAAACCAAATAGAGCACTCCAAAAATGATGGCCGGAATCCCAATGGGAATAAAGAAAAGATATATTTTATTCATGGGGTCGAAAACTATACTCGAGAATACGATGGCTGATACTGCCCCTGAAGCACCCACCGAATTATAATAAATATTGTTTTTATGTTTGCCAAAAGCCGGAGCAGCAGCAATCATTAATCCACCTACATAAAGCACCAAATAATAAAAAAGTGCTTTTCCAGGAAATACAACATTGAAATAGGCAAATACCACATTCCCAAACGAGTAAAGCACAAACATATTCACCCCTAAATGAATCCAATCGGCATGGATAAATCCGTAAGTAATTAATCGCCAAAACTCTTTTTGGTGCGCCGTTCGGTAAGGATTAAATTTTAGCTTATCAAAAACTGTTGGGTTGTAAAATGCATTTACAGAGATTAAAACAGTCAGTATTATAATTATTAAAGTCATGCGGCTAAACTAAATAAAATTAAAATATTCATTGCTAATCCTCCTTTTTATTTATTAATGATTGCGTTTTTATTAAATATGTATTTTTGCAAGCAAAATTTTATATTGCACGATGCTTAAAAAACTTGGATACGCCCTCTTAACCCTTTTTATAATTGCCTTTGTAGGTTTTATTGTGGCTCGTTACTTGCCCGCCTATAAAATGCCTTATTTATTTACGATAGTGCTAATTGCACTGCATTATTATGTTTGGACAGCTGTAAAACCCGCTATTAAAAAACGTTCGAAAGGATTGCAATTTTTCCTTGGCTTTGTTTTTTGGCTTCCCGTAGTCTTATTATTTGCTGGTGGATTGGGTTTGTTTTTGGCGCCATTGGAAGCTTGGCCTCCGTTTTTACGGATTTATTTTATCGGTATCATATTTACTTTTATTGTATCGTTAATACTGCCTGTTGTTTTTGTATTTTTTGCTGATATTACGCGATTTTTTGAAGCAATAGGCCTTTTGTTTAGCGGGAAAAAGAAAAGAAAAGCAAAAAAGGCTATTACGCGTAAAAAATTTCTTGTCAATACCGGTTTGGCTTTAGGTGGAGTTGTATTGGGCAGTATGGGATTTGGCATGTTGCACGGAAGCTATCATTTTAAAACCTTTCGCGAAAAACTTAAAATAAAAAACTTGCCTTTTGATTTGAATGGTTTTCGAATGGTTCAAATATCTGATTTTCACTTAGGAACCTGGGTTAGCAAAGAACCTTTGATCCGTGCTGTGGAAGAAATAAATGCTTTAAAGCCGGATGTTATTTTCTTTACGGGTGATTTGGTGAACAATATTACCGAAGAAGCTTTCCCGTTTTTTGATGAACTGTCAGAAATGAAAGCGAAATACGGCATTTATGCGATTCTAGGAAACCATGATTATGGGAAATACCACCATTGGGAAAGCGAAGAAGAGGAAGCGGGTAATTTTGAGGATTTGCTTGCGTTTTATGATAATCTGAATTGGAAATTGTTGCGAAATACGCACGAAGTGCTGCATTTAAATGAGGCTGATCTTGTAATAGCAGGCGTTGAAAACTGGAGCAGTAATCCGCGTTTTCCTCGACTGGGCGATTTAGATAAAGCGATGCATGGCGTCCCGGATTCTTCCGTGAAAATATTATTGAGTCACGATCCTACGCATTGGGACGCTGAAGTTTTAAAGCATAATCAAACCATCGATCTTACTTTATCAGGACATACCCATGGTTTTCAAGTAGGAATTGAAAGCTCCTTTTTCCGTTGGAGTCCGGCACAATACCTTTATAAACATTGGGCTGGCTTATATGCTGCAGGTGATCAGTATTTGTATGTGAACAGAGGAATTGGTGCTATCGGATTTCCCGGACGTATTGGTATTCGTCCTGAAATTACTTTAATTGAGCTCGTTTAAATTTATTTTTAATAAAACGGACTGATTTCCACTTTATAAATTGCTTCCAGCAGAATATTTGATGCGTTTTCGTGTTTTTATGCCTTGTGTCAAAAGTAGCCCTTTGCGAGTGGCGAAAAATAGATGCCACTAAAGATCAAATACATCAAATGGCACAATAATAAGTTTATAATAAGAATGGCCGAGTGCGGTAGTCTGCGAAACAATCTCTAATTTTATTTCAACGAAATATAAAAATCTTCCGTGAGCTTTTTATAAGCTTCGGAATAACTGTCGTCGTTATTGCGAATAGTAAGCGATTCTGTTATAAGTGTTTTTGGAACTTGATTTCCAAAACTTAATATAAGACGATTCGCCTCCTTTTCGGGTTTGGGTTTTATTTCTATTTTTCGTTCAAGATAAAATTGCCATTTTCCTGCCTCTTGAATAAAATTTTCTGCTTCGCTGATAGGCAGAATAAGGGCTATTTTTCCTTGTTCGCTAATAAAATAGCGACTGGCTAAAAGAAAATCGCGGTAGCTTAAATGGTCGTTATGTCGTGCTAAATTCCTTTTTTCGTCGCTCGATTTCAAATCATTCTCAAAAAAGGGGGGATTGCTCACAATCAAATCAAAGCGTTCCGGATTTCCTTGCGCAGCATAAAGCTGATAGGAAATCATCAAGGCTTTTAATCGATTGCTCCACGGACTGGCTTTAAAATTGGCTCTTGCTTCCCAAACCGAGGCTTGATGGATATCGATGGCTGTAATTTCTGCTGAACTTCTTTGCGCTAAAATCAATGAAATAACTCCCGTTCCGGTTCCAACATCCAGTATCTTGCCTTGCTTAGGAACAGCGCAAAGCGTTCCCAATAAAACAGCATCGGTTCCAACTTTCATCGTGCTGTAGTTGTGATGAACAATAAACTGTTTGAACTGAAAATAGTCGCTAGGCATTGTTTTGATCTTCGATATAGACGTCTAGTAGGCCCTCGGGCAAATCCAATAAAATTTCCTTTTTGGCTCTATCAACGTTTTTAATAAACAAATCGTTTATAGGAATAAGGACTTCTTTTTCTTTATAAAAGGTTTGAAATAGGGCTTGATTTGGATATTCGAGTATTTCTTTAATTTTTCCTATCGTTCCAAATTGTTGATCAATCAACATAAAGTCGGTTACTTCGTGGAAATAAAATTTATTTCCTTTCAAGGCAGGTAAACTGGCAAGTGGTAAGTATAAATTGCAATTGGTAAGCAAAGTTGCAGTCTCGACATCATCTACATCTTCAAAATAGACGAGAGCCGTATTTTTCGAAGTGTGGATTTTTATTTCGTCGATAAAATAGGGTATGAGTTGTTTTTTTATTTCTACAAAAATAGCATCTAATCCTTGGTATTCTTGAGGATCGTCAACATCTAAAAAAATTGATAAGCCTCCTTTATTCCCATTGGTACGGGTAATTTTACCTAAATAATAACAAGCTTCTTTTTCCATTATCCATTAAATTTTGCAAAAAAAAACCGTCCACCACTGGCGAACGGTTTGAATCTTATTCAAAAACGCCTATTCAGCAGTTTCGTCTTTAGTTTCTTCAGCTGCGGGAGCCTCCGGGGTTTCTTCGCTAACTTCAGCAGCAGGAGCTTCTGCAGCTTCTTTAGCAGCTTTTTCTGCAGCAGCTTCAGCGGCTTTTGCTTCAACGGCAGCTAATTCCTCAGCTTTACGTTTATTAATTTCGCTTAAACGCGCTTCATTCACTTTAGCTTCAGCTTCTACACGCGATTTTTTCTCATCGCGAGCGCTTGCTGCTAATCCTGATTTTTTGGCATTGATTCGAGCTTCTTTGTCGGCTAACCATTCGTTAAATTTAACTTCGGCTTGCTCTTCAGTTAAAGCGCCTTTAAGAACTCCTTTTGCTAAGTGATTCTTGTAAAGAACACCTTTGTATGAAAGAATTGCTCTAACAGTGTCTGTTGGTTGGGCTCCTACTTGGATCCAATGCAAGGCTTTTTCGAAATTTAATTCGATAGTAGCCGGGTTAGTAAGTGGATCGTAGGTTCCTAGTTTTTCAATACTTCTACCATCACGAGGTGCACGACCATCTGCAATAACGATATGATAAAAAGGTCTTCCTTTTTTACCAAATCGCTGTAATCTAATTTTTGCTGGCATATTTGCTTAATTTTTAATTAATTAAATTATTCGTTACGAAAACGGCTGCAAATATCGTAATTTATCAATGAAATAAGAAGTTATTTTAAAATATTTTTATTTGAAAATCAATGGGTTTCTATTTCCAACCAATCAATTCCTCCAGAACTTCCGGTGTAAGTTCAAAACCGGGGAGTTTTGGAAAACCTTGCCAAACTACAATTCCCTCAGGATTAATGAGTAAGACGTGAGGAATTCCTCTAATCTCCAATTGTTTCTTTACATTTCCTTGGGTGTCGTAGCCATTGGCATATTCTAGTATGGGCGATTTCATGCCTGTAATTTTCTCTTTAGTCTCGTCACTGAGTCCAATAATCACTAATTTATCGGCATATTTGTGGTGCCATTCGTTTAATTCCGGTATGCCTCTGCGACAGGGACCGCACCAAGTTGCCCAAAAATCGACTAAAACAAATTTGCCCTCAGTGGAAGCGGGTTCTTTTATCCAGCCTTCTATTTTTAGTTCAGGCGCTTTTTTGCCGATGTAATTTTTGGCGTAGATTTCCTTTTCAGTGTATTGATTGTTGGTTTGTGCAAAGCTCTTGGATAGAAAGAATGCAAGAATCATTAAGCAAAGAATTCCGGTTTTTTTTAGCATCGTTTTATGTTTATGTTTGAAACTTCAAACATAGTTAAAAATGTACATATATTATTTAAAAGTAAATTCTTTTTCTGTTTTTTAACAGACTTGGGGAATTAAAAAATAGGATGTACTTTTGCACCTTGGTTTACAATGAATAATAATAAAAAATTACAGAATGAAAGTTGGAAAGAATAAGGTTGTTGGAATGACTTATATCCTTAGCAAGGACGATGTTAATGGTGAATTGGTTCAGGAAGTTACTAAAGACAAACCTTTTGTTGTTTTATTTGGTGTTGGTGCACTTTTACCTAAATTCGAAGAGAATTTGAATGGTTTGGCGGTTGGCGACACGTTTAAGTTTTCTTTGAGTAGTGATGAGGCTTACGGTCAGAAAGTGCCTGAAGCTATTGTTGATTTGGATAAGAAAATATTTGAAGTTGAAGGTAAAATTGACGAAGAATTTTTAAAAGTAGGCGCTAATATTCCGATGCAAAATGATCAAGGTCAACCTCTAAATGGATTGGTTCTTGAAGTGGGAGATGCTAGCGTAAAAATGGATTTTAATCATCCTTTGGCCGGTCAAGCGCTTTATTTTACCGGTGAAGTGGTTGAAGTACGAGAAGCAAGTGCCGAAGAATTAGAACATGGGCATGTGCATGGCGATGGAGGACATCATCATTAAAAGATTGATAAAAGAATTGTTAAGAGCCGTTTAAAGAAATTTGAACGGTTTTTTTTTGCCACGAATGCACGAATAAATAATTATTAATCTTTGCTGTTTTACTTATAAATCAAAAAAAGCGTATTCCGTTTATGTAAATCGGGTTTTGCTTTTAGCTTTTTCCAATCATGCACTTTATGCGTCACAATATATTCGGATGGAAGACTAATATCGCAAGCCACACACACTTTGGTTTCCGGATTGCACTGCGTTAATAAGCTCTCAAACATTTGATTGTTACGGTAAGGGGTTTCAATAAATAGTTGGGTTTGATCTTCTTTATACACTCTGGATTCGAGCTCTTTAATGCGTCGTATCCGTTCGTTTTTCTCTTTGGGTAAATAGCCTACAAAAGCAAAATTTTGTCCGTTAAAACCGGAAGCCATCAATCCCAATAAAATAGAAGAAGGTCCGACCAATGGAACAACTTGAATACCTGCATTTTGAGCTAAAGAAACAATTGCTGCTCCGGGTTCGGCAACGCAAGGAACGCCTGCATCCGAAAGCAATCCCATATCTTTTCCTAACTTGATCGTTTCCAGATAATCGCTTATTTCGTTGGTATTCGTATGTTCGTTTAAGACATAGAATTCGAGTTGATCGATATTTCCGGCATGTCCGGCTTTGCTTAAAAAGCGACGCGCTGTGCGTAAATCTTCAACAATAAAAGTTTGAATGCTTTTGATAATATCAAAATTGCCTTGTGGCAGGATGCTGTTTAAATCATCTGAACCTAAACTGTTTGGAATTAGATATAGTTTGCCTTTTTGTTTCATTTTACCAATCTACAGCTTTTCTGGCTATGGGCATGGTCATACAACGTGCTCCACCACCACCACGAGCCAATTCAGAACCTTCTATCGTGATAACAAATTTTTGATAATCGCTAAGTTTTACTTTATCCAAAATAACATCTTTTGCTTTAATAATATCAAATCCATGTTTGTTCATTTCGTTGATGGTATGTTCATTACGGCCATATCCTATCACTTTTCCCGGGGCAATTGCAAAGAAATTGGTTCCGCTATGCCATTGTTCCCGCTCCATCGTAAATTCATCTTTCGAACCGCCGCAAACAATCGGTTCCATATCAATTCCCAGTGTTTTAAGTGCGCTGAGAATATTATCGACTTCTTTAATGCTTTCTACTTTTCCACCATCGATGGCAATGTGAATTGTTTTGAATCGATTTGGCTCTAAGATTACAGGTTCATACACCATACACTTGTCTTTATCGAGAAATGTAAAGGCCATATCCAAGTGTATAAATGATTCAGGTGAGTGGGGAAGTTCCTGAACAATAATATGCCGACGTTCTTTTGTGTTTTTTAAACATTCTATCACAAAATCGATACCTTGTGAAGTGGTTCGCGGACCGTGACCAATCAGTAAAATATCTTCTCGAGCAACCAATACATCACCTCCTTCTATAGTGATTTCATCCGTATTTCCGGCAAAACTTAATGGATTTACTGTTTTAATATTGAAATAGGGATGAAAATCGAAAATGTTTTCCATAATCATTGCTTCGCGATCGCGCACTTTATTGGCCATTTTCCCAATAAGCACCTTATTATTTACGGTCATAGAAGCATCGCGCGTAAAAAAGAAATTATGCAAGGGTTTTAAACTAAAACGATCGGGGTCTAAAAAGCGGGTCAAGTTGTTTTTAACCATCATGCCCCCTTCAATAAGCTGTCGAGCTAATTCTTGATTGTCTAAATCTAAAAGATAAGGTTCGTAGGCTTCCAAATGTTCTGTTTGCACAATGCGATGAATCATGCTTTCTCGCACTTTGTCGTTTTTTAGGATATCGAACAAAAGGTCTTTTACCTGAAAGGTCTTGGTTACTTTGTTTAAAACGTGCTGAAGTTCGCTATATTCTTGGGTTGCTACAGTTAGGTTTAAAATGTCTGAATATAATGCACGCTCGGCATTTTGAGGTGTCATATTTTCGACTTCACTGCCAGGTGTATGTAATATTACAGCTTCTAATTCTCCAATCTCCGACGATACCTGAACATTGATTTTTTCTTTCATTTCTTTTTCGATTTTGTGCAAAAATACGGAAATGAAATGGATTATAAATATCCAAAACATCGAAATCTATTCTTATCATCAGAAGAAGAAAAACGTCAAGCTAAATACAGCGGACATTTATTTTTTTTGCGCTTTCTCTGCTGTTAATTTTGCAATATTTACAATAAGTTGTGTTGCTTTTTGTATGGATTCAGCAGCGATAAACTCGTAAGGACCATGAAAATTATGACCTCCGGTGAATATATTCGGGCAAGGCAATCCTTTGTAAGAGAGTTGGGCGCCATCGGTTCCGCCTCGAATGGCATGAATAATGGGTTTGATGTCCGACAATACCATCGCTTCTTTGGCAATATCGATAATATGCATGACGGGTTCAATTTGTTCGCGCATATTGAAATATTGATCTCTTAGCTCCAGTTCAACCAAGTTTGATCCCAGTTTTTTGTTTAAATCAGCCACTGTTTTCTGAAAGATTTTCTTTCTGTTTTCGTATGTTTTTTTATCGTGATCGCGTATAATGTATTGAAGTACAGTGTTTTCAATTTCGCCTTTCATATCGTGCAAATGATAAAATCCTTCAAAACCTTCTGTTTCTTGAGGAATCTCGTGCTTGGGCAATGCCGCTATAAATTCGGCGGCAATCAACATCGAATTGATCATTTTTCCTTTGGCATAACCCGGATGCACCGATTTTCCATGAAAAGTTACCTTTGCGCCTGCAGCATTAAAATTTTCGTATTCGAGTTCGCCTACTTGACTACCATCCATAGTATAAGCCCAGTTGGCGCCAAACTTTCCAACATCGAATTGATGAGCCCCTTTGCCCACTTCTTCGTCGGGTGTAAAACCTATTCGAATTTTACCGTGTTTAATTTCAGGGTGCTCGATTAAATATTCCATTGCCGAAACAATTTCGGTAATTCCGGCTTTATCGTCAGCGCCTAAAAGCGTTGTCCCATCAGTAGTAATTAAAGTTTGACCTTTATAAAGCAATAAATCTTCGAAATAACTTGGCGATAAAATGATATTCTCCTTTTTGTTCAATACAATATCTTTTCCATCATAATTGGGATGAAATTGAGGTTTTACATTCTTCCCTGAATAATCTGGACTGGTATCCAAATGGGCAATAAATCCAACGGTAGGAACCTCGTCATCCACATTGGATGGGAGCGTGGCCATAATATAGCATTGCTCATCTAAACTAATATCTTGCAAGCCAATTTCTTTTAGTTCATCGACTAAAAGTCGAGCTAAATCCCATTGTTTTTCTGTACTCGGAAAAGCCGGATTATTGGGGTCGGACTGCGTATCTATGGTGATGTATTTTACGAATCGGTCGATTATTTTTTGCATTTTTTTTGTTTTTTTTCTTTGCGTAGTTTAGCGTTTCTCTGTGTGATTTTGTGAACGGCGAAGCCCTCAACGTAGTTAAATAGCGATGCCACTATGTATTTGCGCCAATGGTATGTCTTCGGGAAAAGGATACACCAAGTGAGACTAAGAAAAATAATTTAAGCTTCATCATATATAAATTTCCCCAAAGCGCTTTCTATTGTTAGTTTTTTGGTTGAAGAACTCTCGACTCGGCCAACAATCTGCGCATCGACATTAAAGCTTCTTGAAATTTGAATTAAATGTTCTGCAATTTTTTCCGGCACATAAATTTCCATACGATGACCCATATTAAATACTTTGTACATCTCTTTCCACTCGGTTCCCGATTGCTCTTGAATAAGTTTAAAAAGAGGCGGTACATCGAATAAATTATCTTTTATAATGTGCAGATTATCAATAAAATGAAGAACTTTTGTTTGGGCGCCGCCACTGCAATGCACCATGCCGTGAATTTGATTTCGGTATTGATCAACGATTGTTTTAATAATCGGAGCGTAAGTGCGTGTGGGAGACAAAACCAGTTTTCCGGCATCAATTCCTTCAATTGCTGTGGCGTCAGTCAATTTCATTTTTCCTGAATAAACCAAAGCATCAGGAACTTGCTGATCATAAGATTCAGGATATTTTTCAGCCAAATAATGGGCGAAAACATCGTGGCGTGCGGAGGTTAATCCATTACTTCCCATGCCGCCATTATACTCCGTTTCATAAGTCGCTTGACCAAAACTGGCTAATCCTACGATTAGATCTCCCGCTTGAATATTGGCGTTATCAATCACTTCATCTCTTCTCATTCGTGTGGTTACTGTAGAATCTACAATAATGGTTTGTACCAAATCGCCCACATCAGCAGTTTCGCCACCGGTAGAATAAATGGAGATTCCCAGATCGCGCAATTGCGCTAATATTTCTTCGGTGCCTTGTATAATTTCTTTAATCACTTCGCCCGGAATACGGTTTTTATTTCTTCCTATGGTAGAAGAAAGTAAGATGTTTTCAGTAGCGCCAACGCAAAGCAAATCGTCGAGATTCATGACAATAGCGTCTTGTGCAATGCCTTTCCAAACGGATAAATCGCCGGTTTCTTTCCAATACATATAGGCCAATGATGATTTTGTGCCTGCACCATCGGCATGCATCAAAGTGCAATAATCTTTGTCCTGGCCCAAAATATCGGGAATAATTTTGCAAAAGGCCTTGGGAAAGAGTCCCTTATCAATGTTTTTTATGGCTTCATGAACATCTTCTTTAGATGCGGAAACTCCTCTTTGGTTGTATTTTAAAGAATCATTCATGTTTATTTGAATAGCAAGGTTTTGTTTGTTTTGGTATCGAATTCGGGTTTCCCGAAACGATTAAGTGTTTCGGTATTTATAATAAAGGGATAAAGCGAATCGTGCCAAACCCAGACTTCTACGTCCTCTATTTTTTTATTTCCAATTGAAAGCTCAGGAATAATAATCCGTGCTTTATGTGCGATAGTTCCGACTTGGATCAAAGTTTCTGCATCGCCAACAAAGTTTTCTTTCGAAATAATGCCTTCTTGGAGTAGTTTTAATGCGAACGCAACACTAAACGTATTGAGTTTAGTCAATGGTGTATAAATGAGTTGTTCGGGATAATTATTGATTTTTGTGGGCAATTGCCATAAGTCCGTATCGATCTGTTCGACGGGAATTGCATTTTCCTGACCGGCTTCAACCAATGCTATGCTTTTTGTGGTGTCTTGTTGGCGATAATCCACTGTTTTATAATTTCTTCTTAAGACTAAAAATTCGATGCGTCGATTTAATTCGTTGGCTATAGCCTTCTTATTATCAGGAAGTTGATTAATAAAATCTTCGTCTAAAAGTGTACCTTCTTTAAAAACAACCTCTTTTTTGCTTATTGTTTTTTCTAATAATCGCGGTGCCCGCTCGCCATAGCCTTTTGCCACCAAGCGACCCGGATCAATGCCACGTGCAATTAGATAATCTACCACAGATTCGGCTCTTTTCTGGCTTAAAATATCATTTTGTTCCGCATTTCCTTGCATATCGGTATGCGCACCCAATTCAATTACGAGTCCCGGGTTGGCGTCTAAAGTGCCAATTAAACCTCGAAGCGAGTCTTCATAAATGGGTTTTAAATCCCATTTTGCCAAATCGAATAAGATCTCCGGCAATACGATGGGTTTTTCCGGAATGCGCTTTAAGCGGATACTTTCTTCAAAAGTCTTGCTATGCTCAATTCCTTTTGTAGATTCCGTGATTTTTTGAGTGAAATAGTTTTCTTTAGCTATCGTTATTTCATACTCTTTCTCTTGTTTTATATCCGACGAGGGAAAACTAAATTGCCCTTTCGAGTTCGTCGTGCTAGTTCCTACTTGCCTCGAATTGTTTGTTAAAACCACTTCCAAATCTTTGATGGGTTGCAAGCTGTAATCATCAATAATTATTCCTTGTATTTTATATTCGATAGGCGCTAAACTAAAGGAATAAATATCTTCTTGTCCGCGACCACCGGAACGGTTAGAAGAAAAATAGCCGCTTTCGAATTGTTTTGGATGAAAAACGATGCCGAAATCATCGCTAGATGAATTCATAGGCGTTCCCATATTTATCACTTCCGAAGCCGCTGTATCTCCTTTTATCGTGACCTTATACAAGTCGAGACCGCCCATGCCTATATGACCATTCGAAGCAAAATAAAGCAGCGTATCGTTTCTAAGAAAAGGAAAAAGCTCATCGCCCGAACTATTGATTAGGACACCTAAATTTCGTGGATGCATAAATTTATCACCTTTTTTCTTTCGATGTGCAATATAAAGATCGTGTTTGCCATTTCCATTGGGAAAATCAGCGGCAAAGATAATTGTGCTCTCATCTGAGGAGAGTGTGGGATGACCGATAGTACTGGTGCTATCACCACCTAAAAATAGGATGCTTGGTTTTCCCCATAGTCGTCCCGATTTTTTTACTTCTAAAATAGCGCAACCCGAAGCCGTGGTTTCTGACTGAAAGCAACGCGTAAAAAACATGGTGTTAAATCGGTCGTTTAAAGTGGCTTGACCTTCATTGGCTGGCGTATTTATCGTTTCAGAATCGTCGATAGATTCCGGATTTGTCCAAGCACCCTTGTTGTCGATTCGACTAAAAAATAAATCGCTGAAATCCATTCCCGTCCAACCGTCTTTTGCTTTTCCAATTGCTTCTTCTCGCGTTGTAGTATAAACGATGCTCTGGTAATTTTGATCGTAATAAGCGGGAGAAAACTCACTGTAACGTGTATTTATTTTACGCATATTTTCAATGCTGTAATTGATCGGATTTTTTGTCCATTCTTCAATCATTTCTATCGATCGAATACCAATTTCTGCTTGTGGATCGTCCGGAACAAGTTCGTGATAAGCTTGAAATTGTTTTAAGGCCTCATCATATTCTTCGAGTCCAAATAAAATACGTGCATATTCGAGTTGCAATTCCGGCTTATTTTCTTGAGCCTTGCTGCGTATCAATCGCGAATAGTACGATTTTGCTCTTTTGAGTTCATTCATAAACCCATACGATTTAGCAATTTGGATATTTACGCGCTCCTTTTCCAGGCTCTTGCTTTTTATTTTTTTGCTTCCTTTTAAGTATTTTTGAACTGCTATGGCATAGCGTGCCTCCGAAAAAGCCTGATCGGCCAATTTGATATTTCTATTTTGGGCACTAATAAACGGATTTACCAGAAAAAGAAATAAGCCGAGTAGAAGGAAGTGCTTTTTGAGCATAGCTTTAGGTTTCTTTTTAAACACTTATTTTTCCGTTTTATTGTCTTCAACAGGGGTAGTTTCTTCTTCTTTTTTTTCTTCTTGTAACGGTGGAGTAGCAGTTTCGGTCGCTTTTTCTAAAGTCGCTTTTTTCTTTGTATAAGCATAGTTTCGAGGCTTCTGAATTAAATCCTCATCAATATTGATTTCTCTTTTGATATCTTCGGTAGCTTTACGCACAAAGCGCATGGCTTTTCCAAATTTCCTTGCCACTTCGGGTAATTTATCAGGTCCTAATACAATAAATATGAAAAGCACAATTATTGCGAGCTCACCGCCACTTATATCCAGAAAAAGAAGCATGGAAGGTATCATTGATCATTTATTTTGTGCAAAAATAAAAAAAGTCCCGACACGAATGACGGGACTTTCAATATCCTATAATATTCTGTTTATTTCTTTTTGCTTGCTTTAACCGGTTGGTTCTCTTCTTTTGAACCCCCTAAAAAGTCGTAAGCAATTGGACTAGCCGTAAATAAAGAAGAATAGGTACCTACAACAATACCAATCAATAAGGCAAAAGTAAATCCTCTGATTATTTCACCACCAAAAACAAAGATGGTAAGCAATACAAGAATTGTTGTTCCTGAAGTATTAATTGTACGAGGCAATGTGCTGTTCAACGCATTGTTCATATTCTCTTTTAAGCTAATTTTCTTGTGTAAATTCGTGTTTTCACGAATACGGTCGAAAATAATAACGGTGTCGTTGATCGAATAACCGATAATAGTTAAGATCGCAGCGATAAAGGCTTGATCGACATCCATACTAAAAGGTAAGATTCCATATCCGAGGGAGAAAATTCCTAAAGTGATTAAGGCATCGTGGAATAAAGCAACCACACCACCAACACCATATTGCCATTTCTTAAATCGGATAGTTATATAACCCAAGATGATAATCAAGGCAAAGAAGATAGCAAAGAAAGCACCACGGATAATTTCATCCACAATAGTGGGTCCTACTTTTTGTAAGCTTAAAATCCCTATCATTTGCTCTGTATCTCCGGTGTCGCCTGAGAATTGAGCATAAGTTAAATCATGCGTGTAGAAAGGTTTTAAGGCTGTAAATAATTTCTCTTGAATGATTTCATCAACATTGTCAGCATCATCATCAATCATAAATTGAGTGGTTACTTTAACCTGACGATCTGGACCAAATGTTTTTACTTCGGGAGCGGTTCCAAAGGCATCAGCCAATACATCGCGAACTTCAGTTGTATTAACCGATTCGTCGAAGCGGATGATATAAGAACGCCCGCCTGAGAAATCAACACCAAAACTCAATCCCTTGGTTGCTAATGATCCGATACCTAGAATTAAAATAATACCTGAAATTACATAGGCAATCTTACGTTTACCAATAAAATCGAAATTGGCATTGGCCAAGAAATTCTCCGTTTTTTTATTGCTGAATTTGACAAGTTTATTTTCATCTAAAAGTTTCGCAAAGATCAGTCTCGAAATAAGAATGGCTGAGAATAAGGAGGCAAAAATACCAATGATAAGTGTGGTGGCAAATCCTTGAATTGGACCACTACCAAAAACATTAAGTACAATGGCCGTTAATAAAGTAGTAACGTTTCCATCAATAATCGCTGAATAGGCATTTTTATATCCATCGCTAATGGCTAAACGCATTCCTTTTCCTAAACGAACTTCTTCTTTAATCCTTTCGAAAATAATTACGTTCGCATCCACAGCCATACCCAGTGTTAATACAATACCGGCGATACCGGGTAATGTGAGCACTGCACCTAAAGAGGCCAATACACCAAAAATGAATAAAATATTTGTCATTAAGGCAAGGTCGGCAACCCAACCCGCTCTATTATAATACAGAATCATAAAGATAAGCACAGCTATAAAAGCGATAACAAAGGACCAAAGACCCGATGTAATGGCTTCTTGTCCTAAACTTGGGCCTACGACTTCTTCCTGAACAATTCGCGCAGGAGCAGGCAATTTACCGGCTTTTAAAATATTGGCAATATCCAATGCTTCTTCAACGGTCATTCCTCCACCTGAAATAGAAGAACGTCCACCTGCGATTTCAGTATTTACGTTTGGATAAGAATACACGTAATTATCTAAAACAATGGCAATTTGACGACCGATATTATCACCGGTTAAACGTTTCCAAGCTTGAGCGCCTTCGCTGTTCATCGACATGGAGACTTCAACTTGTCCGGTTGGACTGTATTCTTGAGAGGCATCTACAATCACATCGCCTCCTAAGGCTGGTTGACCATCGCGTGAGCTGACTTTAATGGCTACCAATTCGTGAACATCCGATCCTTTTTCAACCGGATTAATTGTCCAGAATAAACGTAAATTGCTAGGAAAAACACCTTTAACTTGTTTCAGCATCGCATTTACACGCGCGGTATCTTTAACTGATGCAAAGCCTACGCGGGCATTTTTTGCAGGAAATGTTTGTCCGGAAGCATCCTGAACCAAAGAAGGTTGTAAAACAGCCCAAAGTGGATTTGTTTCTAAATATTTTTCGTAATTCGCATTTTGATCTGCGGCAGGATCTTCTTCAACAGCTTTAATTAAGCTCGACTCCGTAGTGTCTGCTTTTTCGGTTACGGCAACCGGTTCAGCTGTTTTTTCATTTTCTTTAATGATTTCGTTTACCTTATTAAGTTCCGCAAGTTTGGCATTGGCTTCGGTAAAATAATCAATAACTTCAGGAAAAGTATAGGTTTCCCAAAATTCCAATTTGGCTGTTCCTTGTAAAAGTTTACGAACACGATCCGGGTCTTTAATACCGGGAAGTTCAACCAAAATACGGCCTTTGGTTTGTAGCTGCTGAATATTAGGTTGAGCAACACCAAAGCGGTTGATACGTGTATTTAAAATATTGAAAGTACGATCGATTGCGCCGTCGATTTCTTTATTTAAAACCGTAATAATTTCGTCGTTGGTAGAGTTGTAATTGACCTTGTCTTTTAATTCGATGGTGCTGAAAACACTAGCAAGACTGAAGTTAGGATCAACTTCGTTAATCGACTCTTTAAATAAATCGATAAAAGCAACATCGGTACTTTTTTGCTTTTCAACAGCTATTTGAATGGCTTTGTTAAAAGTTTCATTCTTGCTATAGCCGGAAAGCGCTTTGATGATATCAGGAACCGAAATCTCAAGCGTTACGTTCATCCCGCCTTTCAGGTCGAGACCAAGATTGATTTCTCTTTCTTTAACTTCCTTATACGTATATTGTCTAATCCCTATGTTGTAAACTACTTCATTTTGAATAGAATCTAAATAAAATTTTTCTTTCAGTTCTGAAATAGAATCATAGACTTTACCTTCTAAAAGGTTGTCTCCTTTTGCAATTGTTTTTGCAAGCGCTTCAACCTGAGTTGAATTTGCATATTCGTAGGCGTCTTTTTCAACACTTTTGGCAAAATAAGTATAGCTGAGTTGAAAAACGCAAACGACAGCAAAGGCAATGGCAAAAAATCTAATGGCACCTTTGTTCTGCATGTGTTTTTATTATTTATTTTTTAAAAAAATTTACAATTCGCAAAAATAGGATAATATTTCAATCTTTTGTAACAATTTGCCAAAAGATTTGGATACAGGGGTAAAGCCTATTTTTGATAAGTCAAGCTTGTATTTATCCTTTGTAAAAGAGCCATTTCCAGAGCTCTTTATAATTCACTTTTTTACCATACATCAAGATTCCGGTTCGGTAAATTCTGCCTGCTAACCAGGTGGTTAATATAAATCCGATAATGAGCAAGATTCCTGATGTAAACAATTGCCAATAAGGAACTCCAAAAGGAATTCGTATCATCATAATAATGGGTGAAGTAAGCGGAAATAGCGACATCCAAAAAGCAACCGGTCCGTGTGGATCGGTAATAATAAGTTGCGCCATAACTATACTCAATATCAAAGGAATTGTTATGGGCATCATAAATTGATGGGTATCGGCTTCGCTATCTACAGCTGATCCCACGGCTGCAAATAAAGCGGCATACAACAGATATCCGCCTAAAAAATAGAACAGAAATGCGCCCAGAATAACCGGATAATCGATGGCCAATAAGGCCTCAATAAAGAAACCGATTTCTTGATCGGGTTGTTGATTATC
>JBFHQD010000039.1:0-18277 GCA_041592395.1 Bacteroidales bacterium | reverse complement strand
CCAAAAAAGCTTGCTATGTTAAGTTTTTATTCAATTGACTTCTCATTTTATCACAGCTTATAGCCATGAATTCATGGGTCGCCGGGATTTGAAAAACGGGATCAAATTGATGGTTTCCTACCGCTGAAACCGCATCTTTTAATGCCAACCAAACAGAGAGACCATGCATAAACGGAGGTTCGCCAACGGCTTTGCTTTTTTTAATTACATGCGCATTAGGGGCATCATCAAGAAGTTCTACTCTAAAATCGGTAGGAATATCAGTTATAGCCGGAATTTTATAAGTGTCCGGCGAATGATTCAATAAATTTCCTTTTTTGTCGTATTTCATTTCTTCGGAAGTCACCCAACCAAGTCCTTGAACAAAAGCCCCTTCCACTTGTCCTTTATCGATATGCTCATTGATTGAATTGCCTACATCATGCAAAATGTCTGTACGTAAAATCCTGTGCTTTCCGGTGAGTGTATCCAGCTCCACTTCCGAAACAGACATTCCATAAGCAAAATAATGAAAAGGAGAACCTTGTCCTTTTTCTCTATCAAAATGAATATCAGGCGTTTTGTAAAATCCGGTAGCACTTAAGCTATACTGATGTAAATAAGCAAATTGAACCAAGTCCTTAAAGCTTATTTCAAATAGTCCCGCTTTTACTACATTAGTCTCAAAAGTGATAAGTTCTTTATTTTCCGGAAATTTTTCGAGAAAAGCGGCCGACAAACGGTTTAGCAATTTCTCACAGGCATTTTTAACGGCCATTCCATTTAAATCTGTTCCTGATGAAGCAGCAGTTGCTGAGGCATTTGGCACTTTTGAGGTATTAGTTGCCGTGATATTCACTTTCTTTTCATCAATCCCCAAAACATCAGCGGCTACTTGCTTCACTTTTGTATGCAATCCCTGTCCCATTTCGGTTCCGCCATGATTTATATTTACACTCCCATCTTGATAAATATGAACCAAGGCTCCGGCTTGATTTAAAAACGAGGTTGTAAAGGAGATACCAAATTTAACCGGAATCATGGCCATCCCCCGCTTTACAAATTCATTTTTAGCATTGAATATATTAATTTCTGATCTACGCTTAAAATAAGCACTGGATTTCATTAATTGCTCATAAATTCGAGGCAAACGGTTAACCCCAATATTTTGACCATAAGGTGTGCTATTTCTTTCATTTTGACCATAAAAGTTAAGCTGACGAATATTTGCTGCATCTTTCTTTAAAAAGCGCGCAATACGATCGATAATATTTTCGATTAGTGCGATTCCCTGAGGGCCGCCAAATCCACGAAAAGCGGTGTTGGAAGGGATATTGGTTTTCCAAACCAAGCCCTGAACACGAACTGCAGGCAAAAAATAGGCGTTATCAATATGAAATAAAGCACGTTCTAAAATAGCCATACTCAAATCGAGCGAAGAACCTCCGTTGGCATTCAGCATCAAATCAAGTCCCAAAATACGTCCGCTTTCATCAAACCCAACTTCATAAGTCGAATAAAACGGATGCCTTTTTCCTGTAATCAATTGATCGATATCTCTACTTAGATGAATCTCCACCGCTTGCTGTGTATGTTGCGCCAATAGCGAAGCCCAGGCTGCAATATGATTGGCTTGAGTTTCTTTACCACCAAAAGCACCACCCATGCGTTTAACTTCAACCTCAACCAAATTGCGATTGATGCCTAAAATATTGGCGACAACGGCTTGTGTTTCGTCAGGATGTTGTGAAGAACTATACACCATTATTTCTTTTCCCTCTTTGGGGATAGCCAACGACGTATGCGTTTCTAAATACCAATGTTCTTGACCCCCTGTATGCAAATCGCCAACAAACTGATAAGGTGCGTTTTGCAACTCCTTTTCCCAGTCTCCTCTTTCAATCTTACGCGCTTTTTGAAAAGTCTCGCCATTTTCCATCGCTTCTTCCAAACTTAAAACAGCATGAAGATCTTCATATTCGATTTCGATAAGTTGCGCAGCCTTATAAGCGGTTTCCATATCAACAGCAGCAATTAACGCAATTGGAGCTCCAATAAAAGTCACTACATTTTCGACCAAACAAGGCTCATCTTTGGCAATAGGACCCATTTGATTAACTCCCGGAATATCGCGATGCGTAAGCACAGCAACAACGCCTTTCAATGCTTTGGCCTGAAAACAATTGAGCGATTTAATTTTTGCGTGGGCATGAGTACTGTAGACCAAATGGCCAACCAAAGCACTTTCACTAAGCGACATATCGTGAATATAAACGGATTCTCCACTTACATGGTAACGAATACTATTGTGTTCTGCAGATTGCTTGGTCATTCTTTTAATTTAGATTTTCAAAAATAAGAAAAAACCCGTCAAGTTTTTAAAACCAGACGGGCTTGAAGCTTAATTATTATTGTCTTTTAAAATCCCAACAGATTTTCAATGGGCGATTTTCCGGCAAAAAGCATTCGCTCCGGATTTTCCAACATTTCTTTAACTTTTACTAAAAAGCTAACCGATTCTTTGCCATCGATAATACGGTGGTCGTACGACAAGGCCAAATACATAATAGGATGAACCTCTACTTTTCCTTGTACAGCAATGGGTCGCTCTACGATATTGTGCATACCTAAAATTGCGCTCTGAGGCGGATTAATAATCGGCGTTGATAACATAGAACCAAATACACCTCCATTGGTGATGGTAAAAGTTCCTCCGGTCATCTCCTCAAGACTTAATTTTCCATCTCTCGCTTTAACAGCAAGTGCTTTAATCGTTTTTTCTATTTCGGCCATGCTTAAAGTCTCGGCATTCCGAACAACAGGAACCACCAATCCTTTGGGCGAGCTAACTGCAACACTAATATCGGCATAATCAAAAGTCACAATTTCATCGCCATCAATCATAGAATTGACTTGAGGGAAATATTGCAAAGCTTCGGTAACGGCTTTTGTAAAAAACGACATAAATCCAAGTCCAACGCCATGTTGTTCTTTAAATTGCTCTTTGTATTTCTTACGAATTTCCATAATGGGCGTCATATTCACCTCATTAAAAGTGGTGAGCATAGCCGTTTCATTCTTGACAGTAACCAAACGCTGAGCCAATTTTTTCCGCAAAAGCGACATCTTTTTTCCGGATTGATTGCGTGTTCTACCCCACGAATTTATAGTTGTAGCATTTGATTTTTGCGGCATTTTTTCTTTGGCTTCCAAATAAAATTCCACATCTTCGGTACCCAATCGAAGGGATTTATAAAAAGCTGTTATTTCTGCTTCGCTGATATTCTTTTCCTGCATCAGTTTACGCGCCAGAGGCGAGATATGCATATCAGATTCTACCGGAGTTTCTACTGTGCTCTTAGCCTCTGTTTTTTCAGCCTTTTTTTCTTCTTTTACCGGTTTAGGATCTTCTTTCTTTACCGCAACAGGAGCTTGAGCCGTTTCTTTAACTTCAAAACTGGAATCTATACTACAAATAACAGCCCCAATTTCTACGGTTTCGCCTTCTTCTATTAGAAGTTTAATTTTTCCTGAAACTTCGGCAGAGATGCTAAGTGTAGCTTTATCTGAATCTATTTCAGCTATTTCCTGATCTTTTTGCACCAGACTACCATCTTCCACTAACCAGGAAGCTATTTGTACTTCGGTTATCGATTCGCCCGGACTAGGTACTTTTATTTCTACAATCATTTTGATTTGTTTTGTTCTAATTCTTGATTAAATGCTTGCCAATCATTTCCTATACAGGCCATTTTGCATATCGTTCCGATACGTGGACAATCTCCGCATTCGTCGAACGGTTTTTCTACAATTTTACGCTGTTGTTTTTGATGAAATTTACTTGATCCTGTTGCCGGACTTCCTGTAGCTGGGCGTGCAACAATAAATAAATTCAACTTTTCGAGTTCAGAACGAATAAAGGGACTAGCACCCATATTATAAGGTTCTTCCTGAACCCACATAATGGTTTCCGTTTTTTTGTATTTAGCTAAAATTTCGTCAATCTGCTTTTTCGGTAAAGGATATATTTGTTCCAATCGAACTATGGCTAAATCTTCATTTTTAAGTCTTCGCTTTTCGTCTAACAAATCGTAATAAATCTTACCGCTACAAAAAGCGACTTTTTTAATCTTATTCGGATCGGCACTTTCATCATCAATAAGCTCTTTAAATCCTCCTTGCGTAAAATCTACGAGATTGGAAACCGCTTCGGGATGTCTTAACAAACTCTTGGGTGTAAAAATTACCAACGGTTTACGGAAATCTCGTTTCAGTTGTCGGCGCAAGACATGAAACATATTGGCCGGTGTTGTTACATTGGCCACTTGAAAATTATTTTCTGCGCAGAGGGTTAAAAACCGCTCCATACGTCCACTGGAATGTTCAGGTCCTTGCCCTTCGAAACCATGAGGGAGAAAAATAACCAAATCGTTCATCACATTCCATTTGTCTTCAGCGCTGCTTAAAAACTGATCGAATATAATTTGAGCTCCATTATTAAAATCGCCAAATTGAGCTTCCCAAATCGTAAGTTCATGTGGCGAAGCCAAAGCATAACCATATTCAAATCCTAAAACACCATATTCTGAAAGTAAGGAATTGTAAATATGAAAAGGCGCCTGTGTTTTACTGATATTTTGCAGTGGCGTGTAGGTTTCTTCTGAATCGTCGATGGTAAAAACCGCATGGCGGTGCGAAAAAGTGCCGCGTTCCACATCCTGCCCACTGATACGAACCGGAATACCTTCCTGAACTAGCGATCCATAAGCAAATAATTCGCCCATAGCCCAATCCAGCTTTTGATGCTTAAACACCATATCGTGGCGCGTTTTCTGTAAGCTGACAATTTTTCTGAAAAATGGACGGTCTTTAGGAAGTGTCGTGATTTTTTTTGCAATATCCTGTAAAACAGCTAATTCCACTCCGGTATCGGGCGACTTATCAAAATCGGATTTGGTCGCTTTTTTTATTCCTATCCATTCTTTTTCGAGAAAAGAAGTGATATGTGCACTGGTTATTTTTTTAGCACTTACTAAAGATTCTTCCAATAAATTATTAAAATCGTTCTCAATTTTAGCCGCTTCATCAGCACTAATATCATTCTGTTGTATTAATTTATTGGCGTAAATTACTCTAGGATCATCGTGTTTTTCGATGGCTTTATACAAAACCGGTTGGGTAAAACGAGGTTCATCACCTTCATTATGCCCATATTTTCGGTAGCACAGCAAATCGATAAAAATATCTTTATGGAATTTTTGACGATATTCCAAAGCCAAAATAGTAGTAAAAGCAACCGCTTCAGCATCATCGCCATTCACATGAAAAACAGGAGCCTGAATGGTTTTTGCAACATCGGTACAATAGGTCGAAGTTCGCGCATCGAGGTAATTGGTTGTAAATCCCACTTGATTATTGATCACCAAATGCAAAGTTCCACCGGTGGTATAGCCTTTTAATTTCGACATTTGAGCCACTTCATAAACGACACCTTGACCCGCAATGGATGCATCGCCATGGATAATGATAGGAATGATGGAATCCTCACTGGTATCCGATTTCAAATCATCGATACGAGCTCTGGTCAAACCTTCCACTACCGGATTTACAGCTTCTAAATGCGATGGGTTTGGCGAAAGTGTTAGCTCAACTTCTTTTCCATTATTTGTTTTGGTTTCTGAGGTATAACCCAAATGGTATTTTACATCGCCAAGCAAATAAGACTCGTCATATTCATTACCCGAAAACTCACTAAAAATCTGATAATAGGGCTTCCCCATAATATTGGCCAACACATTTAATCGTCCACGATGAGCCATGCCAATCATAAATTCATTAATACCCAACTCATTGCCACTTTCGATAACAGCATCCAAGGCAGGGATCAATGTTTCTGCTCCTTCTAGCGAGAAGCGTTTTTGTCCGGGGAATTTTTTATGAATAAATTTCTCAAAACCAACCGCTTGGGTTAATTTATTTAAGATCGTTAATTTTTCTTCTTTCGAAAACGAGGGCGTATTTCTAGACGCCTCCATTTTTGTTTTCAGCCATGCAATTTCATCGAGATTTCGAATATAGACATATTCAACCGCCACAGAACCACAATAGGTTTGATCCAACATTTGAATAATATCCTTGAGTTTTGCATTGCCCAAACCTACTTTTTTTCCGGCTTCAAAGGTTTTCTCTAAATCTTCCTTTGCTAAACCATAGTTTTCGAAATCGAGCGAAGGCGCATAGTGCCGACGGGTACGAACCGGATTGGTTTTAGTAAACAAGTGACCGCGTTTACGATAATCTTCAATCAAATTGATGACTTTGTATTCAGAGGAGGATACACTATCAGAATCAGCACTATAATCTTTCTTCGAAAATTCAAAACCTTCAAAAAATTTACGCCATCCAAACTCAACACTTTCAGGGTCTTTAATGAATTTTTGATACAATTCTTCGATATCTTCCGGATTGGTATTTAAATAGGAATATTTATCCATAGCTTGCATTTGATAAATAAAATTCGACAAAAATAGTCGCTTTATTTAAAATGATTTTAAATTAAAAGACAAAATTAAAAAATAATACAAAGCAAGCGCTTTAAAAACCCATGAAATCGAAAAAGGAAGATGTGTTTTTTGCAGTGCATGAACTATATTTCGCTCAATTCGAATCCAACACTTTTTAAGTCGTTCCAAAAATTGGGATAAGATTTTGCAACCACACTAGGCGAATCAATTTCGAGCGCTCCCCAAAGCATAGCTAAAGGCGCAAAAGACATCGCCATTCTATGATCGGCATACACATGCACTTTATTTTTTATCTTTAAAGGTGAAGCAACCAGTGTAATGGAGTCTTTATCGTTAGAAACCTGGGCTCCCATCGCACTTAATTCGTTTACCAAAGCGGCTATCCTATCTGTTTCTTTCAATCGCAAATTGGACAAACCGGTAAAGCGACCCGAGATTTGCAATCCTGCCGCAGTAGCAATAAGGGTTTGTGCTAAATCCGGATTCGCATAAAAATCGAGATCCAAAGTGTTTAGCTCTTTTTTTTGTTTTGACAAGCGAACGCCCTCATCCTTAAAGGTAGTTTGCACGCCAAATTTTTCCGCCCATTTGGCAATGATCGCATCACCCTGTGTACTTATTTCTTTCAATCCGAGCAATGTTAAGTCAACCTCATCGGCAAAAGCTGCCATTTGATACCAATACGAAGCAGCGCTCCAGTCGGATTCGATACGGAATCTTCCATTATTATGATAGCGTTGTTTGGCGATACTTATACATCTGTTCTCCCGTTTTACTTCTATCCCAAACTCACGCATTATACTCAGTGTCATTTGGATATACGGCTCCGAACTTATATCGCCTACCAATTTCATTTTCAATCCATTGGTCATTTTCGGAGCCATCAAAAGCAAAGCCGATATAAACTGCGAACTAACACTGGCGTCCACTTCTATTTCGCCGCCTTTCAGCCTCTTTCCTTCCACTAAAATGGGAGGAAAACCTTCCTTTTCGATATAGGTTATGGTGGTTCCAAGCTCTCTGAGTTTCTCAACTAAAATACCAAGCGGCCGCTGTTTTAGGCGATCAAAACCGGTAATGTATGATTTTACATTTATACCACCGGCATAAGCCGTTAGAAAACGCATAGCCGTTCCTGAGTCTTGAACATCGATATTTAAAGAAATATGTGTCCCTTTTAAGCGAAGCAAAGCTTCAAGGGAAGACTGCAACAATTTGGTGTCGTTGCTTTCTGATAAATTATCGATTTCCAAATTCTCAGCACCTAAAATAGCATCGATTATTAACAAGCGTGCACTTTCGCTTTTGGATGCGGGTAATTGTATACGTCCTTTTAACGAACGCGTTTTCTTTTTAATTAGATAGCTCATAAACTACATATTTTAAGGCATTTTCAATCTGATTTCTAGAAACTTGGACATCAATTTCGCATTTTCCGATTTGCTTTAGCAAACTGAAATTCAGACGTGTACCTTCTTTTTTCTTATCATGAAAAACCAATTCAGAAATGGCTTCAATCTGATTCGCTTTAATAACGTGATGTTTAAAATGGTTCTTTATCGTTTGTTCAATAGACTGAAGCTGTTCTATCGGCATTTGAAGTAATTTATTCGACAAATAAGCTTCGGCAATCATTCCAATAGCAATGGCTTCGCCATGCAATAAAGGGCTTGGTGTTTCCATAAAAAACGACTCCAGGGCATGCCCTATGGAATGCCCGAAATTAAGCGCTTTTCTCAAACCCTTTTCTCTGGGATCTTGATCGACAAATTGCTTTTTAATTCGAATTGATTTTTCGATATGAGGAGTGAGTACTTTCAAATCAAGTTGCTTAATAGCAGCCAGTTCTTCCCAATATTTTTGATCGGCAATAAGGCCATGCTTAATCATTTCGGCAAAGGCCGATACAATTTGTTCTTGGGCTAATGTTTCTAAAAACCGCACATCAATAAGAAGTTGTTTTGGAGTAGAAAACATACCCACTTGATTTTTAAAATGGCCTAAGTTAATGCCTGTTTTTCCACCAATGGAGGCATCTACCATAGCCAATAACGTTGTTGGAATATTTACAAAATCCATCCCTCTTTTAAACGTGGAGGCAACAAATCCACCTAAATCACTTATAATTCCGCCACCTAAATTAATAAGCAAAGAATGCCTGTCGCCATCTCCTTCGGTAAGGCTTTCCCACAATTGAGCGGCAATCTCTATGCTTTTATTTTCCTCACCGGAATCAATAACAAGCAATTCTGCTTCCAATAGATTTTCAGAATCGGCGGCTAGTAAGGGATAACAATGTGCATATGTATTCTCATCCATTAAAATAAAAAGTTTGGAATACGATTTCGTATTTAAAAAAGCATCTAAGCTTTGCCCTGCATTTACATCAAGTAAAATGGGATATTCGGGCGTTTGAATTTTAATGGCCTGATTCATACTACAAAATTAATGAATATTTGTTTTGAGCTCTTTATTTGTGATGAAAACAGAAAATTAATCTACTCTTTTAGACAAACGGTGGCATAAGGACAATATTGACAATTCTGCTTATCAAGAGTTTGTGAAAACGGAATGTTTTCGTTAAAAAGCTCGGAAAACAAATCCGTCAAACCATTTTCAAATTGCTGTACCCTTTCATCGCTAATAGGTCTATCCGGAGCGCTATCGAAAAACACATATGGATTATTTACATTGCGCAAGGCAATTATAGCGCTTTGAATTTCATGTGAGGGCAAATCTGCTTTCATTAACCAGACATAGCTCAAAAGCTGAACGGCTTTATCATATTTTACATCCGTAAAAAGTGCCTCAAAATCGATTCCTGACAAAACATTTTCTTTTATACTACCCGTTTTATAATCGATAACCCGAATTAGATTGCTCCATTTGTCGATGCGATCGGCATAGCCATAAAACTTGATTTTCTGATCTTTATGTGCAAGAAACAAACTTCTTTCCATTTTCTGTTCCAATCCCTCCACAGACCACAAACCCCCTTTTTTTAGGTGTTTTTTCAGGGCTTCTTTTTCATTCTGAAAAAAACGTTCTAAATAACGTTCTATCGCTTTTAATGTAAGCAGATTTTGTCCTGAATCCAAAACTTGTCCTTTTGCTACAACGCTTGCCTGTTTTAAGACTTCCTCCTTTATTTGGCCTTCCATTTTTTGCAAATCATCGAGCTGAATGGCTTTACCAACAAGCGGTTTAAACATATTTTCAAGACTGTAATGGATGATATTTCCCATCAATCGATCATCGATTAAATTGTCATCTTCTTGAATTTCTTCTATTTTCAGCACGTGTTTGAAATAGAATTTTAGCGGACAACTGATATAGGTGTTAATAGCTGTAGGTGAAAATCCTTTATCTGCCATTTCTACCAATTGTTCTTGAATCGAAGATTCTTTTTCGACGCTTATTTCCAAGCGTGCATGAGGCTGAATTTCTTTAAAATTAAACAATTGTTCACGAATGCTCGATTCGCTATTGTATTTGGGCAATTCCAACATAAGCTGGGTAATAAATCTGCTCTTTTCACCACCCAAAAGCTTTCCTGCTGTAGTGCTATAGAGCAGGTAGATATTCTCTGCTCTTTGAATTAAGCGGTAAAAATGATAGGCAAAAATGGCGTTCTTTTCTTTATAAGTCGGAAGATTAAATTTGCGTTTGATATCTACCGGAATAAAAGAATTCGACATTTTTCCCGAAGGTAAAACATCTTCATTGACCGAGGTGATGATCAGATTTTGAAAATCCAAGACTCGAGTTTCTAGCAATCCCATCAATTGCAAGCCCTTTAATGGTTCGCCATGAAATGCCTGCGTTTGATTTCCAATAAGCTGTTCAAAAACAAGCTTAAATTCTTGCAGGTTTTGCGGATAGCCATATTTTTTAATTCGATCACTCAGTCTGTTGAGTATTTGATTATAGCGCTTTAGGGCTTCCCAATCGGACGAAAATCTTAGTTGAAAATGCGCATTATCTGCTTGATAAATAAGCGAAAAATGGAGAATAAATTCCTGAAAAAAAGCGATGGCCTTGGCTGCGTTATCTTCAAAATCAGCAAATAAAAAAGAAAGGGATTTGGCATCGTTACTTTCGCATAATGCGATTAATTCATTTGGCGTCCAAAAAAGTTGTTTTTGAATTTCTGCATTTAAACGCGGGTATTTACCGAAAAAATCGGCAATTAAGGGTGTTTGCAAAAGCTGTTTCAAATCCTCATTTAAAAAGCGCAGGTTTGAATACTTTCTCAGTTTCTGTTGCCTTTGTCCGTTAAACTGAAGCTTAAAAAATAAACGAAACAGCAAGTGGGCTGAAGTATTTTTTAAGGGATAGCCCATCGTGACATTGGTTTCGCTGAGTACCTCCGCATTTAAACTATTTAAAACCGGCATCAAAAGATTTTCATCGGCTAAAACAAGCGCGCTGCTGTGCAACTTTGCGTCACTTGCGTCTGATTTCAGTTTGTTACTTAGTAATTCTGCTGCCACTTTGGCCTGACCAACAGCTTTAGGAACAGCAATCACTTTTATTTCTTTTTTTGCCCTAAAATGCTGCGCCATTTTTGTTTTATCAAAAGGATACCAATGCGCATATTTTCTAAAAAACAAACCCGCCTCCTGATTTTTATCTGAAAAATAATATTCATCGATATCCCAAAACAAATCTGCTTTTTTATTTTCGTAGAGACTTCTTATTATTTTTTCTTCGGAAAGCGTTAGTGCATTAAAACCGGCAAAAATAATTTTATCCCAAGGCTTATTCATCAGCAAATGATGAATATTTTCAGCCACATAGCGATAGGCTAAACCATTATAGGCCGTATTCTGACTCTGAATTTTCTGCGTAAAATAATGGTAATAATCGTTGAGTTTATGGAAAAAGGCCAGGTAGTTCTTTTGAAAATCGCTTAAGTCGTTAATTCCTAAATTCCACTCACGCAATGCATAGTCATCGCTTAAATACGAAAACAAAGCATTGGCATCACCCAAATGCATATCAATTTCATTAAAATCATTGATCAATACAGGTGCCCATTGAATAAATAACTCAAATGATTGGGCATTCTCGCCTTCCAATTGTTTATAAACATCGTAAAACTCGAAACTCAAATCAACATTATCTAAAATAACAGATGGAGAAAGATGTTGAACAAAATCATCGATAGAAAAAAGCGTAGGGATTAACAAAGGTCTTCCCTTTTCTTGCAGATAATTCTTGATAAAAACTTGCGCGCGACGGTTTGGGGTGATGACGCACAAACGGTTAAAATTTTCGGAATAATCGATCAATAGTTGATCGATTAGCTCTTCCAAAAAGCTCTTTTTCTGGGGGGAAGCCATGCTTTAAAGATTTAGTTTTTCAGCTTCTATTAAAGTTTCGGGTTTTCCAACATCCAACCAAACCGAATTATCGTGAAAATAGCCACTCACAATATGCGAATCGATAAGGCTGATATAAAAATCGATGATGGAGAAAGCCGGTTTGTCAGGAAACAAATCGACACAATATGGCGAAAGAATATGAATTCCGGAAAAAGCAGCTTCTAGAAGCTGAGCAGAGGTCCAATCGCCTTTTTTCTCTCCCGTTTTTATATTTTCCCATGCGCGTAATTGGTTGTGTTCATCAAAATAAAGATAGCGCGAGCTGGCTCTGTTGCGCACGGCTAAAGTGGCACAAGCAGCACGCAGTTTATGGTTATTAAACATATCTTCGAAAGACAGTGTACTTAAAACATCCACATTGTGAATGAGCACCGGTTCATCCCCTCGAAAAAAATGAGCGGCTTTGCGCAAAGCGCCTCCTGTATCCAATAATGCACTGCGTTCGTCGGAAATTTCAATATCCATACCAAAAGCGTTGTGTTTATCGAGAAAATCTACAATTTGATCTCCAAAATGATGAATATTAATTAAAACTTTAGAGAATCCGGCGGATTTCAATTTTTCCAATTGATGCTGAAGTAAGGGTTTCCCTTGGACTTGAATAAGCGCTTTCGGCTTGTCTTTTGTCAAGGGCAATAAACGCGTACCTAATCCTGCTGCAAGAATAATTGCTTTCAAAATGTTTTTTTTATGGCTAATATACGTATTCTGAATCTAAAGAAAGAGAACAAAAACAAAAAATGCCGGCAAAACCGACATTTTTAAGCTTATTGTAATTTTATTTTTTTATCCAGATCATCGACATAACTTTTAAACTTTTTGTCGGTATCCACCAGATTATTCACCGTTTTAACGGCATGTAAAACCGTAGCGTGATCTTTATTTCCGCAATGTTGTCCGATAGTTGCCAACGACGATTTGGTGTGTTTTTTAGAAAAATACATGGCTAACTGTCGAGCCTGAACAATTTCGCGTTTACGCGTTTTACTGTTGATCACATCCAAAGGAAGGCTAAAATATTCGCAGACTACTTTTTGAATATACTCGATAGAAATTTCGCGGTTCGTCGATTTTACATATTTATCGATGATTTGCTTAGCTAAATCGATATTAATTTCTTTTTTATTCAAGGAACTTTGCGCCATAATACTAATTAAAGCGCCTTCCAATTCGCGGATACTATTTGTTATGCTATATGCCAGATATTCAATCACATCCTGAGGCATTTCTATACCGTCGTTATACAATTTCTTTTCGATTATAGCGATACGTGTTTCTAAATCGGGAGCTTGTAAATCAGCCGCCAATCCCCATTTAAAGCGCGATATCAAACGATTATTAAAACCGGTAAGTTCAACAGGAGGAATATCAGAAGTAATTACAATTTGTTTTCCGTTTTGATGCAAGTGGTTAAATACTTGAAAAAAGACATCCAAAGTTTTTTCTTTTCCTGCCAACAAATGCACATCGTCGATAATCAAAACATCGATCATTTGATAAAAATGAATAAAATCGTTTTGATTTCCATTACGAATACTGTCGATAAACTGCGAAATAAACTGATTGGAGTGCAGATAAAGTACTGTTTTGTCAGGAAAATTTTCGCGCACTTGCAATCCAATGGCATGGGATAAATGCGTTTTTCCTAAACCTGTTGGGCTGTATAAAAACAAAGGATTGAAAGACGTTTTACCCGGATTTTCGGCTACGGCATAACCGGCAGAACGGGCTAAACGGTTGCTATCGCCTTCTACAAAATTAGCAAAGGAATTGGATTCAACTAACTGAGAATTTACTTTTACTTTTTTAATTCCGGGGATAATAAAAGGATTGGGTATGTCTTTTGTCTTTGCTTTATTCATATTATAAGGCATTGATACTGCAGGATTATTGACCGCTTCTTTGCTCGATGTTGGGAGTTTAATGCTTTTTTTATCCTGACCCGGATTAGCATTATCCATAATAATACTGTACTCTAAACGACCGCTAGCACCAAGTTCTTTTTTAATCACCATACGAATAAGCTTGATATAATGCTCTTCAAGCCATTCATAAAAAAACTGACTTGGCACTTGTATTGTCAATACATTATTTACCAACTTCAAAGGAACTATGGGTTCGAACCATGTTTTATAACCCTGAATGTTTACGTTGTCACGAATAAAACTAAGACAATTTTCCCAAACTACAAGATGATCTTTATCCATATAATAAGTGATTAGCGTTAAATTTAAAGCATTATTTAATAAATACGATTATTTCAAAAAAATGGTTTAACTTTTAGAGCTCTTTTGATCGTGTTTATATTTCTCATAAGAACAGGACAAAAATGTATGAAAAAATGTGAAGAAAAATAATTTTTTTCACTTGCATTTCATTTATTTTTTTCTTATAATAAGCCCAACATTAAATATTCGACACAAAAATACAATCGCTTTAATAAATGTTTAAATATGATTGAAAATCCGTGTGTTAGCCTATAATTTTATTACATGAAATGAAAACAATTAAATATGTTTAATTGATATAAGTAACTGTAATAATGAGCTAAATACAAATAGGAGATAAAACGAAAGCGATATCAAAATAAGGAGTACTGCAATTCCTAAACAAACTAAAAATCGATTTTCATCCTTTTAGCAAAAATCCACAAAAAAAGAACATGATTTTGGGATCGAAATATGAACTTTTAAACATACTTCTTAACAAAAATTAAGCGCATTAAAGTATGATTTCTTCTCAAGCATTACAAAATATATTTTCTATTTTTGCATTGTAATCTGCCAATTAGACAGACATTTGCTAAAAGAATGATTTTTGCATACTTAGCATCGAATTAAAAAAAACAGATAGATTGAAGCAATACACTATAGAAAGCATCTTCTAATTCTATCATTTAGGAATGAAAAATAAATTTGTGTTTTCTTCTAAAACAGACCGATAAAAATAAACAGATGAAAGATTTTTTCAAGAAAATAATGGGAAGCAAATCCCAACGCGATATAAAGGCCATCGATCCAATATTAAAAAAAACCCTGGCAGCATATCAATCTATATCTAATTTAAGTGCTGATGAATTAAGAGCAAAAACAATTGCTTTTAAAAAGCGCATACAAGAAGCCATTCAAGACGTAGAAAATGAAATCAACGCCCTAAAAATAAAAGCGGAAGATAGTACGGCCATAAGTATAGACGAAAAAGAAAATATTTACGAAGAAATTGATAAGCTCGAAGAAAAGCGATACACGATAACACAAGAAACACTCAACGAAATTCTTCCTGAAGCATTTGCCGTTGTAAAAGCTACTGCAGCTCTTTTCAAAGACAATACAGAAGTAGAAGTAACGGCAACGCAGCACGATAGAGATTTAGCAGCCAAGTTGGACAATGTAAATATAAAAGGCGAAAAAGCCTATTATAAAAACGAATGGATGGCCGGCGGAAGCATGATAAAATGGGACATGGTTCATTACGATGTTCAATTGATTGGCGGCATAGTACTGCACGAAGGAAAAGTGGCTGAGATGGCAACGGGTGAAGGAAAAACACTGGTAGCTACATTGCCTGTTTATTTAAATGCCTTGCCCGGAAAAGGAGTACATGTTATTACGGTAAACGATTATCTAGCTAAACGTGATGCGGAATGGATGGGTATGTTATTCGAATTTCATGGACTTCTTGTGGATTGTATTGATAAGCATGAACCCAATTCGGAAAATCGACGCAATGCTTATTTGGCCGATATAACTTATGGAACCAACAACGAATTTGGCTTTGATTATCTGCGCGACAATATGACCAGCAATCCGGATGAATTGGTTCAGCGCAAACATAATTTTTCTATTGTGGATGAGGTTGACTCCGTATTGATTGACGATGCCAGAACACCTTTAATTATCTCAGGACCAACACCAAAAGGCGATAACCAAGAGTTTGAAACTTTAAAACCTAATATTGAACGTTTATATCAAGCACAAAGAAAATTAGTGACTTCTATTTTGGCAGAAGCTAAAAAAATCCTGAGCTCAAATCCGGACGAAAAACAGGAGAAAAAAGGGGGTGAACTCCTATTTAGAGCCTATCGAGGCTTACCCAAAAACAAAGCTTTGATCAAATTTTTGAGCGAGCCCGGCATGAAAACCTTGATGCAGAAGACGGAAAACTTCTATATGGCCGAGCAAAACAAACATATGCATATCATCGATGACGAACTCTTTTTTGTTATCAATGAAAAACACAATTCGATCGATCTTACGGATAAGGGTATTGATTTAATGACCGCTTCTTATGATGATCCCAATTTTTATATCTTACCTGATATCGGTGCGGAGATTGCCGATCTTGAAAAGAAAAACTTAGCACTTCCCGAAAAAGCCAAACAAAAAAGTGAACTTTTACGCGATTACGCGATAAAATCGGAGCGCGTTCATACCGTAAATCAACTTTTAAAAGCCTATGCGCTTTTCGAAATCGATGTTGAATACGTCATCATCGACAATAAAATTAAAATTGTAGATGAACAATCAGGACGTATAATGGAAGGTCGCCGTTATTCCGACGGATTGCATCAAGCCATAGAAGCAAAAGAAAATGTAAAAATAGAAGCGGCCACCCAAACCTACGCTACCATTACGCTTCAAAACTATTTCCGTATGTATAGCAAGCTATCCGGTATGACCGGTACTGCGGAAACGGAAGCCGGAGAGTTGTGGGATATCTATAAATTAGACGTAGTGGTGATTCCAACCAACCGACCCATTGCGCGCGACGACCGAGAAGATTTTGTATTTAAAACGACACGCGAAAAATTTAATGCCGTAACCGATGAAATTGTGAATTTAGTTGAACAGGGTCGTCCAGTTTTGGTGGGAACAACTTCTGTAGAAACTTCAGAACTTTTGAGTCGGATGCTGAATCGTAAAGGTATCAATCATAATGTATTGAATGCCAAATTGCACCAAAAAGAAGCCGATATTGTAGCTCAAGCCGGACAAGCCGGAACCGTAACTATTGCAACGAATATGGCCGGTCGTGGAACGGATATTAAAATTACAGAGGAAGTTAAAAAAGCGGGAGGACTTGCTATAGTTGGTACCGAGCGCCACGAATCCAGACGAGTCGACCGCCAGCTTCGTGGTCGTGCCGGACGTCAAGGAGATCCGGGAAGTTCACAGTTTTTTGTGGCTTTGGATGATAACTTGATGCGTATGTTTGGTTCAGAGCGTATTGCAAAAATTATGGACCGTTTAGGTCTGGAAGAAGGTGAAGTTATTCAACATTCGATGATTACAAAATCTATCGAGCGCGCCCAAAAGAAAGTAGAAGAAAACAACTTTGGTATTCGTAAGCGTTTGCTGGAATATGACGACGTTATGAATACACAGCGTGAAGCCATCTACAAAAAAAGAAGGCATGCACTGTATGGCGAACGATTGGCAATAGATATTTCCAATATGCTTTATGATTATATTGAGCAATTGGTTGCCGAATATAAAGATTTAGCCGATTTTGAAGGCTTAAATATGGAGTTATTGACCTCCGTTTTAATCGAAGCGCCTTTCGACAGCAAGACTTTTGCAAGCAGCAATGAAGAAGCGCTGACACAACAAATTTTTGATCAGGTTTACGCGAACTACAAAGAAAAATCGAGCCTTATTGCTAAGAAAGTATATCCTGTAATAAAAGACGTTCTCGAAAACAATACCACTTACGAAAATATTGCAATACCCATTACTGATGGTGTAAAAACACACAATATCATAACCAATCTCGAGAAAGCATACAACGACCATGCAAAAGAAATCCCGCTTTCGATTGAAAAAGGATTGACGCTAAGCATTATCGATAATGCTTGGAAAGAACATTTGCGCGAATTGGATGATTTGAAACAATCGGTTCAAAATGCAACTTACGAACAAAAAGATCCTCTTTTGATTTATAAATTCGAATCGTTCAATCTTTTTAAAGATATGGTTCAGAGAAACAACAAAGAGATCAGCAGCTTTTTGATTAAAGGCGATTTACCGATGCAGCAAACTACTTTGAGCGAGGCTAAGTTACCACAAACTAACCGCAATCTTAGAGAAGGACGTGATGATTTACTTTCTCAATCCAATTCCAATACGCAAGTAAAGCAAAAACCACAACCTGTAAAAGTAGAAAAACAGGTTGGACGAAACGATCCTTGTCCTTGCGGAAGCGGAAAAAAATACAAGCATTGTCACGGAAAAGGATTATAGATTAAAAGCCGGTTTTGCCGGCTTTTTTTATGCTTAGTTAGATATATTCAATAATGGGCTTAGAAACACGATTATTAGGTTTAATATTTAGTGTTTTCACTACTGCAAACAATTGGTAAGATCACAAGCCTGACTTTTCCTCTAAAGT
>JBFHQD010000038.1:0-18285 GCA_041592395.1 Bacteroidales bacterium | reverse complement strand
TTTTGATTTTCCTAACATAATTGCAAGCTTTTGATACTAATTTACTGATTATCTTGCAATTTAATAACCTCTTTTATTGCATATTTATCAACACTAAATGTTGATAATCATCGTTTTATATTAAATTTAAGGAGCGACTAAATATTTAAAGCACGAACAAAAAAATCCCCAAAAGTACTTTTTTTACTTTTGGGGATTTAAAATTTAGTCTAAAATCCTCTAGATAAGAATGGATTTAATAAAATTCCAACTGTGCCGAAAAGGTACTGTCGATTTTAGTGTTTAAATCTTGTAAGTGATATTCCTTTGTTGATTGTCCTAAGCGTTGCAAGACACCCAGAGCAGTTTGCTGATCATTCCTTAAGAAGTCTTTATATAAAGGCCGTTGCGAATTGATATAATCTAAATCGCTTGTGTAATATTTATAAAGTGCTTCTACAACCTCGGTGGCTTTATCCATATCTCCTGCACGCATATAGGTTTCAGCGTAAGGCAGCATATACATATCCCAATGAATTTTGTTGTTTGGGAAATAATAAACGTAAGTATCCAATGCTTTTATGGCCTTGTCCTTACATTCTTTAATTTTCATCGCGTTAGCGATAGAATCCTCATTTATCAATTGATCTGCACGATCTAAATAGATTTCAGCAACACGCAAGAGGTTGTTTTTTGGAATGCCTGCATTTCGATAACTTTCTCTGTCGACACTTACATTTTCTTTTTCTAGGTTCCCATATTTGCCTTTATTCACCAAGACATCAAAAGATTTATCCGCATTTACGCCGCCCATATTTTTAATATACCCGTCTGCTTTATAGGGGCTCAATCGATAAACAAATCCTTCGAGGTGCATATATTCATCCAAACCAAGCACTTTATTAATACTCGATGGATTGGCGAAATAAATGGGTCTTTCCCAGTTGTTGGTTGCCAGAAAATCGAGCAACATCAAATCATTTTTCTGTAGGAAATTTCCTCGTACTCGCCACATCAAACTATCGGGCACTTCATTGATTTTGTTCACGGGTACCGTTCCGGTTTTTAATAAAGTGTTTTTATCGAGCGTAAGCTTAATATTATGCGTTGGCATATAATTTAAGGCATTACCGCCTACCGTTTGTGTTTTCGATGAAGGATGATCGCTCTTAATAAAGGCAATAATGTCTTTTAATTCGTGATAGCCATCGATTCTATCGGTTATTGGCACATAATCGTTTACTCCGTTATTGTATTGATCAGGAGGCAGACTAAGCGGAACTTTTTCTGAATTGTAAATTTTCCGACTTAATTGATGTACATACCAAGAACCGGATGAAAGCATATAGTTTACTACACGAACATCAGTTCTGAAACCTTCTACCTCTTGAATATACCAAAGTGGGAACGTATCGTTATCGCCATTTACAAATAAAACGGCATTGGGCTCGCAAGAAGATAAATAGTTATAAGCAAAATCGTGGGCGGTCGTTCTTCCCGAACGGTTGTGGTCGTCCCATCCTTCACTAGCCATTAATCCCGGAACTAGAACGAGAGTAACAATACCTACAATTACACTTGATAATTTTAATCCAAGTAATTTTTTTAATAAATCGATAAGGGGAAGCAGACCAAGGCCTATCCAAATGGCAAAAGCATAAAATGAGCCTGCATAAGCATAATCACGCTCACGAGGTTGATAAGGTGTAAAGTTCAGATAAACAATAATGGCGATACCTGTCATTACAAATAAGAGCAGAACTACCCAAAAATCTTTATTGTTTCTGTTGAGTTGATAGATTAATCCTATCAAACCTAAAATCAAAGGCAATAAATAAAACTTATTATTTGCCGGATTTTGACTTGCAATAGGCAAATGATCTTGATTTCCTAATCGTAAGGAATCGATAAATTTTATACCGCTAATCCAATTCCCATTTCTGATATTTGGTTGCGCTTCAACATCGTTTTGTCGCCCCGCAAAATTCCACATAAAATAGCGGAAATACATATGCCCGATTTGATAACGAAAGAAAAAGCTTAAATTATCTCCAAAAGCGGGTTTGTAAACAATTTTTTCGCTTCCGTCACGATCTGTTATTCTAACCGGAGTCCCTCGTTTTGTAAGATAGGTCTCATACATTTCGATATGTTCCGGCTTTTGATCGCTCCACATTCGAGGGAATATTCCTGATAATTTGCTGTTGTACACAGGTTCAGAATCTTTTCCGCTTGAGGTAACAATATATTTGCCCGATTTTTCATCCTGTATATAAGTTGGCGATTTGTCATTCCACGAAGTAATATCAGCATTATAATATTGTCCGTAAAATAGCGGCCAAGTTCCATATTGTTCGCGCAATAGATAAGACAACATGCCAATGGCATCTTTCGGATTATTTTCGTTGATAGGAGGATTCGCATTGGCGCGAATGACAATCATAAAAAAGGAGGAGTATCCGATGAGTATAAATGTGATACTTAAAATAGCGACATGCGCGATGAGTTGTTTTTTCTGATGTGTGAAACGAATAGCCCAGACAACCAAAGCGATTAAAGCGATAAAGAAAATAATACTTCCCGAATTAAAGGGTAGTCCGATCGTATTGACAAAAAATAGCTCGAATGCACCGGCCGCTTTTACGGTTATCGGAATGATGAAATACATGATAAAAGACAATATAATAAGCGATAATAAACCCGCTATTACAAAACCTTTCCAATCCGTTTGTTTGAATTTTTTAAAATAAATGACATAAGTAATTGCCGGAATGGCTAATAAATTTAGCAGATGCACTCCGATAGACAATCCCATTAAGAAAGCGATAAGAATTAACCAACGGTACGAATAATTGTTATCCGCTACTTCTTCCCATTTTAAAATAGCCCAAAAAACAATGGCGGTAAATAAAGAAGACATGGCATACACTTCGCCTTCTACTGCAGAAAACCAAAAAGAATCGGTGAAAGTATAAGCCAAAGCGCCTACAATTCCAGCGGCCATGATAGGGAACATAGCTTCTTTGCTCTCCGGATTGCTTACCAGTTTCTTTGCTAATCGCGTGATGGTCCAAAACAAAAACAAAATGGTAAAACTGCTTGAAAATGCAGACATGATATTGATCATTTTGGCTACATTATGAACATTTCCAAAGGCAAACAGACTAAAAAAGCGTCCCATTAATTGAAAAAAAGGTGCTCCGGGAGGGTGTCCGACTTGCAATTTATAGGAAGTGGAAATGTATTCTCCAACATCCCACCAAGCGGCTGTAGGCTCAATAGTTAAAAGATAAACCAAACTTGCTATCGCAAAAACTATCCATCCAATGATATTGTTTGTTTTTTTAAACATAGGTAACACTTTAAGTTTTTATCCTTTTTTCTTTTCTGCAACGATAAAAAAATCGAAACAATTTTCTGTCTGATTGTTAATATAAAAATCGTTTAATTGTATGTTATTAACTGTAGTGGTGTTTTTTTTATGCAAACGCCGTCTGTTAATTCGATTAAGAATATCATACGGAATTTGCAGTGCTTTTCGGGGCAATTTATATTGTAAGTTTAAGATGTCGAAACGTGTAAATTTTGCAACACTCGCTTTATTTGCATGATAATAACGCATTACTTTTTCTTTACCAAAAACACCATTCATCTCCACTTTATCAAAAATAACCAAAGCAAGCGATTCTAATTCGTTGGCCAAGTATTCTCGAATATGCCAAGGATTACGTGTTATCGACATGCGGCGATTTGGCGTTGTTAGAATAAGTTTTCCGCCCGGTTTGAGAACCCGATAGATTTCGCGCATAAAAAAATCGTCGTCTTTGATGTGTTCGATCACTTGAAAACTTACAGCAAAATCGAAAGAATTATCAGCGATATTTTCTAATGGTGGAACATTCATCTGAATAAAATGGACTTTCTTTTGCTCTTCTTTTGATAAATCGAAACGGGATGGAAATTTATCAATAGCGTAATATTTTTCTGTTTTAGAAGCTAGAAACTCAATACCGTAACCTTCGCCGGAGCCGATTTCGATAACATTACCGGATACGATTTTAGCCGCTTCGGCATAAGCAATCATATGCCGCTGATGCATAACATTGTCGGAGGGGAGATTAGCTGAATGTCGTTCGGCGGTTTGTATTATGCTCATGGATAGATTTCTTCTTCAATGCCGACAAATTTATAAAATTTAAGTGGGTTTTTGTGAGTTATCTTTACTGTGCTTTCTTTTTTAAGAATCTTTAGTAAAATTTCACTAAAGTTTTAGCTGATCTAGATGGCCATAGCTTTCGAAAAAATAAATTAGAAATTTCCTTCGGAATCGATTTTTAAAACATTCTCCGGCAAATCGCTGGCATTTAAATTGTTGATAATAGCGATAACGCTTTTGTTTGGATCGATATGGGTTCCGCCTTCGCCTTTTTGATAAACGGAAATTATTTTGCCGCGTAAAAATGCACCCTCTTTATTGGTAATCAATTGCACAAGCGGAGCAATTCCATTGGGTCCACGAAGATTAAATCGACCGTAGGTGCAAAAATTTCCCAAGCTGTAGGCAATATATCGCCCTTTGTAAATTTCCATAGCCCGAGTAACATGAGGCCCATGGCCAAAAATCACATCGGCACCGGCATCAACCATTCGGTGAGCAAATTCGTAAAGACTTCCTCGATTTTCACCGTAAAATTCTTCTTTTCCTTTTGGCAGATGCTGATAATCTTTTCCTTCAGCACCTCCGTGAAAAGAGACAATAACAATATCGTTTCTCGAAGCTAAAGCTTTAACCATTTTTGCAGCCTCGTCTATTTTTAAAAGGTCGAGAGTGCCTTTGTTCGGCGCAAAAGCGATAAATCCATACTTAATTTCGTCTTTTATAAACTCTGCTGACGGATTTGTTTCCAAACCGGCATAATAAATATTCAACGAGTCGAGCAAACGCATCGTTTTATTTCGCCCTTCATCGCCAAAATCGCCCGAATGATTATTGGCTAAGGATAAAATATCGAATCCAACATCTGATAAACAGGATGCAAATTTTTCGGGCATCCTAAAAGCATAGCATTTCAAAGTGTCTTGGCATTTTTTGGCCATCTTCCCTTGGTTAACTAATGCTCCTTCCAGATTTGCAAAACTCAAATCGGCGTCGAGCAAATACGGTTTAACATCTTCTAAAAGGGGTGAGCAGTCTTCGTTAGGAGGCAGATAAGCGCGTAAAGGATAAGCCGTACCAAGCATAATATCGCCAACGCCAACAATTTTAACTTCTTTTTTTTCTGTACCGCTATTCGATATTGTATCTTGAGCAATAAGGAGTTGATTATTTAGGATTATCGAAAGAAGTATAAAAAAGGACAATCTTTTTGCGCTGTTTATTTTTAAATGCATAATGGCTAAGAATTTGATCATTTTCAATATTTACACAAGCAGTTTAAGCAAATGTCTTACAATATTATGCTTAATTTTCGAAATTAAGATGCAAAAAAAAGGCAACTTATAAAGCGCCTTTATTTTTTTATTTCTGAATTTTAGTGCAAGGGTTTAACGCTGAGTAATTAGCTGATATTCTTCTGAAGAAATATCTTTAAAGATAAAACTCATCGGATTTATTGGATTGTCGTTGTAGCGTATTTCATAATGGAGGTGAGGCGAAACGCTAATTCCGGTATTTCCTACTTGACCTACCAAATCACCTAAATTTAATTCTTGACCAACCTTTACCTGAATCTTATGCAAGTGTGCATAAATAGTTTTATAACCATAACCGTTATCCACAACCACTTTATTTCCATAGCCATCGTTCAGATTACTGGCAACTATTACGGTGCCTTTTGCTGTAGAATAAACCGGACTTCCTTTTAGTGCAGTTAAATCCACGCCTTTATGAAATTTGCGTATATGAAATATCGGATGCGTCCGATAGCCAAATCCGGAAGCAAAACGAATTAAATCGCTAGGTGCTAAAGGAAAAATGGAAGGCCGATGCTGTAAACGGTTTATATTTTCGGTAGCTAATGTGGTTAATTCGTCAAAAGATACCGACTGTATTTTTAGTTTTGCATTCAGTTGATTCAGTTCCTTTTTATAGGCGCTTAATTTCAAGTCGTTTGGGATAGGCTCGGCGTTATTGTCTTCCAATGATCCACCAATACCGGCAGTACGAATTTCTTCAGCAATAGGAGCAACACCCAAAACCTTTCTGTAGATCTCGTCGTCTCTTTCTTGTAAATCTCGCAAAGCGATGTTTACATTATCAAGCTCGGCTTGAATTAATTCAATATTTTTAAGGTGTTGGGCATTTTCCAATTTGAGGGCATACTCTTCAGGTGTTTCAAAAACCAAAGAAGAGATAACTGATATAATCAGCGAAAGCAACAAAACCAAAAAGGGCTGTAGAACATATTTTTTCAGCTTTAAAGCTTTATCGCTTTTCAGAAGCGATTGCTTTAGTGATTTGGTACTTTCTATTTGTTGTTTTTTTATCATAAATCCGAATATTAAAAACGGGCTGCAAAAGTAATAAAATTTTTAAAACTCAAATTTTCTTGCTTTTCCAACAAATATTTCGACTAAAATAAGCTAAAAAGCATTGAATATGATTTCTCAACAAACTAGTTATCAATGGTTAAATGTTTAAAACTTGGGCATGTAAAGATTCAAGAAAATGACCTTCTTTATTTTAACATTTTTTCAACATCTTTTATGTTTCCATCGTTTGGCGCTTCTTTTAAGTCGAGAATTTTACAAAAAAGTGGATAAAGCGATACGTTTATAAAACGATTTTGAGAATAGCCTTTTTTAAAGTCCGGGCCATAGGCGTAGAATATAGCATCCATATCGGTATTCTTATTGTCGTAGCCATGGGTGCCATTGCCTTTGTATGCCCTTTTTGAATTACTAAATAAGCTGTAAGAGCTATCTGCAACAGCAACAATATCTAAAGTTCGAGGATTTGTGCCGTAATGCAATCTTTCGGGCGTTTCGGAAGTTTTGTATCCGGTAACACCTTTTGTTTTGTTTAGTACAAACAGAATGGAATCAATTGCCTCGTCTGTAGCTTTGATATTGTAAACAGGATTAGACCCAACAATTGTTGAAACCCATTCCGGTTTTAGAATTTTATTCAAAAACACTTGTTTCTCTTTGTATATCCTGCCCATGCCGTGATCAGAAAGTACAATGACATTCACTTTTTTGCCAACGGGTATTTGATCAAGTTTATGCATAAAAACACCCACTAGGCTATCAAGGTAATGAACTTCCGTATTTACTTCATTGGCAAATGGACCAAAACGATGACCAACGCCATCAGGTTCGTGCATATACCACATTATTAAATGAGGGCGTGTTTTTTCGGGACGCTGTAACCAATTGATAACTGTGTCGATACGTTGTTCAAACGGAAGAGCCTCATCGTATTGTTTCCAAATGCTTGGACGCATATTTTGAATTGGGGCTTCAGATCCTACCCAATATAAAGCGGCAGCTTTTACCCCTTGCTTTTCGGCGGTATTCCAAATGGGTTCTCCCTTGTAAAACTCCCCATCGTAAACGGCTTTCCTGTTTCCGATCGAATACATTAAATCTCTATCCGTATCAATAAATGTATTGTTTACCAATCCGTTGTTGTTGGGATAAAGTCCGGTGGCAATGGCATAATGATTGGGAAAAGTTTTTGTTGGGAAGGAGGCTTGCATACTTTTTGCTTTTACGCCAATCTGAGCGATTTTATCCAAATTTGGGGTATGGACAGAATCGGTATAATCCCATCTAAATCCATCAAGAGAAAGAACAACAAGATAAGGCTGTTCGTTTGAGGACGTGGTTTTTTTGGAACTGTTGCACGAACTTAATAATAGGGTTAAGGCTACAAAAATGGCTAAGTATTTTCTCATTTTTTATGGTTTTAGGCAAAAGTAAATAAAAATAAAATGAGGGCAACTTCTTTAGGGTTTTGATAAAATTAAATTAACATACAAAAAAAGCCCGTTGAAAAAGAATCAACGGGCTTTTTAGAAAGATTAAGACTTATTTATTGAAGCACATAATCACCACCTTGTAATATAACGTACATGGTTAAGAATTGTGCGCCACCGTCGTATTTCAAATAAGTAACGGCAAATTTCTGACCTTCAGCCATTCCGGGGAAATTATGTTTTAATAATCCGTTAAGAACATCTAAGATCATTTCATCCGTCCAATTGTAATCAAAATCCTGATAATTAATAAGTGTTGCCACATTTCCGGCATACTTATCAGCATATTCAGCAGCAATCCAAGCATAATCTGCTCCGGTTAGCGTGTATTTAATTGTATTGTCGGGAACCCATTTTGTACCATCATGTCCAAATTGTAGGCTTGTGTTAATAGTAGATTCAAATCCTGTCCAAACGCCATTCGTAACTGTATAGAGGTTGCCACGTGTTTGCGTTGCATGTGCTGAACTTGAATAATACTTATAAATAACAATTATACTAGCTTCTTCTTGAGCATAAGGGTATTTAAGCGTTAAGAAGGTGGAAATATAGTTGTTAATTTCCATCGAACTGTCAAAGTTATTGTATTTACCGGGCTCACCATAAGCAGTTCCCATAGCATCATAATCGTCAGATGTTAATACATACATATCTGTAGGTATAGACCAACTAGTGCCATTGAATTTATAATAAGTTTGGTAAGTTTCTTTATCTCCATCAATGGTTTCACCTAAAATTTCGTTCGTCATAATATCGGTCCAAGTTTTAGCAACACGTATACCATCAATAGTTGCGCTAGGTCCACCTGAACCTTGGCGAATACCAACTTTAGTTACTAACTTACCAGCATCACCAGTATCTGTTGCTTCAGGAGTTGCTGGTTCAGTAGCACTCGCAGCGTCAAGTACGTATAAATTAGCTACACCACTATCAATATTGTAAGAGGCTACAAGAAGATAAGTAGTATTTAAATCGAATTCAGTTGTTCCGTAAACCAATGTGCTAGAAGTAGCTCCAATACCAAATAAAACTTTGTCTAAAAGACCGCTCTTAGCACCAATTCTTGCTGTATATCCAAAAGACTCATCCATAAAATGGAAGAAATAAGTTCCGGAACCAACAGAAGATAAATTTACAAGAGCGCTGCTATAAACAACTCCTGAAGAAATAGGTGAAAAAACGTTATTTACATCTTCTGATCCTGAACTGCTGATTTCTACAGCACCTCCAATATCTGAAGAAGGATAATCAGCCATAGTTAAGCCAGAAGTAGCATACATCATTTCATTAGCAGCACCTGAATGGTTTGACCAAGTTCCGCCTGAAACGGTTGTTATATCGCCTGCTGTCGATCCATAATTAAAGTTCTCATCAAGCTCATAATTAGCAATTGTAGTTACAGTAGGCACTTCAGTATATTGTGTGTATTTAACTAATTCAACATCTCCGTCGCTTGCTGCAGGAAAATTAGCTGCAAGAACATCAGGTAAATAGTCAGCAGGATTTTTGTCAGGATAGAATCCTTCGATAGAGCTTCCGCTGGCAGCATAATCTGCTTTAGCTAAAGTAAAAACATCAGCATAAGTGTAATCGTTTACACCGGGAGCAGAACCAACATATAATTTATAACCAACAAGCACTCCTGATCCTTTTCCCCAAACTGGGTATAAACTGCTCAAGAATGAAGGAAGCATTGTTTTAGCATCATCTTGACTGCTAAAGCTGCCATAAGTTAATCCTAAGTCGCTATAATCATCATCGGTAAGTGTATAAGTAGCATCCCCCACAATTGGGTTGAGCTGAGCATCAACCTCAGCATTGATATCGTCCATTGGATTACAGGCTGTAGTAAAAACCAAGCCTATAAACGCAAATAAATATATAATTTTTTTCATCTTACTAAAAATATTTTATTTAAAAATTAATTTTTGCACTGATATTGAATGTTCTTCCAAACCCGTACCAAACTAAAGCAGTATCCCAGTTATTACTGTTTCCATCCAATGCATCAGCAATATACTCGGTATCAAACACGTTGTTTACGCGGCCAATAATTGTTGCATCGAATCCGCCGAAATTAAATGAATATCTGACACTTGCATCAAATAATCCATAGGCAGGAACTTTCCAAGGATCAGCTAGGCCTTCAACAGTTCTTTTTTCAGGATTATAATCAGCGTATAAATTAGCATAATAGTTATAATCAATGGTGATATTTGTTTTAGGCATAATTTGGTAATCAAATCCAAGGGCAGCAGTTGTTTGAGCTGCATCAGATACTTTTACATCTTTAATATATAAATTGTAAGGATCTCCAACAGGTTGTTGATTTTCGTCATAAACCTGAACGTTTTCTAGGTTATTATTCCATCTCCAGTCGCCAATAGAAAGCATTCCGTAAGCAGAAAATTTCTTAGACGCTTTATAAGTGAAATCAATTTCGATACCTTGGTGAAGTGCATTTACACCCAATAAGTTAACGAAATTAAAAGTTCCAGATACTGCTCCGGGAATAAAGCGAGTAAAGGTTCTGTCGTTCCACTGTGTATTGTAAAGGTTTACGTTGGCAGCTAATTTTTCACCTCTGTATCCATAACCTAACTCAAAACTGAATATTTTTTGGTTGGCTGCATTTGCATTAATGTGCTCATTATCATAACCTTGGAAAACAGCATCAAATCCAGCTGCTTTTTCAAAGTATCCAATATTGGCAAAAACATTATGCTTATCAGTAAGACGATAGTTTGCACCACCTTTAATACCAAAGCCCATAAAATTATATTTATCGGTAGTTTGTAGTGGATCAGTATCAAGATATTGGAAATAATCAACTCTTTGATAAGAAGTATTGGAAAGAGATCCTGAAATAAAGGCAGAGATTTTATCTTTATTGTACTCCATTTGAGTAAATAAACCTTGCCATCCTACATTACCATCGTTATAATAATTGTATTTATCACCTACTTGAAGTGATGCATTTGGATTGTTGATATCGTCATTGCTAAATACATAAGCAGCGCCTAAAAGGTCGGTCACTTCATAGAAGTGATGTCCAACATAATCTCTTAAGTCGATACCTGCAATTAAGTCTAAATTCTCGCTCAATTCGGTATTGAATGTAGAAAGAACGCCATACCAAACGTGGTCGTTATGAGAAGCTCTTAACCAAGAAACAGCACCTTCAGCACCGGCAGCACGGTTAGTGCTTACGATATTGTCGATATCCATAGGTTGGTCAAAATTACCCATTCTTAAATCGAAAAGGCCATTTTCACCACCTCTACCTCCACCACCACCGGTTCCGGTTGAGATGTATAGAGCTGTGGATAAGCTTGATTTATCACTGATTGTCCAGTAATGATTCAAAGAAGTTTGTGGTTTGAAATAGAAGTTATCTTCTACTTGGACAACGTTTCCGTCTCTTAAACCCCAGTCTGGGTTAAATCTTGCTCCACTTTCTGCAGCAGCATAAGTTGAAATTAAATTTCTTGTTTGTCTTTGACCGTGTTGTTGTTTCGCTCCAAATGAACTAAATGATAAAGTGTGGTTTGGACCAAAACTTTTTGAAATATTCACGAAAAAATTAAAGCCGTCAAATTGAGTTCCGTCAATATAACCATCTCCTTGTGTTCTTGCAGCGGAAACAGTTGCAGCCCATCCTTTTTCATTTAAACCGGTTGAAACGGTTACACCGTATTTTTGGTATCCGGAGTTACCAATGGAAGTATAAACATTTCCTCCTTGTTCAACATCGGTGGTTTTGGTTACTACGTTTACTGTTCCTCCGATTGAAGGTACAGCAACTTTCGAAGCACCTAATCCGCGCTGAACCTGCATAGTACGAGTAACGTCTGATAAACCGGCCCAGTTCGACCAATATACCCAACCGTTTTCCATATCATTAACAGGAACACCATTAATCATAACGGCAACGTTAGCAGAGTTAAATCCACGAAGGTTCATTCTGCCGTCACCAAATCCTCCACCTGATTTTGTAGCATATACGCCGGGAGTTGATTTTAAGATTTCAGGAAATTCTTGTGAACCAAGTTTATCTTCGATCAATTGAGAACTAACAGAAGAGATTGCTACCGGTGTTTTTCTGTCGATAGCAAGAGAAGCAAATACACTTACTTCATTTAAACCAACTTGACTACTAGCCAAAGCGATTGTTCCTAAATCTACAGTTTTGCCTTCTTGCACGTCTACTACAAATTCTTGGGGAACAAAACCAATAAATTGGATAACAATGGTTTGTGAGCCTGCTGGCACACTTAGGTTGAAGGTTCCGGACAATCCGGTTGAAACACCCGTTGTAGTTCCTTTCACAACTACAGAAGCTCCGAGAAGAGTTTCGCTGTTGTCAGCATCTACTACTGTACCTTTAACAAACCCTTGAGCCATAGCTGTACCCATAAAAAAGGTGAGTGCTACGACAAGAGTCATTTTTTGCAACAAATTTCTCATAATTTTCTAGTTTTGATTACTTTTTTTAAAGTTTAATGAGCTAAAGTACTAAAATAAATTTAACAATTATTAACTGTTGAAAACATGTTGATACATTTTATTGTACCGCATGTTTTTCGATGCAAAAAAAGGGCTTTTTACTGTCCTGACCCTAGTGAATAAAGTTAATTTAATCTTAATATTTTAAGCAATTTTAACAGATAGCGAAAGGGAATAAAGTAGTATTCGAAAGGATAAAACGCCAAGACATTTCTGTTCGAGGGATTTATTTAGTTGCTAAATTCTTGCTAAGAAATTGTAAATCAGCGTGAAATTAATAACAGGGTTAATTTCAAACGCAATAAAAGTCTGAATCTGAAATTCAGTTACGAGTAAAAACCGGCCTTTTAATTCAGATTTTCAAGTTGGGCTTTGATTAATTCCATCTTCTGCATGGCATCCGCTTGTTTTTTTCTTTCCAGATCGACCACTTTTTCGGGGGCGTTATTAACAAATCTTTCGTTAGCCAGTTTTTTTTCAATGGATTTTGCAAAACCTTGGAGATAATTTAACTCGTCTTCAAGCTTTTTGATTTCGGCTTCCATATCAATAGTGTCGCTAATCGGTACAAAAAATTCGTTGGCATCAACCATAAATCCTAAACTCGATTCCGGTTTTTCATCCGTATTTTCCAAACGCGACAGATTGCCCAATTTTAGGATAATGGAAAGAAAATCAGTATTTAAATCACCCTTATAAAACAATTCAAGTTTTTCTTTATTTGGGATGTTTTTTTCTTTTCTTATTTTCCTTATTTGATTGATGATATCCGAAGCCGTTGCATAGTTTGTTAAGTAAGACTCTTCAAATTTCGATGCTTGAGGGAATTCAGTTAACATCAAACTCTCATCCGCTTTACGTTCCTGAAGCAAATGCCAGATTTCTTCCGTAAGGAAAGGCATAAAAGGATGTAATATTTTCATCAGTTTTTCGAAAAACGCAAGGGTTTCAATATAGGTTTTTTCATCGATAGGCGCTTGATAAGCCGGCTTGATAATTTCCAGATAATTTGAGCAAAAATCATCCCAAATTAAACGGTAAGAGCTCATTAAAGCATCGGATAAACGGTATTTTTCAAAATGATCTTCAATGGTAGCAAGACTTTCGTTGATGCGTGCATCCATCCATTGAATGCCTTTTGCTGCATATTCGGGCTGTTCAATCTTAGCGATTTCCCATCCTTTAACTAAGCGAAGTGCATTCCAGATTTTGTTGCTAAAATTTCGTCCTTGTTCACAAAGGGCTTCGTCAAAAGGCAAATCGTTTCCGGCAGGAGAGGTGAGGAGCATACCCACTCTTACGCCATCGGCTCCGTATTCGTTAATGAGTTGAATAGGATCGGGAGAATTTCCCAACGATTTCGACATTTTTCGGCCTAAATGATCCCGAACGATACCTGTAAAATAAACATTTTTAAAAGGAATCTCTTTTCTATATTCCAATCCACTGATAATCATTCTTGCGACCCAGAAAAACAAAATTTCTGGTGCTGTTACTAAATCGTTGGTTGGATAGTAGTAGTTTATTTCTTTGTTATCCGGATTACGAATGCCATCAAAAACAGAAATTGGCCATAACCACGACGAAAACCAAGTATCTAAAACATCTTCGTCTTGCTGTAAATCGTTTAGTTCGATGTCTTTTAATTCCGGATAATTGGCTTTTGCCATTTGAAGCGCTTCTTCGGCAGATTTAGCAACAACCATTTCGTTGTTTGGAAGATAATAAACCGGAATGCGTTGTCCCCACCACAATTGACGAGAAATACACCAGTCTTTTACGTTTTCCATCCAATGTTTGTAAGTGTTTTTCACTTTTGGAGGATGGAATTGGATGGTGTCGTCCATAACGATTTCTAAAGCAGGTTTTGCCAAATCTTCCATCTTCATAAACCATTGCAAAGATAGTTTGGGCTCAATCACTTCATCTGTACGTTCTGAAAATCCTACTTTGTTTGTATAATCTTCAATTTTTACCAAAAAACCTTTTTCTTCCAGCTCTTTTGAGATTTCTTTACGAACAACAAAACGATCTTTGCCAACATAAAGTTCGGCCGATTCGTTCAAAGTTCCGTTATCGTTAAATATATCTATGGTATCGAGACGGTATTTTAGTCCTAAGTTGTAATCGTTAATATCGTGCGCAGGTGTAATTTTTAAACAACCGGTTCCGAATTCACGGTCGACATATTCATCTTCTATAATAGGAATAGACCGATTGATAAGCGGAACCAAAACGCGTTTGCCTTTTAAATGCGCAAAGCGATCGTCTTCGGGGTGAATACAAACAGCGGTATCGCCCAAAATGGTTTCCGGACGGGTTGTGGCAATTGTTACCCACTGGTCTTTTTCGCCTTCAACAGGATAGCGCAAATAATAGAGTTTCGATTTTATTTCTTTATGGATAACCTCTTCATCCGATAGCGCTGTTAAAGCTTTTGGGTCCCAATTGACCATTCTAACACCGCGGTAAATATAGCCTTTGTTGTATAAATCGATAAAGACATCGATTACCGATTCGTAAAGATCGGGATCCATCGTAAATTTGGTTCTGTCCCAATCGCAGCTTGCACCTAATTTTTTTAATTGTTCAAGGATAATTCCGCCATGTTTTTCCTTCCATTCCCAGGCGTGCTCTAAAAACTTATCACGACTTAAAGTAGATTTGTCAATGCCTTGATTTTTCAGGTGACCAACCACTTTGGCTTCAGTAGCAATAGAAGCGTGATCGGTTCCCGGAACCCAACAGGCATTTTTTCCTTGCATACGTGCCCGGCGAACCAACACATCTTGAATGGTATTATTGAGCATATGACCCATATGCAATACGCCGGTAACGTTTGGTGGTGGAATTACAACGGTGTAGGGCTCACGATTGTCGGGCTCGGAATGAAAGTAATTTTTATCGAGCCAAAACTTATACCATTTATCTTCAATTTCTTGCGGACTATATCTTGAAGGAATTTCCATGAATATTCAAATTTATTTTGAAGCGCAAAAGTAAGCATTTTTTGCATTTCGCAAAGCGAAGTTTAACGAAATCAAATCAATAAGAGCGAACGTTTAATGCTTCGCGTAAGCCTTTGCCAAACAGCATAAAAGTCAAAACAAGAAGAAGTATAGCAAAACCCGGGAATAGGGCTAAATAGGAGGAATCGAAAAAAATACTGCTGTAATTTTCGCGTATCATACTTCCCCAGCTCGGAACGGGAGGCGGAATGCCCAAGCCTAAAAAACTAAGTCCGGCTTCGACTAAAATAGCACTGGCAAAATTAGCCGCCGAAATAACAATGACTGGCGCTATACTATTGGGAAGCAAGTGATAAATGATGATGCGGGCATGCGAGTATCCAAGTGCTTTAGCCGCTTCGATATATTCTTGGTTTTTAAAGCTGATGATTTGTCCACGAACCACACGCGCAATTTCTACCCACATACTCAATCCGATGGCAATAAACACTTGCCAAAATCCTTTGCCTAGTGCAAAAGTAATAGCGATAATCAAGAGTAAAGAGGGCAGTGACCAAATAACATTGATAAACCAAAGAATCATTTGATCTGTTTTTCCGCCAAAATAACCGGCTATAGAACCCAGAAAAATTCCGATAATCAAAGAAATAATCACGGCTATAAAACCTACCGCTAAACTCACACGCATACCCAAAAGCAATCGGCTCAATAAATCGCGGCCAAAACGATCGGTTCCCAGCCAAAAATGTTTTGTGTAAATGGCTTTTTGTAGCGCTTTGTCGAGCGTATTTTCCTTCGTATTATCCCTACTAGAATAGAAAGGCATTAGCTGGTTTGCTTGAAAATACAAAGTATCGCTAAAATTGAGGTTGCTTTTATTGTATGGTACAACGGCCAATTGATTCTTCTGTATTTGATACGCCAAAATGGGCAGCTCCGAATAGTTTGGCGCTTTTCCGTAGAGCAAATGTTTAAAAAAACTTGTTTTCGCTTCTTTGTTGTCTTTGGGTAGTTTTAAAAAGCTTATTTCGGTGCCGGGTTTCATTTTGGCTAATTCAAGGAATTGATTATTTGCATTTGGCGAAGCATCGGGAACAATAAAATAGGCAAATACGGCAATCAGGACAGCGCCAAGAATAAAAAGGGAAGAAACAAAAGCCAATGTATGCTTACGTGCATGAGAGAATAAAGATTGCGAATGGGTTTTGTTCATAAAAATGTGTCGACTTTTAAAACGAAAGCAAAGTACAAAATAAAAAGCTGAAAAAAGCGTATTTTTATTTGCAAAATTGCAAAATAATGTATCTTTGCATCCGCTAAGGCCTAGTGCCTGAAAATGGTGATTGTAGCTCAGTTGGTTAGAGCGCCGGATTGTGGTTCCGGAGGTCGCGGGTTCGACCCCCGTCTTTCACCCGAAAGCAAAAAAAGAGACGGTCTGATAAGGCCGTCTTTTTTTTGTGTAATGACTTTTCGAGTGACCAGTCTAAATTTCCTTCTCCTCTTGTCAAAACTTGCATAGATCTCACTTACTTGCTTTTCCATTTGAGCTTTACTTATCGAACCTGCGTGTGTTAATTTTTTTTTGTCTTGAAAATCAAGGATTCTATCCACATTCTCATGCCAAAAATCAATTGTTATATCCATTCGATTTTTGGCTCTCAATTCGGCACTTTCAAGGAATATAACTACTAATCGGTTTCGTGTATCAATTTCATCGTGTCAAATAGTTTTTGGCAATATAAATATCTTGTTTCCTTACAATTGAACCTTTCCACGAGGTTAGATTCATATTTGGTTTCTCAGTATTAGCGCGTGCAACAATCAATTCGGCGGCAGTTTTACCAGTTACCGCATAATGAAGTTTGTTTTGTGTTTCTGCAATAAACATTTGCGTTGATTTATCCTCTGCATCATAATCACTGCTAAGTGCAAACAAGTCTTTTATTTTTTGGTAAAAACGTTTTTCCGACGCACGTATATCCCGAATTTGCTCCAGTAATTCATCTTAATAGTCGGGTCTGCCATCTGGATTTTTTAGCCGTTCGTTATCCATCACAAACCCTTTTACCATATACTCTTTCAGGTTTTTGTTTGCCCAAATCCTAAACTGTGTACCACGTTTGATCCTTAAGTAGCAATTTGTTTGCTCGTTGCCGACTTTTTACACACTTACAGCTAACAGTTTATTGTATGCGTAGATGCCGAATGCGTACTACTTTCATGTCAAACCGAGATAAAGTGGAGGCGGGCTACAAACCTTGAATTTGCTACTGTCTCGTCTATTGTTTTTATCCCTTAATATGGGCTGTTTTTGATTTACCATCCGAAAGCGACAATTTGATTGCTTTCATTGAATTGCAAGTCAAAACATGGGGTTAAATCAACCACTTTTCCATCTTTCGATTCCAAAACAATATCGTAGCTCATATCCCCATATTCTAAAATATGTTTCAATCGATATCCCAAAAATTCTTTCTGCATGTCCTGAACCCACATTTTGAATCTTCGTTCTCTTTCTTTACTAGCGACATGTTTGTTGATGAAATCATCAATGTTCTTATCATCAGTCAAAATTAATTCTACAAACTGATGGATGATTTCCAGCTGTTTATTTGCAATATCGGTACTGCCATGTTTTATACTTTTCATTTTGGGTACAATGGGAGTATAGTCTTTATTAAAAAGGATTTGCTCTATTTCCCATGCTACAATTTGAGTATCGTATCTTAATTCATTGGTCATATAGATGATTACCGTGTTTTCTTCTGGCAGTTGCAGGAAATCGGCATAAAAAACACCATTTGAGCCATTGTGTGCTATCATTTTCGTATTTCTATCACTATTCATTATTG
>JBFHQD010000037.1:0-18306 GCA_041592395.1 Bacteroidales bacterium | reverse complement strand
TTAAAAAGAAATATGCAAGAAATAAGAATTAGTGCGCTTTTTGAGCAGTATTTTAACATAGAATGATTATTTAGTTAAGAAAAACAATGGGTAAAGGTATCTAAATTTGTTAGTGTGCTTAACAAAAAACATGGTATAAAACACCCGATTCTAGATATAAAAATGGGGGTTTATCAATTTTAGTATTTCATCCTGCTTAAAATCGATTAATTTTGAACATTCGTAAACACAAGTTAACTAAATAAGATTTAAATGAGCTATTCAATTGCCTATATCGCTTACAGCGACGATGATCAAGTTTTAAGAGAGCGTTCTGTTGTTATTCTAAACCGTTTTTTTGGTGATCAAAAATATTCATTTCAAAAGGAGTTTAGCGGGATTTTGTTTGTTGCAAGTGGAGGTTCGGAGCAATATGCTGTTGAGCTTTGTAAATCGGAAAGGAATATCATACTGCTTTGCCATAGAGAAAACAATTCTTACGCCGCCACCATCGAAATTGCGGCTTATATGCGTGCCAAAGGAAAACGAGTTAGCATTATCGATGTGTTTGCGCCTAAGGCATTGCATGCGTTCGAAGAAATGTATCAAGTAAATAAAGCTATCTCAGCACTGGCCAATCAAAAAGCAGCTTTAATAGGCGAAGTATCGGATTGGTTAATCATTTCAGACATAGAAAAAGGGCTGATTAAAGAAAAATTAGGTGTCGATCTTTTGCATTTGCCATGGACTGTATTGCCCGATTACAAAGAAAAAACGCCATCCGAAAGTTTTGCTAAGTATTTCCCCAATCAGGAGCCGTCATTATTAAACGAAACTTCAAAAGTGTACAGTTTGCTTGAGGAAGTTATTTCTGAGCATAAACTTTCTGCCATTAGTGTAGAGTGTTTTTCGTTGGTTAAGCGCGATCAGGTTACGGCATGTTTGCCTTTGGCAGTTTTAAATAACGAAAATAGTGTTGCCGCCTGCGAAGGTGATATTTGCAGCTTGATTGGTAAAATGATTGTTCGGTCGCTTATTGGAAGTATTCCTTGGCAAGCCAATATTGCTGAAATTAAAGAAGATACGGTTTTGTTTGCGCATTGCACGGCACCGTTGAATCTGCTATCCACATTTAATATTACTACGCATTTTGAAACCGGAGTGGGCACTGCTATTCAAGGCACTTTTGAAAAAAGAAAAGTGGCGGCATTTCGGGTAAATAATACGCTCGATAAATATATGCTTCTAGAAGGAGAGGTAGTTGCAACACCTCAACATGATTTTGCTTGTCGAACACAGATTGAGTTTAAAACAACACCGGAACAAGCTTTATTATTAAAAAATGCAAGTCTGGGAAATCATCATTTGATATTTCCGGCAGAATATATCCCTTTGCTAATCCGAATGATGCACCAATTGGAGATTAAACGCGTATATTAAGACTAAAAACAAGCGCTATCGATTTTGCGTTTACCACGAAGGCGCGAAGACACAAAGAATTTTGAATCTAAAGTTTAACTGAGGTATATCACTCACATTATCAGAAATATAAAACCAAATTTTATAAAATTGAAACGCAGTAAAATTGCTATTTAACTTCAGCAAGTGCTTTATACTCCGCACTAATTTTACCTGCTAGTTTGCAATTATTGTAAACCAATGCGATATTGGATTCCAAAGATTTTCCCTCCGTTAACTCTACAACTTTGCCCAGTAAGTAAGGGGTTTGCTCTTTTCCTTTAATGCCCAATTTATCCATTTCGGTCAGCGCTTGATCTATGGCTTTATTGATGAGCTTCGTATCCATCGAAAATTCTGTTGGGATAGGATTGGCAATCAATGTACCCCCGTGTAAAGCAAGGTCTGTTTTCGTTTTTAAAACCTGAGCAATTTCTTTTGGGGTATCAATTTTGAAATTCACTTTAAAATTGGACGCTCGACTATAAAAAGCGGGGAGGGTTTTTGTTTGATAACCAATTACAGGAACCCCTTTTGTTTCCAAATATTCTAAAGTTAAACCAAGATCCAATATCGATTTTATTCCGGCACAAACAACACCAACATTGGTGATAGCCAATTCTTCTAAATCGGCTGATATATCAAAACTGGTTTCAGCACCTCTATGAACGCCGCCAATGCCACCGGTTGCAAATACCTTTATTCCCGCTAAATTGGCAATAAACATGGTGGCCGAAACGGTGGTTGCACCATCAATTTTATTCGCCACGTTATAGGCAATATCTCTTCTTGACGTTTTTACGATGGCCCTTCCTTTGGAACCTAAATAGTTCAGTTCGTCTTTAGAAAGACCTACTTTTAATTTGCCGTTTAACAAGGCAATGGTAGCAGGAACACTGCCGTTTTCGCGAATAATCTCTTCGCATCGTAGCGCTGTTTCTACGTTTTTTGGAAAAGGCATGCCATGCGAAATAATGGTTGATTCTAAGGCAACAATGGGCATTCCAAGTTTGATGGCATTGCTTACTTCTTCGTTATATTCAATATAATTATTCATATTTTTTTACTTCTTTAAGACTAAGCATTTCACTTGTCGAATTATTGGATTTCAGGGTTATATTGGCGACAATATTCGCGTAGTTTAATTTTTTTTCATCCTCAAAGTGGTGCAATATTCCGTGAATAAATCCACTTAAGAAAGCATCACCCGCTCCGCTTGTATTGGTGATCTCATCAATAGCAAGGGGCTGTTTTTTTATAATCCCTTTTGGTTTACTTAAGATAAGCTCTTTTTCTTTATTGGTAATTAGCAGCGTTTTTGCTCCCTTTTGGTGGAGCTCTTTCAATTGTTTACTTAATTCTGTTTTGCTTGATAAAGCCGAAAGCTCAATTTGATTTAATTTTAGCACCGTAATTTTATCCAAATAGGCCTCGAGTTTCATCACTTTTTTTGCGCTTACCGCATCCATAATAATGGTTTTGTCTTGATAGGTATTTAGCAAATAGTGCAGCGTTTCTGATTCCAGATTGTTGTCGAGTACAAGTAAATCGAAAGATTGGATCAATTCGGCTTTTGTTTTTAAAAAAGTCCGGTTTAATGCTTTAATTATCTCCATATCATTTAAACCCAGAAATAAATCGTTTTCTTGATCTAAAATACCAAGATAAACACTGCTTGTCCGGTTTTTTAAAAAAAGCGAATTGGAGGTATTTATCCCTATTTTTTCTAAGCTTTTATTCGCCGATTCCGAAAAAGCATCATCGCCAAAAACGGTAATAAAATGGACTTCGTTTCCTAAACGGCATAAATTTTCGGCTATATTCCGACCCACACCACCAAATGCAAAATGAATCTTAGCAAGATTAGAATCGTGCAGCATATATTCCCCGCTCGATTTAGCAAAAATATCAATATTCTGAGCGCCAATAATAAGCACTTTAGCCATAGTGTTGCTTGTTTTGAATAGAATTAAGATGTAAAACTAGTTAAAAGTCGATTAGCGGTATAATAATTTGAGCAAATATTCAGGATTTCAACTTTCCTTGTCTAAATTATAGACGAGTAAAAGGGCTTAATTCCTAACCTGATGGCCAAATCATTTTTGTAAAGCCAGTTCTTCCCAATCCCAATATTCCGGTTTTTTTAATGTACCGCCTTTTTCCTGACAGTCTATACATTCTCTGTAGACATAGGCCATTGCTGCAGCCGGGGCCTCACCTCCCGTTTCATCCGGAATGGCAACCATCGTAAAGAAAAGAGGCAGATTTTCAGCTGGAGTCAAGCGTATTAAATCCATAATGGTATTGTAATCGGTAATGCCTTGACAGGATTGTCGATAGTATTGGATTCGAGAAGGTGCTTTTGTCATTAATCGCGGCCCAACACTTCCTGAGGCGACCATAAAATAACCCAATACCGCTTCGTTGGTATCATTTATATTTTCAATATTCCCATTTATCTGGAAGGGTTGCGTTGTATAGAGCGCATCATTATTTTCGTTTTGTTTCTTTATTTTGTCGTAAAACAAGTAGGCCTTATTCGAGATGCTATATTGGGTAACTAAAATACTGTATCTCGTTTCTAAACGCCTATCAGAAAAGGGGATAAAATGCAAGGGTAAATGGTTAACTTTGGGAATGCTTAAAAATTCGGTGCTGTAGGTATAGCGTTCAAGAATATGCTGAGTCATCCAGCAATTATAAAGCGAATCGATGTTCCTCATTATGCTTAATCCATAGGGATTGTTCATCGTTTTTTCGAAAAAACGACCATCATAATAAAAGCTGATTTTATGATTCGCATGGTATTCATAGGTTTCTTCTATTTCCCAATACAAATAAGTGTTAGCTGTTTGCGCCTTTTCGCTATCTACATAAAACTGAAAGCCTTCTTGATCGATTTTTGACTCATCTTCGGAATAACTAATGCTTTCTTCTACACTCAAGCTTTCAATGGCCACCGGTTCCTGCATTTCTTCAAATGCCGATTCGTAGACTTTACTATTGTCTATTTCTATCCTTATTTTGTACGAATTACCAACTATGCCTTGCAGGCCTCCATCACGCGTTTGATAAGTTCCGGGCTCAACTTCTGTCAAGACTTCGCTTCGTCCTTGATTATCCATAATAATTACGGTGGCATTTCTTTTCGGATGCAATACGGGCGTATTGAAAGAACTGCCTGAAGTAGATAGCTTGATGGTATAAGGGCCGGGGAAGTTTGTTATTTTTCCGTCGACAACCAAGAGCTGTTCAGAATTCGTTTCTATTTCGGGCCAATACTCTTCGATACACGATGTGCTAAATAAGATTAGCACAAAAAACAAGAGTATGGGTTTTGGGTTTAGGTTTGTGTTTTTCATTAGGAGCTTAAGTTAAAAGGGTAAGCATTTAATAAAACACAAAGTTAAGATTCTTATTGGGCAAAATGCGTATTAATCGTTAATTATTAGTTATTGCTTTTTAAACTTAATAATACTTCGATTACTAATTGGAATATCCGGATTGGCACTGGGCATGGCCTTATCTTTGGTTTATTTAGAAATTGTATAGCTATTTTAAAAGTACCCCCAACAAGACTCGAACTTGTATCTAGTGTTTAGGAAACACTTGTTCTATCCCTTGAACTATGGGGGCAATAGAAGCGGCAAATTTAAGTTTTTTTTGGTGAGTTTTAATAGGCCTTTGACTACATATTTTGAAAAAAGCGGATATTTTGTAATTATCTTCTCGTTAATCAAATAAGATATTCGTTATATTCGCTAGAGTGAAATTGAAGAAAGTAGCTATTTTTGAATGAATAAAGCGGATAGTTGGTAATTTTAAAAAAGAGCAGACGATGAATTTATACTTTTGGTTAACTTGGTTAATGGCGGCAATTGTGCTGGGACTTATAGCTAAAACAACAAAATTGGGTTTCTGGGCTGGATTTTTGATTAGTCTGTTTTTAACCCCAATTATTGGTTTATTGGTAATCTTAACCGCAAAGCCCAAAAAAGAAAAGGGGAAATAATTTCTTATTTCCCACTTGGCGTTAACTTAAAAAGCAAATCCTCCGTAGTAATCTTCGGAGTCGCTTCTCCTCTTGCTTATGTTCTCTAAAACCGTCCGTTTTTCATCGTTGGTATATTTCGACCAATCGCCAATCTCGTCTAGGCTTCTCTTGCATCCAATGCATATCCCATTGGAATCTGTGCGACAAACATTTATACAGGGATTTTTTATATCATTCATACTTATATAGAATCATTTTAAATAAGCGGCAAAGAAAGTAAAAAATATTATACAATCAAAGGGCTTGATCAATTATTCGACTTTATGCCTTTTTGATAGGCTAAATTGTTAGAAATGGGTTTAAAATCGCTACTCAAGCATTATGTATGCATACTATTATTTTGTGAAAATGGTCGCTTTCGGACATAATTGCCCGTTTTATTTATAAAAAATCGATTTAAAAACAATTATAAATACTTGATAATAAGCGTCTATCTGAGTTTAAGTAAAATTGTTCTATTTTATTAGTAAATTTGAATAAATGAAGTTCATTTGTTTTTTGAATAACAAATAACCTCTACCTTTGTGAAATGATAAACAGTAAAAATTCATACAAAAATTTATTATAAATTAAGACATCATGGTTGCTAAATCTATTGAGCACATTGGGATTGCAGTAAAAAACCTGGAAGAAAGCATAAAATATTATGAGGATGTTTTAGGTTTAAAATGTTATGCCATTGAAGAAGTTAAAGATCAAAAAGTAAAAACGGCTTTCTTTAAAGTGGGGGAAGTTAAGATAGAATTGCTCGAATCGACCGATCCGGCAGGGCCAATCGGTAAGTTTATCGAAAAGAAAGGTCCCGGCGTTCATCATCTCGCATTTCAAGTGGAAGATGTTCAAGCGGCCTTATCCGAAGTTAAAGAAAAAGGCGTGCAGTTAATTGATGAAAAACCAAGAGCCGGCGCAGAGAAATTACAAATAGGATTTTTGCATCCCAAATCTACAGGCGGTGTCTTAACCGAATTCTGTGGCACAAAATAAAATACAATCGATGTAATCTATTAAATTATGCAAATTCAATCAAAGATTAATAAATTGATTACAATGCGCGAAGAAGCTGCCCTTGGAGGTGGTGAAAAACGCATTGAAGCGCAACACAAACGTGGGAAATATACCGCTCGCGAACGTATTGACATGTTACTCGACGAAGGTAGCTTCGAAGAGTTTGATATGTTTGTAACTCATCGAAATACCAATTTCGATATGGATAAAACACATTTTTTAGGGGATGGTGTAATTACCGGACATGGAACTATAGATGGTCGCGTTGTCTATCTATACTCGCAAGATTTCACTGTTTTTGGAGGCTCCTTATCCGAATCGTATGCAAAAAAAATTTGTAAAATCATGGATCAGGCTATGCTTGTGGGTGCTCCAATTATTGGTATAAACGATAGTGGTGGAGCACGTATTCAGGAAGGCGTGAATAGTTTGGCAGGTTATGCTGAAATTTTCCAACGCAATATTATGGCCAGTGGAGTGGTTCCTCAAATATCCGCCATTTTCGGACCTTGTGCCGGTGGAGCAGTATATTCTCCTGCACTCACCGACTTTGTGATTATGAGTAATCAAACCAGCAATATGTTTGTAACAGGGCCTAAAGTAGCTAAAGCTGTTACCGGAGAAGATATTACTACCGAAGATCTAGGGGGGGCAAATGTCCATTCATCAAAATCGGGCGTTTCCTATTTTAGAGCCGATGATGAAGAAGAAGGCATTTTAATTATCCGTAAATTAATCGAGTATTTTCCTCAGAATAATTTGGAAGATCCCATTCAAACCGTTTGCGACGATCCTATTGATCGCTTGGATGATAGTTTAAATGAAATCATTCCTAATAACCCGAACCAACCTTACGATATGATGGATGTCATTTATACGTTGGTTGATAATCAAGAGTTTTTAGAATCGCAGCGAAGATGGGCGAAGAATATTATTACCGGATTTGCTAAATTTAACGGAATGCCAACAGGTATTGTCGCTAATCAGCCCAACTATTTGGCCGGAGTTTTAGATATCAATGCTTCAAGAAAAGCCGCTCGTTTTGTTCGTTTTTGCGATGCTTTTAATATTCCAATACTCACATTAGTTGATGTTCCGGGGTTTTTACCCGGAAGTATTCAGGAACACAACGGTATAATATCCAATGGCGCCAAATTACTATTTGCTTATGGCGAAGCTACCGTTCCAAAAGTGACCATTACTTTGCGTAAATCCTACGGTGGAGCTCACGATGTAATGAGTTGTAAACAGTTGCGAGGCGATTTTAATTATGCTTGGCCAACCGCCGAAATTGCCGTTATGGGAGCCAAAGGCGCTATCGAGGTCTTGGAAGGTAAAAAATTGGCTTCGATGTCGCAAGAAGAAGCATTAAAGTTTGTTACCGAAAAAGAAGCAGAATACACCGAATTATTTGCAAATCCATATGAGGCTGCACGCTTTGGATATATAGATGATGTTATTGAACCACGGAATACAAGGTTTAGAGTGATTCGTGCCTTCAGTACACTGGCAACGAAAAAGCAGATCAATCCACCTAAAAAACACGGGAATATCCCTTTGTAAAAATGAACAGTATGAGTTTAGCCATTCTAGTAATAAATTGGGAGTTTGCGATTAGCCTGAGTGTAATCGGCTACTTAATCGTTTTGATAGCCTTAACTTTCTTGTTTCTCATATATAAATTGATTCCTAAAATATTGAAATATATAACGAAGCACTATTTAAGGAAAAAGATTCGAGACAACGGTGGAAAATGCGAAGAAGTCGCAGTTACCGGAGAAGTAAGTGCCGCCATTTCTACAGCAATCTATTTGTATTTAGATGAACAGCATGATGCTGAAAGTGGTATGATAACAATTAAGGAAGTGTCTAAAAAATATTCTCCTTGGAGTTCGAAGATTTATGGCATGAGACAGTCTTTAAATAAATAATATTTGAGAAATGAAAAAATTCAAGTTTAAGATTCACGGTAATAATTACGATGTGGAAATTAATGAAGTGGAAGAAGACACAGTAAGTGTTGAAGTGAATGGAACCTGTTATAAAGTGGAATTAGGACGCACAGTAAAAACCACAAAAACACCTACTCTTTTGCGTTCTACAGTGCGGACACAAAAAGATATGCCTGTATTAAGTTCCTCCGGTTTTAAAATTAACTGCCCACTTCCCGGTACAATTATCTCGGTTTTGGTTACCGAAGGTGCTGAAGTTAATGTGGGAGATGCATTGGTTATTTACGAAGCCATGAAAATGGAGAATAAAGTATTGGCAGACAAAAAAGGTATTGTTAAAAATATTCAAGTTAAAGCAGGGGATAGTATTCTGCAAGAACAACTTTTACTCGAAATTCATTAGTATGTACTTAAAACGATTTTTAACAGTAATTGGTGCCATTTTAATTATTGGCCTTGTTTCTAGTTTCTTTTCTTTTGGAAACGAAACAACAGAAACTCAAGCAAAAAATGAGCAAACAGAAGTGTATAAATCGACTCCTGCTGAATTAAGTTCGATCTTGGATGAGGCCGATAAAGGACTGTCTAAATTTTATAGCTATTCGGGGTTTGAACATGCCACAACAGGACATTTGGTGATGATCTTAGTTGGCTTGGGGTTTATTTTTCTAGCTATTCGATACGATTATGAACCCTTGCTATTGATACCTATTGGTTTTGGTATTTTGATTGGTAATATCCCATTTGCCGAAGATGCCGGTTTAAAATTAGGGATTTACGAAGAAGGCAGTGTATTGAATTATTTGTATTTCGGTGTAAAATACGGTGTTTATCCGCCCTTGATATTTTTGGGTATTGGCGCTATGACCGATTTTTCTTCTTTGATATCAAATCCGAAATTGATGCTATTGGGCGCCGCAGCCCAAGTTGGTATTTTTCTTACGTTTATTGGTGCTTTAGTCTTGGGATTTGCTCCACCGGAAGCCGGAGCGATCGGAATTATTGGCGGAGCCGATGGCCCAACAGCTATCTTTCTCTCGTCGAAATTGGCTAATGGACTGAATATGTACGAAGGAAAACAGGTTTTGAATCTGATTGGCCCTATTGCCATAGCCGCCTATTCGTATATGGCTTTGGTTCCCGTTATTCAACCTCCGGTTATGCGCTTGTTAACGAGCAAAAAAGAACGTGTAATTCGAATGAAACCACCACGAGTGGTTCCTAAAATTGAGAAAATAATGTTTCCTATTATTGGATTTTTGCTGACCGGATTTATTTCGCCCAGTTCAATTCCGCTTTTGGGGATGTTGTTTTTTGGCAATTTGTTAAAAGAGAGCGGTTTTACTAAACGCTTGGCCGATACCGCTCGTAATTCAATGATAGATATCGTTACGATATTATTAGGAGTTACTGTGGGCGCAAGTACACAAGCAACGGTCTTTTTAAAAGATACTTCATTAATGATTTTTGGATTGGGCGCTTTGTCTTTTGTTATTGCAACGGCCGGTGGGATTTTATTTGCTAAAGTGATGAACCTCTTTTTATCGTCCGACAATAAGATTAATCCTTTGGTGGGTGCAGCCGGCGTTTCTGCTGTACCTGACAGTGCACGTGTGGTACAAGTTGAGGGTTTAAAATACGATCCTTCTAACCATTTATTGATGCACGCGATGGCTCCAAACGTGAGCGGTGTTATTGGAAGTGCTGTGGCAGCCGGTATTTTACTTAGCTTCTTGTCTTAAAGCCCTATGAATTTATACATACAATCCTACGAGGGTTTTTAATCTCTCGTAGGATTGCATTGTTGTAGGGGTTTAATGGATTGGTTCCAATCCATCGGCGGTCATTATCCAATATTTTCCGGCCATTCTTCTTTTATTGTGCGACCAATATTCCCATTGAAAATAGTCTTGCATTTCTTTATCTATAAAAATAGTTTTTCCTTCGGGAATCATTATTTCGAATCTAAGCTCCTGATCTCTCCATTTTTCATTAAGGGATAAAGTAAAGAAGGGATCGAGCAATAAGGTGTTTTTATCGAGTTCGAAATGGTATTTGGTATTGCTTAATCGAGCATCTGCTTCTCGATAATTTTTACCTCTAACACTAGTTCTTACAATTATTTCAAAAATATTGTTTTCCGCCTTTTTAAATGTGATTTCAGGGCTTCCGTAGAAAATATTCTGCGAGCTAATCATCTTTCCTTTATCTTCAAAATAAACCGATCCGGATGAATGTCGCACTATTTCTCTATTGTATTCGGGGTTATATATGGCGATGTTTAAGGTGTCGCTGCTAATCGTATCCAAAGATTCAACCACAATCTGTTTGCTCTCCGTTTTAAATTCTTCCAAAGTCTTTAGCGAAAGCGTAATGGCAACGAATAGGGCAAGTGCCCATAAAATAGTAGTGCCTATCCCGAGCTCTTTTTGTCGCCCTAAATTGAATATGAGCCGAATACCGTTAAAAATTAATGCAATGATGGGGATAGCGATTACCAAGAATAGAGCCAGATTCAAGGTAAATTGATAGGGTGTGGTGATAATATAGCGCGTTAGGAATTCAGGGAGCGATATGGTAATAAAACTCAATTCGTTGAACTGAAGATTGGGGATAATTCCTAAATAAGCACCTGCAAAAACAATACTCAATGCAATGCCTACAAGTAAAAATACGATCCCAATAATTATGGCTAGTGCTCTGAAAAAAATTCGGAAAACCGTATAGAGTGCTTGACTTATTTCATTGATACCATTTACGGAGTCTTTCTTTTTTTTTTTCAATACATCACCAGCTTCATTAGTGAAATTGTGCATTTTGTCTTTAAATGTTTCCATTTCTTTATTGAATTTTTTCTCGAAGGCCGGAATGGATTCTTTCTGGGTTTTTTTAATTACGTCACCGGCTTCGTTCGAAAAGTCTTGAATTTTTATTTTAAGTCTTTCCAATTCTTCACGGACTTTCTTTTCAATACTCTGAATATCTACATTTTCGCCGCTCATTTCAATTTTTTCGGCGGTGGTTGTTGCAAGCGGAGTTAAAATCCAAAGCGTTAAATAAACGATAAGACCAACGCCGCCAATTAAAATCGAAAGAATAAAAATTATGCGTACAATCACAGGATCTATATTAATATAGGCTGCTAATCCCGATGCAACTCCCGCTATAATCTGATTGTCAGGATCTCTGAAAACCCGCTTTTTACTGTAATTACGTTTGCCTTTTGTATACGTCGACTTGTCATTTTCTTCGTCCATTTCAAAAGGTTGGCCCAATGTTTCGATGCAAAAATTAACATCGCCTAAAGTCACAATTTGTAAAACGTCCTTTAATCGCGATTTTAGAATTTCTGCTATCCGGGCTTCAATATCATTTACAATATCCTCGCCACCTTCGGTATCTTTAAAATGCTTTTTTAAGGTCTTAAGGTAATCGCTTAATTTCTCGAAAGCATCTTCATCAATATTGAATAGCTGACCGTTTATGTTTATTGAAAATGTCTTTTTCATCTGTTTTGTCTTTAAATTATTTAATGATCTGATCAACAGCTTTGGTTAATTCTTTCCAATTTTGTTTTAATCTGCTTAGTGCTTCTTCGCCTTCTGCAGTAAGTTGGTAATACTTTCGGGGAGGGCCTGATGTGGATTCTTCCCATCTATAGCTCAACATCCCTTCGTTTTTTAATCGGGTTAGCAATGGATATAAAGTGCCTTCTACTACGATAAGATCAGATATCTTCAGTTGGTCTATGATATCCGAAGCATAGGAATCTCTTTCTGAAATGATCGCTAAAGTACATAGTTCCAGAACGCCTTTTCTCATTTGGGTCTTAATGCTTTGGGTTATGGTTTTTTCTTCGCTCATTGTTATTTGTTTATGATTTTACAAATATACATTATAAATATAGTACTATGCAATACAAAGTACTAAAATAATTATAATAATTTCATAAAAAACAAACATCGCATCGTAAATAGCTAATAAACAGTTGGGTAGGATAATGCGCAGGGAAGCGGGTAGTGCTAATAAAAAATGAAAACGAAAAAAAATGTCTTATTAAAGGCTAAAAAACAATAGTCACAAGCCCCACCGTATTCGGGGCAAAGAGAAATGAAAAAGACAAGTGTATCTATGTTTTAATAGAAGTCAACTTCGCAATTTGGATGTTTTTCTTTAAAGGAATCTGCCTTTTTTTGCGAGACCTTGGTATTGTATATTTTCAACAAAACCAAATCGGGTAAATCTTCTAAAGGTTTGATATTGTTTATTTTTGTATTGTATGCTATCAATACCTTAAGATGGAAAACATTGTACAATTCCTTTAAATTTTTAATGGCTGTACTGGAAATATCCAAGGTATTTATTTGGGGCAATCCTACCAGCCACTCCAAATCTTGAATTAGTGTATTGTTTAAATACAACACTTCCAGATTTGTCAGGTTTTTCAGTGGATTCACATTTGTAATCGGATTTCGTGACAGATCAACTTCTCTTAAATACGACAGATTATTCAGCGGAGAAACATCGGTAATCTTGGTGTCGTTTACTTTTAATGTTCTCAGGTGTTTCAATTTGGCAAGTGGCTGTATATTCGTAATTGCGCGGGTTTGGTTTATTTGTATCGATTTAATTTGAACAAGTTTGTGCAGATCTTCCGTTGATGGTTCTTGTGTCCAATTCATGAGTTGAGCAAAAATATTTTTCCAGGCAACATCCAATTTCGACCACCATAAGCGCAGCTCTTCCGTTTGGTAAATAACCTGAATATCCGGATGCTTTTCGATAAAATCTTCAAATTGTTTTTGCGCAAGTTTTGTCTTGTCGGCATTGAGATAGCGTAAATTTTGCAATTTTTCCAGTGCTGATAAATTATCCACCAAACTATGGTCGATGCTTAAATTTTTAAGATTTACCATTTCGTGTAAGGGACTTAAGTCGCTTACCGGACAATGGGAAATAGATAATTCCTCCATCAAATTTAAACCTTCTATCATATTTAAGTCTTGCACCTGCGTATAGGAAATATTGAGATTTCGCATTTCTCGCGATTCTGAAATGCCTTCTAATTTGTTAATGGAGGTATTTGTGGCATTTAATTTCTGAAGATTTTTTAGTTTATTTAATGGCGCTAAACTTGTAATTAAGGATCGTTCTGCGATATTGATATTTTTAATGGCCGTTATTTCGTGGAGCTGTTCTTTGGACGGAGCATAAGTGTCGAGTTCAACAATTTCGGCAAAAACATTTTTCCACCATTGGGGTAAATCATTCCACCACAATTGCAGTTGCTTGCTTTCGTAAACGACTAAAATTCGTGGATTTTCTTTCATAAAGTCGATGGCTTTTTGCCTTCCTAGCGGACTATTATCGCAATAAACCTTAACTAAGCTTGGAATTTTTTCCAGTCCGGATAAACTGGTTACCTCCGTATTTTCGCAGGCCAATGTTTCCAAGTTTGGCAAATTAGTCAATGGCGATAAATCGTAAACGCGTGTATTGTTGCAGCTCAAGGCTCTCAGTTCGTGCAAATATTTTAAATCGTTGAGCGACGTAAGTTGTACATTATCATCAATATTGAGGTATTTGAGCGAGGCTAAAGAAGCGAGAGGTTTTAAATCGGTGACTAAAGTTCGGCGCATTTTTAAATCAACCAATTTCATTCCCAAAAGCGGATCAATACTTTCTACACGTGTATTTGAAATATCAAGGAATTGCAATTTTTCTAAATTTCGAAGTGGATTGATATCGTAAATAGGGGTGTTCGAAATATCCAATACGGTAAGACTCGCCGAATAGTTTAAAGCATCAAGCGAATTTATGGCCGTGTTGGAACAATTAAAATCGTGTAGCTTGGTAAGGTTTCTAACCGGTAAAATATCGAGGATTTCGGTATTTGAAATATTGAGCATACGCAGATTTCCTAACCGGTTGAGGGGCTCTAACGTAAAAAGGTGAGTATTGCCACTTATATTCAAATCCTTCGTTTCCAATATTTGTTTCAACGCATTAAAAAGCGATTCTTTTTGTCCGGGGTTAATCGAGTCGCTCAGCCAAATGGTATCGTAGTTTAGCGAAGCAAGATAAAGGAGAGAGTCTTGTTCAAGATTTAAAAACGAAATCTCATTTTTGTTTGCGGTCGCAACATTCGTTCCTTGCGGTTTTTGAACAAAATATTTTTCATTTAAAGCCAATATGGAAGAAAAAGATATCGAATCTGAAACTACGCCTCGTGTTCCCAGTACTTTTTTCCATTCGGTAGGTAATAAATTCCACCAACGAATATTTTCTTCATTTTCGTGGAGTTTGGTTGTGTAAATACTGGCTATTTTCAGCTCTCTATTCTCACTATTCACTTCAATTTCGATAAATCTTTGCTGGTCGTTATAAATGGTATCCCCCTTTAAATCTATGGCTTCTAATGTTCTTAAAATATTGGTCAAAAGAAAAGGATTCCCATCTTCGTCGGTCTGCAAGTCGATGGAGAGTACATTAAAAGTGAAATGGGCATAGCGAAAGAAAAAATCGACATCTTTTAAATAAGCTTGAACATCTTTGTTTGTTACGGTTTCTCTACTTGCGTCTAAATCATCTTCAATCTGAACCTTTCCATCGCGAAACATTTTAAGGTAAGATTCGCTGATGATGATGTCTTTTTCTTTAGGTGAAAGCTCATTATCACCTATCGCATTTAAAGTGAATTCGAGATAGGTAATCAGTTCTTGCCCATCCTTTTTAAAGTCAGTAACTTCCACTCTGTTCAGCTTTTGGCCAAAGGTGTTTAAAGTTAAAAACATACCGAGTATAACGAATATCCTGCTCATCTTAGTTATGATAAATGTATTTTAAAAGTATCGATTTTTCTTCTTCACTTATCTTGGTAAGTTTTGAAATTAACCATCCGCTGTTGTAATCTGCGCGTACAAATTGTTCAACTTCGAAATACCAACCCGGGATTTGGAAAAAATGAAACTTTAAATCTTCCACATATTTAAATTTAAAATAACCTTGTTTAAATTCATACAAAAACAAAGTTAAGAAATCGGCTTGAAAGCTTTTAATCGTATAGTTATCAATGTCTTTTTTATCATTGAAAACCCGAATAAGATTCATAAAATCAATTTCGTGACTCAGCGGATGTAGAAATTTGGTGCTATCTGTTTTTTGATCCACAAAAATCTCTGCATAAGGCTCAAAATATACATTGGTTATTACCCATTTATAACCCATATTTTCGTGTTCCAGTTCAAGAAAAAAAGTAACGGGTGTTTCTTGTCCTTTATAAGTGAAACGCGTTTTTACTTCGGCAAACCAGCCATTTGTATGAAAATTCAGAAAAAGGCTCGTGTCTGGATTTACGATATCGTTTATAAACAGATTCCGTATGCTTTCTGTTAACGCTCCATTGTGCGAATCAAAAAGCATTTCGAGATACTTTTTACGCGAAGCAGGGTTATGGTATTCTTTGTCGCGCTTGTAATAGCGCACCCCATCAGGCCCTTCTTCGTTGTTAAAGCGTCTGAAAAACTGATTGACTTGTTTTGTCTCCGCATAAAACATACTTTCATCACCCAATATATCATCAACAATTTGCGATTTTAAGGTGTTGAAACCAGCCAACATAAAAATAAATAAAAACAATACTGCTCTCATTATGTGGTTGTTAGTTATGCTTTTGACAAGAGTCAAATAACTTTTTATAAGCAAAATAGGAATTAATTTTTGCTGGTTTCTGCAACACGAATATCACCTAGCATAACGTCCCAAAAGCCGATTGTTCTGCCGCCAATAATGGTTTCTTTTCGTTTTACATAGATCGTAATGTCTTTTTTAGTGGTATCCACATATTTTAGATCATCGCCTTGTATTCCTTCAAAACGTTGATAGATCGTGATTACACCAACATAAGTCCCGTCGGGTTGGCGTTCTAAATCGCTGATATATTGAATATTATACCATTTGATATTCACTTTATCGTAGTTCAAGGCCATTAAACGATTCAAATATTTTCTTACAGGATAATACTTTACTTCTTTACGGTAGAGCGAAGAAACGCCTATCTGACTGTTGTCCGCAAAAAGTTCTAATGTGCGCTCAATAACGCGGTTAGCTTCCGAAAAACTGGTTTCTTTATTTCCTATAATGCTGATGTATTTACTTAGATCTTTCACTTTTTCAAGTGCTAAGGAATCGATGGCTTGTTTTCGTTCGGGACTGATATCTTCTTGTGCAAATGCAGTAAAACTAAACAGTCCAATAAAAGTAAGTATGATAAATTTCAGTTTCATGATAAGTGCCTTATTTCTTGATTAATTCAATTTCGATAACCTTATGATTAACATCAAACTTAACGCTTTCGATTTGGCGATTATAAGTTTTGATGTCTTTCAAGTAATTGAGGTAATGACCAATGGTTGTTGGTTTATCGTAATCTTTCTGATTATCGCCATAAATATTGATGATCAATAAAACGGGGACTTCAGGCGATGCGAAATAGGTGAGTGCTTGCTGAATTCTTAGGTTGGCTTCCATGGTGTTGGCCGCATTAGCTACACTAATAAAATGGGCGTTGATATTATCCAGTTCGGCTTGCTTTTTTAATCGAATAGCTTCCGTTTTCTGACGTTCTGCTTCTTCCGCCTGCTTTTTAAGAATAACTTGATATTCAGCACGAAGCTTGGTATCTACTTGATCGATTAATTGTTCAATTTCCGGATCGCGCAATTGCAAATCTTTAATTCGATTAAGTTCCGCCACTTTTTCCTCGTAGGTTTTGGGATTATCATCGCGAAGCAAATCGACTAAGCTGGCTTTTGATTGCGCAATTTTATTGGCCAATTCAATGGCTGCTTTTTCAGAAGCAATTTTTTTCTTGCTTTTGCAGGAGCTCCCGCCAAGTGCTACTGTAAAAACAAGAACTAAAGCAATAAGTTGACTCCAATGAGTTTTTTTTAATTGAATTTCGTGTTTTTTCATTTTTTATTCGTTTCTCCGGTTAATAAGATGCTTTCTCTGTCAAAATAATTAAAGATAGAAAAAAGATTTTTTCATCTTGTAAAGATAATTGTTTTTCCAGATCAAAAAAGTGACTTGTACTTAAATATCTTGTACTCGATTTGAAAGTTCAAAAGTAAGTGATTTTCACCTGTATTACGAATTTTATATCAGTAATTAATAATTTTTAACAGCCTGAAAAGCTTTGTGGGAGCAAGTTTTGTAATTTTAGAATGGAATTAGAATAAATCTCAAAAAAGGCTTGTCTATTTAAAAATCTTATCTATTTTTGCACGGCTTAAGCGAAAAAAGTTCATAACGTTTTGCCGATGTAGCTCAGTTGGCCAGAGCAGCTGATTTGTAATCAGCTGGTCGGGGGTTCGAATCCCTCCATCGGCTCTTATTTTTTTGGGGAGATTCCAGAGCGGCCAAATGGGGCAGACTGTAAATCTGTTGACTTCGTCTTCGGAGGTTCGAATCCTCCTCTCCCCACAAAAAAAGTTCTTCAAAAGTTGGGAAGCAGAATACAAAGCACGTCTTCAGAGGTTCGAACACGGAGTCTCACGAGCGGAGCGAGTAATCCTCCTCTCCCCACAAAAAATATTTTTAATTCAAGCGGGAGTAGCTCATTTGGTAGAGCGAAAGCCTTCCAAGCTTTAGGTGGCGAGTTCGAGCCTCGTCTCCCGCTCAAGAAAGTCTTCAGAGAAATCGGGAGACTTTTTTTGTTTTTCGGATAGTGAGGGTTTCACTCAAAGTGAAGCCCTCACAATAAATAGGTGGAAACAAAAACAGGAAGAAATGTCAACTACAAACCGGATTAAGAGAAATCTGGAGGTTTTTTTTGTTTTTGGCAAATGCCAATTTCGG
>JBFHQD010000036.1:0-18512 GCA_041592395.1 Bacteroidales bacterium | reverse complement strand
GCTCATCTTTAATTGAGCTTTGTTTTTCACAATTCCACAACAATAATGAAATTCCGAACAATAATATTCCGGATTTCACAGAATTTCTAATTTTTCTTTTTCGCACAGCGTTTAAATTTAAATGTATAATAAAATTTCACCACAAAGAAAATAGTTCTCACGGTAAAAAAATTGCCGTCTACTGTTTTATTGTATATTTTTTTGTTTTACGGCAATAACCAATTGCAATGCCCTGTTCTCTTAGTGTGTTAATCATATTACGAGCCGTTTTTTCGCTCACCTGAAATTTTTGAGCAATTTGCATAGGAGAGCTTACAACTCCTTGTTTTAATAATTCTCTCAAATAAGCCAATCGCTCTTGTCGTCTGATAAAATTCATCATGCGTTAATTTATGAATACTATGTTAAAGTGGTTTTTTATGCTCCAATAGAAGGAGGATTTACACTATTAATGGTAGATTTTGCCAAAACATTACCCAAAAAATTGAATTATTTTTCAATTATTTTTCATAATACTAAGTATCAATTATTTACAGCGGCATTTTAATGCTATTCACGGTGTGGTTTGAAGCCACGCCGTGAATAATTTGCGGAAATTACCAGCTATCCTATCTCCTCGCTAAGCTTAATCTCCGATTAAGATTTATTTCAATCTGTAGTCTACGGACCACTTTTCAGTAAGCCACTAATTTTTATTGACGAGCTAATCTGGAGCTAGGGTCAAGATGCATCAACCTAACAGGTTTTAAAACGCGTAAAATTAACCCCGCACAGTTAATCCCCCTATCAGCTTATCGGAATTATGCTTCGACTTAATTCGTCTGGCCGCTTATCGGCGGAAAATTAGACTGAGTATGGCAGATTAAATTTTATTGACAGTCTAATCTGGAGATTAGCCTAAGTGGGTATGTTGTAATGCTATTCACGGCCTGTCTTGAATACACGCCGTGAATAATTCGAGGAAATTATCGACTATCCTATTTTCCTTTGTAAATTAGCTGTTTAAAAATAAGGGTTTTGGCAAAAAAATTAAGTGTTTCGAAATCAGTTAGTCAAAAGATAAGCTTTATCGGTTTATCTTGTTTGGCCAACGACTATCGTTTGCTTTATTTTACAGGCAAATCGCTTGGTTTATCGTTTGCTAAATTAGAAGATCTTCCTCTTTACGACAGAAACGGGAAAATTGGTGATTTTTCTTTTTATCGTTATACAAATGAAGATAAACAGCTTAATTTTTATCTGATTTCGAATAAGAGCAAAGGACAAATTGCACTTTCTGAATTTCGAAATTTTGATTATTTTTTATTGATTGATAATCATATTAAAGCTGCCTATCAGCGCGATTTATTAAAAAACCTCAGGCTAATTCCTATTCTTCAGGCCGCAATGAATATTCCTATCGACAATGTAAAAGACTTGGATATATTATTAGAAGATATTGAATTACACTTGATTAACCTACGCAAAATAGAAAAAATGAAATGTGGTTTATGGATAGAAAGCTCCTCAATTTATGAAGTTTAGAAAAAATAAATCTTTTTCTGATGCTGATCTTTGGCAAAAAATAAACAAAGTTTCTCGCCGCGTGGGTATGAAAGTTGTTTATCCGGTAGTGCTTTTGTATTATCTGTTTAAAAGCAATGAGGTGCCCATAAAAGCAAAATCCCTAATTGTGGGTGCATTAACTTATTTTATACTGCCTTTTGACGGACTTCCTGATTTTCTTCCTTTTCTGGGTTATACCGACGATTTAAGTTTGCTACTAGCAACAGTTTCGCATTTGTACAAATACATCAATACCGAAATACTTGAACAAACCAGAACTAAAATTGGTCAGTGGTTTACCAACAAAGAAGAAACTTCCGAGATGGAAAAACAAATTAAAAAACAAATAGAAGCGCACAAATAATGTTTATTAAATAGCCGATTCGATCCCTAAGAAATAAAAATTTATCGGCGTGGTTTGTATTTCGATTGATTCAAAATTTCTTGCGCATGGGTATTTGCTAAAATTCCCGTCAAGGTAACTTCATTATTTTTTGCATAACGCAATAAAATCTGATAGCCCAACCAAACGCCTGTTCTCGATGGCGAATTATTCCCTAATACCGAAGTAAAGGGTGCGTCGTTGATAAACTTATTAATGCTTTCAAAATCCGTTTTAAAAAGAAGCTCGTTTTCGATATAGTATTTCCACAAATCGCTTTCGTTTTTATCAAACCATTTTAATTGCTCATCGGTATAATTTAGCAAGATTTGATCAGGAATATTAGGGATCATACTTTTAATAAAATAAAGTTTTTTGGCCTCATAGAGCATAAAATCTAAAACGGCAGCATCAGATTCGGGCGCTGTAATTTTACCTAGACTTAAAGCAAGAACAACATCGCGAAGCACATAATCGGGCGACATCGCTCTGATTTTATAGCGCGGTATTCCCATCATAGCATAGGTTTCGAAATCGGAACCCAAGTAATTATCTAAACCTAAAACTAAAATATTATCCTGAAAAATAACGGGACTTTGAATTCCCGAAACATAGGCATATACTTCAGGAACAATGGTGTTTGGGTAATAAAACAGCAGATGCTGAAAAATATCGGCCAAATCCTCTTCCAAAGGAAGTAAGGACGGAAACTTCGTTTTATAGGCCTTATAGAGTTCGTCTAAAAAAGGATCGTTCACATAGCTGCTCAACTGATTGATCTGCTCATCAACCAAGGGCTCTGTGCCTAAAAATAGGGCATATCGATTTTGGATAGCTTTCAATCCCACAGCCATGCTATCGCGATTTATAGAAAACAAAGCACTGCCATAATCTTTAATATGCACTTGGGGTTTCGAGACCTCCGAAACATCCACATCAAAAGGATTTCTATTGCAGGCCGATAAAAAAACCAGACTGAAAAGCAATAAAACCATTGTTCTCAAAACAGAAAATCGCATAGCTATATTTTTTGGCAAAAATAAAAAAAGTCCTACAAATGCAGGACTTTCTAAATCTTAAGGGTATTTTATATTACATAAATTTCAATCCAAGACTGAATACCCAAACATTGTTTTTAAAGTTATTATTTTCAGCGTCGCTAATAAAATCGTTCAAGCCTTTTTCATAACGAATATCAAAGGTTAAGAATAAAACATCAACACCTGCGCCGGCTTGCATAAACCAGTTCGTTTTATTTACTTCATATCCATCAGACAATTCCTTTTCATTCAAAACAAGCGAAGCTTCAGGACCGGCAAATACTCTTAGATTAAATATTTTGGCATCTAATAATTTAACTCCAACCAAAATAGGAATATCCAGTGTTCCGGTTTCAAATCTTTTTTCTGCATTTAATGCATCAAGGAAATTACTTTTACGGTTATTGTAAACCACCTCCGGTTGAAAATAAAATTTTCCTGATTTAAGTCGCATAAAAACACCTGCTTGATATCCCAATACGTTTTCAGGATCGCTGTTTGCAGAAAAATCCGAAGTGTTTAACGAGGCTGTAGTGGCACCTGCTTTAATACCAAAGCTTGGAAGTTGAGCATAGATGCTTCCGCTCAACAAAACCGCTAACAATAAAATAGTTAATTTTTTCATTTTATCAAAATTTTAATTAGTAATACTTTTCTCTCTAAACTATTTTCAAAAAGTAAAGTTACAATAATCAACAATACAACGTTGTATAAGCAGTTGTTTTTTTAACTAAAAATGTTAATTACTTTAACATCAAACGAAAAAAGCACTTTTTTGTTGCATAAAAATACTACCAATTTTTATTTCGGCGCAAAAACATAGACTAAAAACCTGTTTATTTGCTTAATTTTGTAGCGAATCAGCTTATGAAAACAAATCTATTTATAGCTCGTCGCTATTTATTCTCTAAAAAATCGCACGCGATCATCAATATTATCTCCTTAATATCGATGATTGGTGTTATGATTAGTACGGCAGCTTTAATTATTGTGCTTTCCGTGTACAATGGTTTCGAAGGTTTGGTGCTTTCGCTTTTTAACCGTTTCAATCCTGAGCTTTTGATTGTTCCGGCCAAAGGCAAAACATTTCTATTAAGCGATTTCCCTACCGAAAAAGTAAAGGCTTTAAATGCCATTGAGTATCTAGAGCCTGTGCTCGAAGAAAATGTACTGATTCGATACAAAGACAAGCAGAGCATAGTCCGCATAAAAGGAGTGAAAGAAAACTACACGGCCATGAATCGTTTGGATACAGCCATTGTACAAGGAAATTTTCTGCTCGAACAAGAACTGTCGAACTTTGCTGTTTTAGGCTATGGTGTCGCTTATAATTTACAAGCCAATTTGAATGATTTCGAAAATCCACTTCAATTTTATTTGCCTGATAAAAACAAAAAATTAAGTGCGGGATTAAACACCAATTTTAGAACAGCCCGCTTATTTCCTTCCGGATTTTTTAGTTTGCGACAAGATTACGACGAAAAATATGTATTTGTTTCCTTAAGTTTTGCGCGCGATTTTCTCGATTTACCCGAATCAGTAAGCCGTATTGAAATCGGAATTCATTCGGGATTTAAGCCCGAAAATGTTCAGAATGAATTAATTAAAATAGTAGGAAATGATTTTATCGTAAAAACACGAGGTGAGCAACAATCGTTTTTGCTTAAGATGATGCGTTCCGAACGTTGGGCCATTTTCTTAATTCTTGGTTTTATATTATTGATTGCCGCATTCAATGTGATAGGCTCTTTAAGTATGCTTATTATTGATAAAACCAAAGACATATTTACGCTCCACGCCTTGGGTGCAAACCGAAAATTTATTTTGAGTGTTTTTGCTTGGGAAGGCTTGCTCATTAGCTTATCCGGCGGAATCATCGGTTTATTAATTGGCGGATCAATTGCCTGGATACAGCAATATTTTGGAATTATAGGTTTAGGAAATGGAGGAAATTTTGTGGTAGATACTTATCCGGTTCAGATAAAAGCATTGGATTTCGTTCTGGTGATCGCTATAGTTTTTTCGACAAGTATTTTTTCTGTGCTCTATCCGCTTTATCAATTATCAATCAAAATAAAAGAAACCCGAAGCAATATAAACGCAATCAAAAATGTGTTTCATAGTTAAATTGTCTTAAATGATAAGCCCTTAAAAGCTTACACCGTTTTTTTAGCTATTTTTGTCGGAAATTTTAACTTAATAAAGTATCCATGCGAATCAATATTGTCAACCATTCCAAACATCCATTACCTGCTTACGAAACCATTGCCTCTGCTGGGCTCGATTTACGTGCTTCACTCGATCAACCTGTTACACTAAATTCGCTTGAGCGCAAATTAATACCCACCGGACTATTTATTGAATTGCCTGTCGGGTATGAAGCTCAGGTTCGTCCGCGCAGTGGGATGTCGTTTAAATATGGAATTGGTGTTTTAAATGCGCCCGGAACTATCGATGCCGATTACCGTGGAGAAATAAAAGTGATTTTAGTGAACCTTAGCAAAGATCCTTACACAATTAACGATGGCGAACGTATTGCCCAAATGGTTATTGCGCAACACGAACAAGCCGAATGGATAGAAGTGGAAACTTTAAATCCCTCTGAAAGAGGAGCCGGAGGATTCGGTTCTACAGGTCACAAATAAAAGAAATAAATTGCAAACTCATGTTAAAAAAAATACTCTTTTCACTCTTTATCGTCCTTTTGATAGGAACCCTAAACGCTCAAGATAAAGCGCTTAATAATAAAGCTTTAAGTACTTTTCTTGAAGCCGAAAACGCTTTTAGGACAGACGAATATAACAAAGCTTTTAATGCCTATCAAAAAGTTTTAGAAATCGATCCTGATTTTGATCCGGCCATGTTCCAACTTGCCCGTATTTATTTGATGAAAAACGATATAGACGAAGCTTTTAATTTGGCCAAAGAAGCCTATCAGCGCGATAATGAAAACGAAATGTACGCGCAATTAATGATTGACTTATACAAGCATTATGCAAAATACGAAGAGGCCATCGACGTTTATAAAAAGCTGCTTATCAAAGATCCGGCAAACAGCGACTATTTAAACGATTTGGCCCAACTCTATACGATTACGGAAAATACGGAAGGAGCCATTGCAACTTACAATAAACTGGAGAAGCAAGAAGGCGTAAATGAGCGTTTAAGCTTTTTAAAAAGAGATCTTTATATCAGCGATGATCAATTCGATAATGCGGTAAAAGAACTCATCAAACTTTCAGAAAAATTTCCGGATAACAGTCGATATATCAGCATGATTGCCGAAATGTATATGGGGAATAAAGAGAGCGACAAAGCCTATTTATTTTATCAGAAAGTACTGGAAATGAATCCGAATGATCCTTATATTCGGATTACTTTGGCCGATTATTACCAACAAAAAGGCGATGTTGATTTGGCTTTTGAAAATTTACAAGCGGGCTATAAAAACCCAAAATTAGATTTAGAAACGAAGATTCAAATCTTGGTGGGTTTGTTTGATTTAAAAAACATTCCTGACCAAAGAATCCGTAAAGAATCTTTAAAATTGGCAAATACCTTAACTCAGGTTCATCCTGAAAAACCGGGTTCTCATGCCATTTATGCCGACTTGCTTTTTCGCGATAGCCTTTACTCCCAAGCTGCTTCGGAGTACAAAGAAGTTATAAAGAGAGATAGCAGTCGCTATGTTGTTTGGGAGCAGTTGCTTTTTAGTTTAAACAATCTCACACAAAATAAAGAAATCGTAAATATTAGTCAGCGTGCCATTACTTTATTCCCAAAAGAACCTATTCCTTATTTGTTTAACGCCATAGGTTATCTCATTGATAAAGACACAAAAAAAGCAATTAACAGTCTGGAAAAAGGAGCGCCTTTAGCCCAAAACACTAAATTATTAGAACAGTTTCATATGTATCTGGGCGATTCGTACTATCAAGACAATCAAGCAGAAAAAGCATTTAAATCCTACGATAAATGTTTGGAAATAAATCCATCAAACACTTTTGTATTAAATAATTACGCCTATTATCTGGCTTTAAGAAAAGAGAAACTCGACAAGGCAAAAACGATGTCTTTCACGGCCATTTCGCTCGATCCAAATCCGACCAATCAGGACACTTATGGATGGGTGCTCTATCAATTGGGCGATTATAACGAAGCTTTAAAATACATTAGTTTAGCCGTTGAAGGAGACAAAGAACCCAGTGCCGAAGTACTCGATCATATGGGCGATGTGTATTTTCGCTTGGGAGAAACAAAAAAAGCAAAAAAATTCTGGAAGAAAGCAAAGAAAAATGGATTGGATACGCCGGAATTTAACGACAAATTAGCTAATGGATTATAAGATGAATAAAAAATTACTTTTTTTAACTAGCCTGCTCCTATTCATTTTTGTCTTTTCATCTTGCCGTAGTCAAAGAGCTAAAAACAAAAAACCCATCAAACTATATGGGCCGGATTATGTATTGACTCAAATGCACGAAAAACAAGCCACTTTCGAATGGTTTAGCGGCAAAGCCAAAGCCGATTTTATAGAAGGAAAGAAAAAAACACCTTTTACAGCGCAAATTCGAATCAAACGCGATAGCGCTATTTGGATTTCTGTTTCTAGTGGAATTGGTGTAGAAGGTGCTCGATTATTGCTTACTACAGACTCCGTTAAATTTGTAAACCGTTTAAACAAAAGCTATTTTGTGGGCGATTACGATTTTCTTTCAAATTTGATCGATACCGAAATTGATTATTGCAAAATACAAGCCCTATTAACGGCTAAAGATTTTTCGTGGTACGATTATCAGGATTTAAAAGTAAAACTCGATAGCCGATTGTATCAAGTTGAATCGACAAATCGACATGAATTGAAAAAACAGTCAAAAATAACTAATTTTGTTGATGCTATATATTATCAAAGTTTATGGATTAATCCGGAAACCTTTAAAATTGAACGCATTAAAATAACAGAATTGGGAAAAGACAACAAAAAAATAATTGCGTTTTACAAGCAATACAGAACAAATAACAAACAATTGATCCCCTATTCTATCGATATTGAACTCGATAGTGATAAAGCAATGAATTTGGAAATGGTTTATTACAAAATCAATCTTGACGAAAAAGTGGGGTTTCCTTTTAGTATATCATCAAAATATACTCCCATTCAATTATGAGTTGGCCGAAGTCGACATATGATCCTTTTATTAAATCGGCTTTCGCGATACTTTTTTTCTTTTGCATTTACACCGGTTTTGCGCAAACGCAAAGCGAACTCAATAGTCAAATTTCGCTCCTCGAAAGAGAAATTGCTTATACGAATGAATTATTAAATACCACCTTAAAAAGCAAAGACGATTCGTATTATAAAATCGAATTACTCGCCCGACAGATTAGCAGACACGAAAAAGTACTTATTTCTATTCAAAAAGAAATAGATAATATTAGTCATGATATCGATTCCAAACAACTGGAAATAAGAAAAAAACAAGCTGAACTTGCCGCGCTCAAAGAAGAGTATGCCAAAATGATTTATTTTGCCAATCGCAATCGCGAAAACTACGACAAGCTGATGTTTCTTTTTTCGTCGAAAGATTTTAATCAAGCCTATAAGCGCTTAAAATATTTTGAACAATACAGTCATTATCGCAAAAACCAGGTTAAGTTGATTAACGAACGCCAAGAAGCCCTAGATAAAGACATCAAACAATTAGAAATAAACAAAGCCGAAAAATTAAGCCTTCGTTTAAAAGAAACACGAACAAAAGAAAAACTAAATCAGCAAAAAATTGAACAACAACGAAGTTTAAACCGATTAAAATCGAAAGAAAATGAGCTTAAATCGGATCTTCGAAAAAAAGAAAGACAAAAAAACGCCCTTAAAAAAGCCATTGAAAAATTAATGGCCAACGAAGCCGAAAAAACAAAGAAATTTGCGCTTACTCCGGAAGAACTCACCTTAAGTGGCGACTTTGAAAACAATCAGGGGAAATTACCTTGGCCCGTAGAACGCGGAGTCCTTTTTAGCTCTTTTGGCGAACATGCGCATCCCTATATTAAAGGAATAAAAATAAGAAACGATGGCATTGATATAGCGACAGACGAAGGCAGTCAGGCCAGAGCCATATTCGATGGTGAAGTTCGAAGTATCATTTCGGTTCCCGGAACACCTAATTATGCCATTTTAATAAAACATGGAAATTACTTTACACTTTATTCAAATATAACCAAAGCCAGTGTTAGTCCGGGACAAAAAGTAAAAGCACGACAAAATATAGGTGAGATATACAAAGAACCTACCGATCAGAGTACCAAACTTCAGTTTCAACTCTGGAAAAACACAACTAAACTTAACCCGATAAATTGGCTATCGAAATGAAAAATGATAATCGAATAGTACTTACTTTGGATGCAGGAGGAACGAATTTTAGATTTTCAGCCATTCAAAGCGGAAATAGTATTGTAAACCCGGTACGCTTGCCTTCGCAAGCCCGCACTTTGGATGAAATCCTAGACAATATCGTAGCGGGTTTTCAGTCTTTGATCGACCAGCTCGAGCAATCGCCAAGTGCTATCAGCTTTGCTTTTCCCGGTCCGGCCGATTATGAGCAAGGCATTATAGGCGATTTAGAAAATTTACCGCTTTTTAAAGGAGGCGTGGCCTTAGGTCCGTTTCTTCAAAACCATTTCAATCTTCCGGTATACATTAATAACGATGGTGATTTATTTGCTTTAGGAGAAGCTTTGGGCGGCATTTTACCTCAAATTAATGAAGCATTAGAAAAAGCAGGCAATCCGAAAAGATACCGCAATTTATTGGGCTTAACCTTAGGTACCGGATTTGGAGCCGGAATTGTATCTAACGGAAAAATATTTACCGGCGACAATTCGGCGCAAGCTGAAATTAACAGAATGCGCAACTATTTATTTCCCGAAACAAGTATTGAAGATAGCGTAAGTATTCGAGCCATAAAACGTGTTTATTCCAAAGAATCAAATACTGAAATAGCGCTTTGTCCCAATCCTTTCGAAATCTACAAAATAGCAAATAAGCAAGCCAAAGGAAATAGAAAAGCGGCTTTAAAAGCCTTTGAAAATCTAGGAATTGCTGTGGCAAATGCGGCCGCTGATGCCAATACTTTAGTTGATGGTATTATCGTAATTGGCGGCGGACTATCCGGTGCAGCCGATTTATTTATGCCAACTGTAGTTAAAGAAATGAATCGCCCTTTTGTTACTTTAAGTGGCGATTCGCTGGAAAGAATGGAAGTGAGAGCCTATAACCTGAACGACAAAATAGACCGAGAAGCTTTTCTTAAAGCAAATACCGAACAAATAAAAATTCCGCGAAGCGATAAAACGATAGCCTACGATAAAACCAAAAAAACAGGAGTAGCTACAGGTGTTTTAGATACTTCCGCAGCTGTGGCTTTAGGAGCCTATGCTTTTGCTTTACAAAAACTGGATCAAAAAGCTTAGTCATTGCTAAACGGATTCACTTCTGCACGCTAATTTCTATTTCTTCTCGTTGTATTTTGTACATTTACTTTTCGAAACAGCAAGTTTATGGATTTTTACACCCAACAGAATAAATGGAAACTTATTTTATCACTCCTTGGTGTAATCCTTATTTTAAGCTCTTTATGGTATTCTAATTTATTGGTAAATAATGTGCGCGAACGCGAACGCGAAAATATCCGCCTTTGGGCTCGTGCTGTTCATAAACGTGCCGATTTGGTAAAAACAACGGACTTGTTGTTCTCGCAACTGCAAGTGGAAGAGCGAAAAAAAGTAGCTTTATTGGCCGAAGCGCATAAAAGAATCAATAAAAAAGATTTAGACGAAGATTTGACTTTCTATTTCGATATCATCACCAGCAATACCACGATTCCAGTAATTCAAACCAACAATAAAAAAGAAATACTGGGAAGTATGAATCTGGAAGATAATATTGACAGTGTTAAAATATTAGATGGAGATTTACTCGCTTCGTTTAGTCAATATCCTCCGGTACAAATGGATTATTACAACAACGAAAAATTCTATTTGTACTATAAAGACAGTCGCATTTTTACGGAAACACAAAAAATGCTGGAAGATTTAAACCGTTCGTTTATCAACGAGGTTTTAACCAATACCTCATCTGTTCCGGTTATAATTACAGATTCCAGTCGAAAAATTGTATTGTATACAGGAAATATTGCATCAAAAAAGGATACCGATTCGACCTATATTCAGAACTTATTGACAAAAATGCAAAGTCATAATAAGCCCATAGAAATAGAATTGGGTGGCGGTCAAAAGCAATACATATTTTACAGCGATTCTGTTTTGTTGACACAGTTGACCTATTATCCCATTATCATTTTTATCGCGATTGGCTTATTATTGATGTTTGCTTATTTGGCTTTTCACACCGCCCAAACAAGCGCTCAAAATAAACTTTGGGCCGGTTTGGCAAAAGAAACAGCGCATCAAATCGGAACGCCTTTATCTTCTATGTTGGCCTGGGTTGAATTGCTACGAAGCAATGAATCGGTGCAAGTGCATTTAGCCGAATTTGAAAAAGATTTAAACCGTTTAGAAATAATAAGCGAACGTTTTTCGAAAATAGGATCTACCCCAAAACTCGAGCAACATTCCATTTATGAAGTGATTAACGAGGTGATCGCTTACCTTAAAACGCGATCTTCGAAAAAAGTGAGTTACGCGCTGCATGCGGATTTAAAAGATTCAACAAATGCTAAAATTCCGCTCAATGCCCAACTTTTTGCTTGGGTCATCGAAAATGTTTGTAAAAACGCAATGGACGCTATGTCGGGTAACGGCAGCATAGAAATTTTACTGAGCGAAGACGAAAAACATATTTTTGTTGATATAAGCGATAGCGGAAAAGGAATTCCGAAAAGCAATTTCAAGAATGTTTTTCGCCCGGGATTTACAAGCAAAAAACGAGGCTGGGGATTAGGCTTATCTTTGGCACAAAGAATTATACAACATTATCACAAAGGCAAAATTTTTGTAAAAAATTCGGTGCTGAATCAAGGAACTACTTTCCGAATTGTGCTTAAAAAATAAATTTACAAGCTAACTTAAATCTCATTCAAAGCTATATCCAAAGCATCAACCAATTCGTCTAATTGATTTATAACCGCAAGAACTGTTGCCGATTTAGTTAAGTCGGCACCTGCAATCTTTAGCTGTTCCACAGGGTAGTTATTTCCGCCCGACTTTAACAAATTCAGGTATTTATTCAGTGGTTTTTTGTCGCCCGATTGCAATCCCTTTTTCACGAGTTCGTACAATCTGGCCGAAGCCGCAAAACTGGTAGCATATTGATAAACATAAAAAGGAGAGCGATAAAAATGAGGAATTCTGGCCCAAAAAATATTGGCCTGATCGCGCGTAAAAATATCCTTTCCATAGTAACGTTCATCCAAAGCTTCAGAGATGGCCGTTAAACTTTCGGCTGTTAAGGCTTTTCCATTTTCTATGGCTTTATGCGCTTGTAATTCAAAATCGGCAAACATGGTTTGGATAAAGAAAGTGCCCGTTATATTTTCGATACTTTGTTGCAACAAAGCAATTTTTTCGCGTTTATCCGTACTTTTTTCGAGCATATAATCGAGCAATAAACGCTCATTAAAAGTAGAAGCCACTTCAGCAACAAAAATGGTATAATCGTGGGTACTAAAAGGCTGATTTTCTTCTGCTAATATGGTATGTAAACTATGTCCCATTTCATGAGCCAGCGTAAAAACATGATCTTGTGTTTCATTAAAATTCATCAATATAAAAGGATGAACGCCATAAACGCCCATGGAATAAGCGCCCGATGATTTTCCGTCATTTTCAAAAACATCTATCCATCCATTTTCCAAAGCGGCTTTGTATTTTTGAACATATTCAGCACCCAAAGGTTCAACGGAGGAAAGAACTAATTTTTTAGCCTCTTCCCAGTCGTATTTTTTATCAAAATCGACCAAAGTCAATCGACTATCGTAAGCGTGGTAATCTCCACTTAGTTTTAAATATTTAGCTCTTACGGCGTGGTATTTTTTTAAGGCCTCTGTGTTTTTGCCAACCGTTTTTATCAGATTGGTATAAACACTGAGTGGAATATTGTTTTTTTCGAGCTTTGCTTCTAAACTTGTTTTAAAATTACGGGCTTGCGCAAAAGCAAAATCTTTATCACAAATGCCTTTATAGAGCGATGCCAATGTGTTTTTCTGATCGGCATAAAGCGGATAAAAAGCCTCAGATGCTTTTTTTCTGTCTGCTCTTACCTTTGATGTATTTAACAGATGCGCATAATTTCCGTGGGTAAGTTTTAACTTTTCGCCGTTTTGCAGCTCAATTTCAGGAAACTGAACATCGGCAGTGGTTAAATTGGTATAGGTATTTGCCGCTGTTGAAGCCATTGGCGAAAAATAAGAAAGCAAACGTTCTTTGTCTTCGCTCAGAATATGTTCTTTTTGGCGATGCAAGTTTTCCAAGCCAAAACGATAAGGCTCTAAAGCCGGATTTAGCCTGATCCAATCTTGCCAAGTTTCTTTCGGAATTTCCATAAGTTCGGGCGCAATCCACGATGTTGCCGTTTGCATCACCGCAAAAAATTGCATCACTTCCTGAAGTTTTTCCTGAAAACTATTTTCTCGATTATCTGTACTTTTTTGTAAAGCGGGATAAGCATAAACCTTATGCGAAAGCTTTTCTACTTCTTCATTTTTTAAAAAAGCGCTCAATAGATGATCGGCACTTTTGCCTAAAGTTCCTTGCAAAACTTTTAATTTATCGGCTTCTTTTTTAAGCTTTTCGAAATCTTTTTGCCAGACTTCCCAATTGGGATAAATATGTTCGAAATTCCATTTATATTCTGCTTTTATATTTTTTCTTTCCAGTGTATTTGGCTTCATTTTAAAACAAATTTATTTGATGGTGGTTTTGTACTCTCTTAAAAACTGTATTGAAGTAAGCTCAATCATTTCTTCGACAGAAACAAATTCCATACCTATCGTATTCTTAATTTTTTGGTTGCTATATTTACATATTTGCATCGATGAGCGCGCCGTTGCTTTTGTAATAAGCGGGTCTTTTCTTGTAAAAAAAGAAATCAGTTTAAGCAATCGCCAACTCAACTCACTCATCCATGGTTTTACGGCAATACTTGGTTTTGGTCTTCCCAGTTTTAGCGACATTTCATTAAACACTTTCTGATAACCTACATTTTCCGCATTTAAGATAAATCGTTTGCCCAAAATCGAGCGCTCCATTAGCGTAATCATCGCTTTGCAAACATCGCGAACATAAACAAATCCATTAATACCCGGCGTATAAAATTTAAGCCCTTTCCAAAAGGTTAAAAACATAGCCGCACTTCCCGAATTCCATTTTCCCGGTCCCAAAATTATGCTTGGGTTAACAATTACAGCAGGAAGACCTTCGGCAATGCCCCGCCAGACTTCCAGTTCTGCTTTGTATTTACTTTGGGAATAAGGCGAGCTTTTATCCGACTCTTTCCAAGGTGTCTCTTCGTTGGCCAATTGCCCTTTTTCTGCGCGACCAATCGCTGCAATAGAGCTTACATGACAGAGTTTTTCAACCTTGTTGTACAAGGCGGCATTTACCACATTAGCGGTTCCTTGCACATTCATTTCCATCATTTTCTGTCGATCTTCCTCACGAAAAGAAACGATAGCTGCCGCATGATAAATCTGGGTTGCTCCTTTAAATGCTTTTTCTAAAGAATAATAATCGGAAATATCTGCTTCTAACCATTCTATTTTTTGAAAAAGAGCATCTACTTCGTTCGAATAGTAAGCAAAAGTATTACGAACAAGCTCTATATCTGAACTTTGACGCTTTATAGCTCTGATATGCTCATGCTTTTGGCATAAATCATATAATAAATGAGCACCTACAAATCCTGTTCCTCCGGTTACTAATATCATAGGACAAAAGTAAAGAAATTAACTACTAAGCCTTTTTTTCTTTTTCCTCTGTTTCATTTTCTACGCTATAATTTTGGGCTGATGGCAGCTTAAAACTAAAGGTCGATCCTTTTCCTAAATTGCTTTCGGCTTGTATTTTTCCGCCCTGAATATCGATAAATTCTTTACAAAACAACAAGCCCATACCCGATCCTGTTTCTCCACTTGTACCAACCGACGAGTAATTTTCTTTGATGCTAAACAAATTTGGTAATATCTTATGCGAAATTCCAATTCCACTATCTTCTATACTGATTTTAACATATTCTTTGTCCGATTTCTCAAACTCGCTATTCACACGAATAGTACCGCTTACCGGCGTAAATTTAATCGCATTAGAAAATAAATTACGAAATATAGTCCGTACCATATTCCGATCAGCATAAACATAATTGTCTTTTTTCGCTTGGTATTCGATTTTAATCTTCTTTTTCTCCCATAAATTAGAGGCAAAATCTATTTCTTCACTAACTGTATCGCAGATATTAAAAATTTCGGGGTTAAAGGAGATGGAACCGGTTTGCACTTTGGCCCATTCCAATAAATTTTTAAGTAATTCTATAGCGCGTAGCGATGATTTTTGGATAATCTGTAAAATTTGGGCTATTTCGGCTTTATCCATATCTTCATATTCATCAAGCAGAAGACTGGAATAGGAGGCGATAGTAGAAACCGGTGTTTTAACATCGTGACCAATAATAGAGAAAAATTTATCTTTGGTCTCGTTTAATTCGCGCATTTCTTTTTCCGATTTCGCCAATTGAATCTTGCTTTTTCTTGCAAGCTGTTCGTTTAAAATATTTTGCGTCGATTTTTCGATGGATTCTAAAATCTTTTCTTTTAAAAAAGGTTTAATTACATAGCCATCTACTCCTAAATCAATGGCCTGTAGAAAATACTCCGCATCAGAATAAGCCGACATAACAATACGATGTAGATTTGGTTTCAGCACCTTCATTTTACGCAGCATAGTTAGTCCATCCATACCGGGCATACGAATATCCGTAATAACCAAATCAATTTTCTTATCTCTAAAAATAGCCAGTGCGTTTTGTGCGTTTTTTGCCGTAAAAACTTTGGAATAGCGCCGACCTATTATATTACTAAGCGACTGTAAAACTTCCCGTTCATCTTCAACAATTAAAATATTGATTCTATCTTCCATCATTTAATCAATCATTAAGTTTAAAGTGATTTTAAATTCCGCTCCTTCCGATTGATTTTGAACATCTAAACGACCATCCATTTGTTTTTCAACCATCGATTTGGCCATATAAAGACCTAAGCCACTCCCCTTTTTTGTGTTTTTTGTGGTAAAATAAGGATCAAATATTCTATTCACTATCTCACCTTCGATGCCTTTGCCATTATCGAGTACACGGATGCAATAATTGTGGTCATATTTTTTAAGTTTAATCCAGATTTCCGGTTTTTTTATTTCGCGCTCAACCAAAATATCGCGCGAATTATTGATCAAATTCAGAACCACATGGGAAAGCATATTGGGATAGCCAACAGCTTCAAAATCTTCGTCATACATAAAACGAACCTGAATTTTATTCCGCTTTGTAGTGCCACTGGTAAATTTTATCAATTTCTCGATCAGCTCTTTTGGACTAAAGGTTTCTTTCTTAAAATCATCGGTATACATCTTACTAAAATCATCGATCGTATTCGACATAAATTTTAAACGACGATAGACCGTTTTCATCGTTTTTTCGAAATATTCTTTGTTCAATACGCCAAAAGTAAACGCATCTTCTAAATCGTTAACTAAAATCGAAACTTCGTTGAGTGGTTGTCGCCATTGATGCGCAATATTCCCTATCATTTCGCCCAGAACGGCATGGCGCGATTGCTGTATAAGCAAATGGTCTTTATCCCGACTCTTAGCCAGTTCTTTTTGCACTTTTTCTTCCAGCGTTTTATTGATAATGGCGAGCTGTGCTTTACTTTCTTCTAAATCTTTTTTTATAAGATAATTGCTCGTTATATCTTGCAAAGTTCCGATAAGTTTAATCGGTTTTTGATTTTGATCCAGCTCGAAATAACCCTTTTCTTCGATGTATTTTAATTGTCCATTTACCGTATAAATTCGATAAACGATTTGGTATTCTTTTTTCTCTTCTAAGGCTTCCAAATATATTTTATCTTGATAATCAATATCTTTTGGATGTATTTGCTGACGGTATTTTTGATAGCTGGGGTTTTTTTTCGATTTATCAAACCCAAATATTCTACACACTTCATCCGACCAATCAGCTTCTTTCGTTAGCAAATCAAATTCGAAATGACCCATCATCGCTATCTTTTGAGCTTCCGATAGTTTTCTGGCATTTTCTTGCAAAAAACGCTTGTTCTTTTCGCGCTCACTAACATCGTAAACGGTAATAAACAATTGCTGTTCCGTAGCGGTTACAATAGGCGAAACATTGACTTCTACTTCTCTACTTTCTCCATTTGCCAGTCGGTGTTGAAATACAAAAGCCTGTGAAGGAGAAACCATAATTTGTTTCATTTTTTGATCAATTTCGTGCCGCGGTAAAATATTTATATCGTAAGTATTTAGCTCAATGAATTCCGCGTGACTATAGCCATAAAAATTCAAGGCAGCATCGTTGGCTTCTATCACCCTTTTCGTAATGGGATCGATTTGCAACATCGCGGCCGTATTGTTTTCAAAATAAGCGCGGAAACGTGCTTCACTATTTTTTAATTCTTCTTCTATTTTCTTTTTTTCAGTAACATCTTGTATACTATTGAATAAGGATAATTTCCCATCCACTTCAATAGCAGAAGAACGCACCTGAACATGGCGTATTTCGCCATTTTTTAAGCGGTGGGGAACCGAAAAATCGTTTTGCTCCTTATTCTTTATTTTTTTAGCAATTTCTTCAATTTCTTTCTCAGAAAGCATACTCAAATCGCTGATTTTCTTGCTTAGCAGTTCCGGTTTTGAATAGCCGTAAAATTTTACAGCCGTCTGATTAGCATCAAGTATTTGAAAAGTATCAGGATCGATTTGTAAGTTTATCGTCATACTTTTCTCGAAATAAGCTCTAAATTTCGCTTCGCTTTTAGCCAATTGCATTTCGGCTTGCTTTTGCGTACTAATATCACGAAAAGTAGAAATACGCACTTTTTTTCCAAGAAAACGAAAGTCTTTACCTCGTAATTCGGCCGGAAAAATTTCGCCATTTTTACGAATGCACCATCCTTCATAAGGCGCAGCATAAGCAAGCAAGCGTTTTTCGTCAACCAAAGTCTTGCTCTGTGGGGCTATAAGATCGAGGACAGGTAATCCTAAAGCTTCCTCTCGAGAATAGCCGAAAATTTCAATGGCTTTATTGTTTAAATCGATACAAAGCCCATTTTCCATAATAAAAACAGCCTCTGTTGCCGCATCAGCTAAGGCTTTATAGCGAGTTTCGCTATCTGTATTATCACTTGAGTTTTTAGGAAAGAGGACGTCTTTTTTTTCTTTTTCTAAAGCTTCTTTCAATAGGTGGTTTTCAGATTCCAATGAACGAATCTTTTCTTCCAATTGATTTATCCTATTGCTAT